>JAHEFX010000099.1 GCA_024639975.1 bacterium
CGGTCCTCGGTTTCGAGACCTCGTGTGACGAGACGGCGGTCGCCGTCGTGCGTGGCAACGAGGTCCTCTCCAACGTCATCGGTTCACAGGTCGACCTGCATGCCCGCTTCGGCGGCGTCGTCCCGGAGGTCGCCTCCCGCGCCCATGTCGAAGCGATCCGATCCCTCACCCATCGTTCGTTGGCCGAGGCCGGTGTCCACCCCGACGACCTCGACGGCGTGGCTGCCACCCAGGGCCCTGGTCTCGTCGGTCCGCTGCTCGTCGGCTTCAGCTTCGCCAAGGCCATGGCGTGGGCACGACAGCTGCCATTCGTCGGGGTCGACCACATGGAGGGCCACCTCATGGCCCCGGTACTGGAGTTCGACGGGTTCGAGCCGCCGGCTGTGGTGCTGTTGGCCTCCGGCGGGCATTCCCAGCTCGTCCATGTCCGGGCGTGGGGCGACTACGAGGTCATGGGCGAGACGATCGACGATGCCGCCGGCGAGGCGTTCGACAAACTCGCCCGGTACATGGGACTGGGCTTCCCCGGAGGGCCGGCCATCGACCAGGCATCCGATGGCGGCGACCCGGACGCGATCCGTTTCCCGCGCCCCTTGCGGGACCGGCCGTATCACTTCTCCTTCTCCGGCCTCAAGACCTCGGTCGTGACCCACCTGGAGAAGGCCAAGGCCGCCGGCGACCTGCCGGACCTCCCGGATGTCGCGGCTTCGGTGCAGGAGGCCATCGTCGACTCCTTGGTGCAGAAGACCTTCGCCGCCGTCGAGGGCGCCGGGGTCGAGCGGCTCGGTGCCGGCGGTGGTGTCCTCGCCAACCGACGGCTGCGCGAGAAGCTCGCCACCGAGGCGGACCGTCGAGGCATCGGGCTGTTCCTCCCGTCGTCGGCGCTCTGCACCGACAACGGGGCGATGATCGGTGCGGCCGGTGCGCGATTGCTGACGGCCGGTGACTACACCTCCTGGGCAGCGGGAGTCGACCCGGGTATGCGCCTCGCTTGATGCGTCGTTTCCTCGTCCTGTCGATCGTGGTGCTCGTCGCCGCCCTGTTCGGTGGGTCGTGGTACTTCTCGAACGAACTCATCACGCAGGAGCGCGAGCCCCTGGCGCTTCGCGCCGACGAGCTCCCCTTCGAGGTCCAGGACGTCGAGGTCGTCTCGGACGGTCTGACGATCCGCGGCTGGTACGTGGAAGGGGAGGCCGATTGCGGGCTCCTGTTCATGCACGGTCGTGGGGCGAATCGCGAGCAGAGCATCGACTGGACGGTGCCGTTCGAGGACTTCGGGTGCCACATGGTCCTCTTCGACCATCGGGCGATGGGTGAGTCGGACGGCGAGTTCCACACCTTCGGTGCGCTCGAGCGCGATGACGGCGCCCTGATGCTCGAGCTGCTCCTGCGGCGAGCCGAGCTGGAGCCCGGCCAAGTGGGTCTGGTGGGTGCCTCCTATGGCGCGGCCACCGCGCTGCAGATGCTCCCCGAGCACCAGGACCTCGCCTTCGTGCTCGCCGACTCGGCCTACGCCTCCATGTACGACGTGGCGTCCTACCAAGCCGAGGTCCAGTTCGGCGAGGCGGTCACCTACCTGGTGCCCACGACGGCGCTGTTGTCCGAGCTGCGGGCCGGTTTCGACGTCCAGGATGCGTCGCCGGAGGAGTCGATCGTGGGCAACGACGTGCCCGTGCTGCTCATGCACGATGTCGAGGACCCATACACGCCGTTCGAGCACTCGGAACGGATCGCCGCCGCCGACCCCGATGGGCCCCTCGAGCTGGTCCCGTTCAGCGGCGACTCCGACCACCACCAGATGGTTCGGACCCAGACCGCCCGCTACAAGGCCATCGTCAGTGCCTTCGTCAACGACTACGCTCCCGGCTTCCGTGGCTAGAACCTTCTAGGGGCCGACTCAGATTTGTGCTGCGGGGTCATCTGAGTTCGGACTGGCACTCACCCCGAGGGAGTGCTAACGTGGCTGGCACTCTCATGACGAGAGTGCCAATCGCCCCGTTCGCGGGGCAGGAAACCAAGGTCATCCCCAGGAGGGAAATCGATGAACCTCAAGCCTCTCGGCGATCGTGTCGTCGTGAAGCCGCTGGACGATGACGAGCAGACGACCCCGTCTGGCCTCGTCATCCCCGACACGGCCAAGGAGAAGCCCCAGACCGGCGAGGTCGTCGCCGTCGGCCCAGGTGGGCGTGACGAGGACGGCGACCGCATCCCGATGGACGTGTCCGTCGGTGACATGGTCCTCTATTCCAAGTACGGCGGGACCGAGGTGAAGCACGAAGGCGTCGAGTATCTCGTCGTCTCCGAGCGCGACCTCCTCGCCATCGTCGGCTGATCCCAAGGAGAACCAACAAATATGGCAGCCAAGGAACTTCGGTTCAGCGAAGACGCCCGCAAGGGCCTCGAGACGGGCGTCAACAAGCTCGCCGACATCGTGAAGGTCACCCTCGGCCCAAAGGGCCGAAACGTCGTCCTGGAGAAGAAGTGGGGCGCTCCCACGATCACCAATGACGGTGTGACCATCGCCAAGGAAGTGGAGCTCGAGGACCCCTACGAGAACATGGGGGCCCAGCTCGTCAAGGAAGTCGCCACGAAGACGAACGACGTCGCCGGTGACGGCACCACGACGGCCACCGTCCTCGCCCAGGCGATCGTGCGCGAGGGCCTTCGCAACCTCGCCGCCGGCGCAAGCCCGATGGAGCTCAAGCGCGGTATCGACGGTGGTGTCAGCGCCGCCGTGAAGTTCATCGGGGAGTTCTCGAAGGACATCGAGACCAGCGAGGAGATCGCTTCGGTCGCCGCCATCTCGGCAGCAGACCAGGAGATCGGCAAGACCATCGCCGAGGCGATGGAGAAGGTCGGCAAGGACGGTGTCATCACCGTCGAAGAGGGCCAGACCTTCGGCATCGAGCTGGAGTTCACCGAGGGCATGCAGTTCGACAAGGGCTACATCTCCCCGTACTTCATCACGGACCCCGACACCCAGGAAGCGGTTCTCGACGACCCGTACATCCTGATCGCCAACCAGAAGATCGGCTCGGTCAACGACCTCCTGCCGGTCCTCGAGAAGGTGATGCAGCAGGGCAAGCCGCTCATGGTGATCGCCGAGGACATCGAGGGCGAAGCCCTCGCCACCCTCGTGGTCAACAAGATCCGCGGCACCTTCCAGTCCGCGGCCGTCAAGGCCCCGGGCTTCGGTGAGCGCCGCAAGGCCATGCTCCAGGACATCGCGATGCTCACGGGCGCAACGGTCATCTCCGAAGAGGTCGGCCTCAAGCTCGATGGCGTCTCCGTCGACCTGCTCGGTCACGCCCGCAGGGTGATCATCACCAAGGACGCCACCACGGTCATCGACGGTGCCGGCTCCGAGGACGATGTCAAGGCTCGGATCTCCCAGATCGAGCGTGAGATCGAGAACACCGACTCCGACTGGGATCGTGAGAAGCTCCAGGAGCGTCTCGCCAAGCTCTCGGGCGGCGTCGTCGTGATCAAGGTCGGCGCTGCGACGGAGGTGGAGCTCAAGGAGAAGAAGCACCGCATCGAGGACGCCGTCTCGGCGACCCGTGCGTCGGTGGAAGAGGGCATCGTGCCCGGCGGTGGTACCGCCCTCCTTCGTGCCCAGGAAGCCATCGACAAGGTGCGCGGTGGAACTGCCGACGAGAAGGTCGGCCGTGCCATCGTGCGTCGCGCCCTGGAGGAGCCCCTCCGCCAGATCGCGTCGAACGCAGGCGCCGAAGCAGGCGTCGTGGTCGAAACCGTCCGCAACGCCGACGGCTATGTCGGCTTCAACGCTGCGACCGGTGAGTTCGAGGACCTCCTCGCAGCCCGGATCCCCGATCCGGCAAAGGTGACCCGCTCCGCGCTGCAGAACGCAGCGTCGGTCGCCGGTCTCCTGCTCACCACCGAGGCGCTCATCGCCGAGAAGCCGGTCGACGAGCCGGCCATGCCCGCCGGTGGCGGCCACGACCACGGTATGGACTTCTAGTCCACACCGAACCCAACCCGATGGCGGGGCCCCGTTCGGGGCCCCGCCATCGCGTTTACCATCGGACCGAGAGGTGAGCCTGACCGAAGATTCCTACCGCCAGCTCGTCCGTGAACTCTCGGATCGGCTCGTCGCAACCCAGTCGGAGATCCGCGTCCTCGCATCCGTGAGCTGGGGCCCCGAGGTGCGTGAGCAGTTCTTCGCCTCGGGGGCGAAGGAACAGCCGGACGTGGGAGCGGACTTCTACGAACCGCTCAAATTCGACCCCGAGTCGCTGCGGACCGAGTTCCGCGAGATCGAGGCCGAGACGCTCGCCAAGCTCGGACCCTTGTCGCCGGCCGGTGGCCTGATGCGGTTCATGTCCGAGCAGTACCGGCTGGTGATCGACATGCTGGACGCCAGGGGTACCGAGGGTTTCTCCACGTTGTCCATGCTCTTGTACGGCAGTCCCAACGACGTCGTGCATGCGGGCGGGCCCACCGTGACCCAACTCGCCCACGACCTCAGGGCGACCCTCGAGGCGATGGCCGGCTCGGCGATGGAGCTGGCGGATGCCCGCACCATCCCCGGGGACGAGGCCGCCCGCCTGCTCCAGGAGCGATTCGACCTCTCCATGGGGCCCGGGAAGGTCGATGTCCGGCTCGACGACGGGATCGTGGCGGACGCGGCCGCCGGCTCGACCTACGTCAAGATCCGGGCCGATCGCAGCTTCTCCGACCGCGACCTCCGTCTGCTCGAGGCCCACGAGGGCTGGGTGCACATCGGCACGGCGCTCAACGGCCTGTCACAGCCCTACTGCACCTTCCTCGGCAAGGCCGCCCCGCGGACCACGGTCACCCAGGAAGGCCTTGCCGTGCTGTGCGAGGTCCTGACGCTGCGGTCATATCCCCGCCGCCTCTCCAAGCTCCTGCGCCGGGTCGAGGGGATTGCCATGGCCGCCGACGGCGCGACCTTCCTCGATGTCTATCGGTCCTATGTCGAAGACGGCACGAGTCAGGCCGACGCCTACTCCTCGGCTGCCCGGATCTTCAGGGGGTCGACACCGACCGACGGGCCGTTCGCGAAGGACCTCGGGTACGGGAAGGGATTCGTCACGACCACGGCCTATGTCCGGGCTGCGCTTCGGCTCGGCCAGCTCCACCGGATTCCCATGCTGTTCTGCGGGAAGGTGGACCTCATGGACATGCGAGCCGTCCACCACCTCGAGGACGAGGGCCTGGTGGAGCCGCCCGAATGGGTGCCGCCCCCCTTCGACGACCTGCCGGCGTTGGCTTCGACCCTGGCGATGCTGCGGTTCGCCGGCGGTGTCGACATCGACCGCATCGAAGCCGACGTCTCAGCGCTGTTCTGACCCGAACACGCCGAAGGGCCTCCTTGCGGAGGCCCTTCGATCAGCTTGGAGGCTCGGGGAGGATCTAGATGGAGTGGGTCTGGCGCACGGCGTGGCGGGCTGCCTCGAGGCGAGCCTTGGCGTCGAGGCGCTGGTCGAAGCCGGCGCCGGAGTTGCGGAGCTCGTCGCTCTCGCGCCATGCGGCCAGAAGCTGTTCAAAAGCTGAGTTGAAGGTCATCGTTCGGCCTTTCGGGGGTGCGGTCGTCGAGACCGCCTTGCTGTCTTCGCACAAGATACCAAGCGACTATGAGAATAGCCTGAGGAATACGATGCCATTCACGACTATTGCCTTGGAAACAACGGTGAGCCGAGGTATTCTCCTACAAGAGTGCTACCGAACTGGCCGGCGGACCACCGTTCGCCTTGTCGAGTGCTGTTTGGAGGAAATCCATGGACATCGATGACATCTCGTGGATGATCCTCGAGATCCTCCAGGAGGACGCCCGTATCTCCTACAAGGAGCTGGGCGAGCGAGTCGGCCTGTCGGCCCCGGCCGTCACCGAGCGGGTGCGGAGGCTCGAGAAGGCCGGCGTGATCCAGGGATACCGGGCCCAGCTCGATTTCGCCACGCTGGGCCTACCGGTCTTCGCCATCGTTCGCGTGACGGCACGGGGGAGGGAGGCGGAGATCGGCAAATGGGCCGAGTCCCGCCCCGAGGTGATCGAGTGCCAGCGAGTGACCGGCGCGGAGAGCCACGTCGTGCGTGTCGTCTGCTCGTCCACCGCCCACCTCGAGGATGTCATCGAGGACCTGCAGACCTCCCAGGACGCAGCGACCCTCACGCACATCGTGACTTCGTCCCCGGTCCCTTGGTCACATGTGACCAAGGGGGTGCTCAGCGCCGGTACTCGGACGCCAGCAGGCTGAAGATGGAGTGGTCGACCCACTGGTTGCCCACTTTGATCACCTGGCGCAGGACGCCCTCGTGGGTGAAACCCAGCTTCTCGGCGACCCGCTCCGAGGAGACGTTGCCGACCGCGATCCGCAGGGTGATGCGGTGCATGTCGAGCGATCCGAACCCGAGGGAGAGCATCGCGGCGGTGGCTTCCGTGGCGACACCCTGACCGGTCACGTCCGAGCGCACCCAGTAGCCGATCTCCCCGACCCGGAACTGCCGGGACGTGAACCAGATCGACACGTTGCCGAGGTGGCGGTTGGGGTCGTCATGGCCGCGGATGGCGAAGTCGTAGGCCCGCTGCTCCCGCCACGACCGCATCGAGTCCCGCACGAATCGGGTGGCGTCCATGCGGTCGTAGCGGGCGTGGGGCCACGGCAGCCACTGGCCGAGCTCGGCAAGTGAAGCCTGGACCGCTTCGGTCATCGGGTCCACGTCGCGTCGCCGAAAAGGGCGCAGGACGAGTCGGCTCGTCTCTCGGGGTGTCGACGCCAAAGCCATGTCGGGAGGATACGTCGCGCGGATGGTTGGCAGCTTGGGGCAGAATCAGGTGGTGAGCGACTGGGATCTGATCGCCGGATTGGTGGACGACCACCCGACCGAGGGGGTCTATGCCGCCGTGCTCGTCCCTCTCTACGAGATAGACGAGCAGGTCCATGTCCTCCTGACCAAGCGACCGATGCACATGCCCACCCACAAGGGACACCTGGCCTTCCCCGGCGGCAAGCCCGAGGACGGTGACGGGGGGCCCACGGGGACTGCGCTGCGCGAGGCACAGGAGGAGGTCGGGATCGATCCCGACCGGGTCGAGGTCCTCGGCTTCCTCGAACCGATCCACACCGTGGAGTACACGAGGTTCGTCGTCCCGGTCGTCGGACGGATCGCGCCGCGCCCCGATCTCGTGCCCGACCCCGGCGAGGTGGACCGGATCCTCGAGCCCGACCTCGCCGGCTTGGCCGAGACCGAGGCGTGGTGGCACGAGGAATGGGAGGGCCGCCACGTGTGGTTCCGGGACGTCGAGGACGAGATCCTCTGGGGGGCGACCGCGACCATGACGAGGCGGTTGCTGGGCCTGCCCGACCGGGCCCCCAACGGCACGCCGCCGGCCGGCAGGTGGCAGCGTTGAGGTTGCTCGGTCTCGTGGTCTCGCTGTCCCTCGTGCTGGTCGCCTGTGGCCAGGGTGAGGACCCCCTCTCGGGTCGACGTTCGTGCTGGGCGCTGGAGGACGGGCAGGACTTCGGCCAGACCCGCGAGCTCGCCGACGTCGACATCGTGTTGTTCTCCCGTCCCGGCAACCACACACCCGCCGAGGCCCGCGACATCTTGGAGCCGCTCGGGGTGACGGATGAAGCCGACCATGTGCAGCGAACGGTCGGTCCGTGCGGCGAGCAGGACGTCTTCCTGGCGATCGATGCCGGGGCGGCCTGCGTGACCGTGGTGGCGCTCGACTGGTGGGATCGAGGATGCGTGGAGGT
>JAHEFX010000100.1 GCA_024639975.1 bacterium
CCGGCGGGGTCTTCTCCTCGCACGGCACCCTCGTCCTCGGGGTGGACCGATGAACCCGATCGCACCCGACATCGCCCCCGAGGCAGCCGAGTTCTGGGAGGCAACGAAGGAACGTCGGCTGGTCATCCAGCACTGCCCGTCCTGCGGCCACCAGTGGTACCCCCGTGCCATCTGCACCGGCTGCGGCGAGCAACCCGGCTGGGCCGAGATCTCGGGCCGGGGAACCCTCCACTCGTTCACCGTGGTGGCGCGGGGGCCGGACGGCAGGAGGGGAGAGATCCCCCCGGAGGGGGGATGGGCCCCGGCCGCAGGACGGGAGGGGGGTTGGCCCATCTCCTCAGAGGACTGGCTCCAACCCCCCTACGTGATCGCCCTCGTGGAGCTCGAGGAAGGGCCTCGCATGCTCACCCGGCTCGTTGGCGGCGACCCCGTCTGCGATGCCCCCGTGACCGTCGATTGGCACCCCCTCGACGACGGTCGTCACCTACCCGTGTTCCGAATCGGAGACTGACATGGATTTCCAACTCAGCGACGAACAGCAGCTGTTCCAGGCGACGATCCGCGAGTTCGCCGACAAGGAGATCCGCCCCGTGGCCCGCGAGTGGGAGGCCGAGGGTCGCTACCCCCACGAGATCGTCGACAAGATGAAGGAGCTGGGCCTGTTCGGGCTCACCGTCCCCGAGGAGTACGGCGGCCTCGCCGTGGACATGGTGTCCTTCTCGATCGTCTTCGAGGAGCTCGCCCGGGCGTGGATGGGCGTCGCCGGCATCCTCGGCTCGCACTCCCTCGCCGCCCACATGATCGCCCAGCACGGCACCGAGGAGCAGAAGCGCAGGCATCTTCCTGCCCTCGCCACCGGTGAGCGACGAACCGCCATCGCCCTCACCGAGCCCGACGCCGGCTCCGACCTCCAGGGGATCACGACCCGGGCCACCCGCGATGGTGACGAGTACGTGGTGACCGGCACGAAGTTCTGGATCACCAACGCCCGCTTCGCCGACCCACTCCCCGTGCTCGTCAAGACCGACCCCGCCGCCGCGCCGGCGCACACCGGCATGAGCGTGCTCCTCGTCGACGCAGACACACCTGGCTACTCGGTGTCCCGGGACATCCCGAAGCTCGGGTACAAGGGACCGGAATCGGCAGAGGTCGTGCTCGACGACGCCCGGGTCCCCGTCGAGAACCTCCTCGGCGGTGTGGAGGGCCAAGGCTTCAAACAGGTGATGGGCGGCCTCGAGGTGGGCCGCATCAATGTCGCCGCCCGCTCGGTGGGCATCGCCCAGGAGTCCTACGAGCAGGCGTTGAAATACGCCGGCGAACGTGAGGCGTTCGGCAAGCCGATCAACCAGTTCCAGGCCATCCAGTTGAAGCTTGCCGAGATGGCCACCCGCACCCAGTCGGCCCGCCTGATGACCTGGTGGGCTGCATCCCGGGCCGACGCCGGCCAGTCGGCGAACATGGAGTCGTCGATGGCCAAGTACCACGGGTCGGAGGCTGCCATCGCGAATGCCCTCGACTCGATGCGCGTCCACGGCGGTGCCGGCTACTCGAAGGAGTTCGACGTCGAACGCCTCTACCGCGACGCCCCGCTCATGGCCATCGGTGAAGGCACCAACGACATCCTGAAGATGGTGATCGCCCGCCAGCTGACCGGCGGCAAGGGGAGGATCGGCTGATGTCCGCCCGCTCCCTCCTCTACGTGCCCGCCGATCGACCGGAGTTCCTCGAGAAGGCCCTCGGACGGGGCGCCGACGGCGTGGTCGTCGACCTCGAGGATGCCGTCGCCCATGAGCGCAAGGCCGAGGCACGCGCCGGGGCCGCTGAGTGGCTCGGCGGCATCGAACGGGCGGACACCGAGGTGTGGGTGCGGGTCAACGCCGACGACCACCTCGAAGCCGACGTCCTGGCGATGCGCGATCTCGACGTCTCGGGCCTGGTGGTCGCGAAGGCTGTGCCCGACAACGTCGCTGCCGTTGCCGCTCTCGCCCCGGATCTCGCCCTGCTTGCATTGGTCGAGTCGGCCGTCGGGCTGTTGTTCGCCCCCGAGATGGCGGCCCACGAGTCCGTCACCCGCCTGATGGTCGGGGAAGCCGACCTTGGCGCCGAGCTCGCCATCGACCCGACGGACGACGAGATGTGGGCGCCCCACCGGGCCCGCGTCGTCATGGCATCGGCAGCCGCCGGCCTGCCCGGCCCCGTGGGCCCCGTCTCCACCGATTTCCGGGATCTCGACGCCCTCGCCTCCGGCACCGAGCGCCTGCGCCGCCAGGGCTTCGGTGGCCGTTCGTGCATTCACCCGTCCCAGCTCGAAGTGGTCAACGCGACCTTCACGCCGTCGGATGAAGAGGTTGCCGAAGCCGAGGACGTACTTTCCCGATACGAGAAGGCACTGGAGACCGGCACGGGCGTCGTCGTAGACGCCCACGGCCGCATGGTCGACGAAGCCGTGGTCCGCATCGCCCGCGAGACCGTGGCCAAGGGACGCCGATGAAGCGCATCGATTGGTTCGGACCCCTCGTGGGTGGCGTCCTCTGGGTCACCGGCCTCACGTTCGTGATCATCGCCCCGGTGACGGGGTGGATCAGCACGTGGCCGGATTGGATGAAGCTCTCGGGCACGGTGCTGCTGGCGCTGCTCATCTCCTCCTGGCTCGGCCGACGCGCCCGCAAGGCCCGCCTCGACCTCGCCGCCACCCGCGCCCAGGTCGAAGAATGGGAAGCCTCCCACCCGGTGGGAGGCACGGAATGACCCCCCTCCCGCTCGCTTCGCTCGTGGGTCCGATCCCCCCTGTCGGGGGGATCTCTCCCAGGTCCGCGACCCCTTCTGAGGGATCCCCCCGGAGGGGGGATGGGCCCCATCGCCTCCAGGCGATGGGAGGGGGGTTGGTCACCGGAGGTGGCCGCCCATGATTCGTTCGTTGAGGACTGCTGTCCGCGTTCCGGGTGACGCGCCGTTCGATACGGCCCACGTCACCGTCTACTACCCGGCCAAGCCGACCGGGTCAGACGCCGAGCGGCTCTCGGGTGTCATTCCCGTCGACACCGATGGGGCCCCCTTCCCCGTGGTGCTCTTCCTGCCCGGTGTGAATGTCCCGTCGACCTCCTACCGGTGGCTTGCCGAGCGGGTCGTGGCCGGCGGTGCCGTGTTCGCGACCTTCGACCTCGTCGGCTCCCTCTTCGGTGGTGCGGTCGGCCTCACCCCCGGTCTCGACCTGACGGCCGTGATGCCCGACGGATACGGGTCGAAGCCGCCCGGCACGGCGATTCGACCCGTTCTCGACGAGCTCCTTCGGCTCACCGCCGACGGCGTCCTGGCCGACTCCCTCGACATGGACCGGGTCGTCCTCGGCGGTCACTCGGCCGGTGGGACCGTTGCCCTGGAGAGCGCATCGCCCGAGTGGTACCCGGAGATCGTCGGGGTGTTCGTCTACGGCGCACACACCATGGTCGCCGCCGCCCTCGGCTGGGACGAGGGCACCGTCCTCGCCTCCCCGGCCGACTGCCCCGTGCTCCTCGTCGTCGGGGAGCAGGACGGGATCATGGCTGCGTCCAAGGACCGCTACGGCGGCGGCGATGCCCACGACCCGGTCACCCGCACGTTCCGGGAGGCCCTCCCGGATGGCCACGCCCATCGCCTCGAGGTCCTCGCCGGCGCTTCCCACATGGCGGTCGTCCACCCCGAGGACCCCACGACGGCCCGTGGCTTCCTCGACGCCCCCGGCGCCGACGACCCGGCCGGGAGGGACACCTTCGGCGACCTCGTCATCGATTTCATCCGCTCGACAGCTCCAACCCCTGAGGAGACCCCCGCATGAAGCACACCCGCTTCGTCGTGATGGCCGTGGCCATCGCGCTACTCGCCGCCGCCTGCGGTGCAACCACCCCCGGTGGCGGCGCTGCGTCCAGCGTCCCGGCATCGACCGAGGCCACCGAAACGACCGTCGCCGCCGGAGGCGATGACGGTGGTGACGACACCGACGTTCCGGCCGTCGAGAACGGCGTCGGGGTCACCGACACCGAGGTCAAGGTGGGCTTCATCGTCACCGACACGACGCGGGTCGCCAGCGCCCTCGGTTTGGACATCCCCGACCAGGGCGACGTGGAGGCCCAGATACAGACCCTCGTCGACCACGTGAACGCCAACGGCGGGCTCGGCGGCCGGACGGTCGTGCCGTTCGTTCGAACGTTCGACGCCCTGAGTGACTCCCCATCCACGGAGGAGGAGCTCTGCAACGCGATCACCCAGGACGACCAGGTCTTCGCCGTCGTCATGACCGGGCAGTTCCAGGAGAACGCCCGTCCTTGCTACGCCAATCGCCAAACGGTGATGCTCGACTGGACCTTCTTCCCGGTCGACACCGCCGGCTACGAGCAGTTCAGCCCCTACCTGTGGTCGCCCGCCCTCACCCCCTACGACATCCTGATGGGTGGCCTCGTGGACGGTCTGGGCTCGAACGGCTGGCTCGACGGGGCGAGCCTCGGGATCATCGGTGCCGACAACGAGCTCAGCCGCAAGGCCTTCGACGACGTCATCGGTCCCCGCCTGTCCGACCTCGGGGTCGAGCCGACCGAGGTCCAGTGGGTCGACGTCACCGACACGGCGACCCTGAACCCCGCCATCGACCAGGCGGTCCTGGCGTTCAAGGCTGCGGGTGTCGACCGGGTCCTCACCATCGGCGGCAGTCGGATACAGCCCTTCTTCATGCAGTCGGCGACCGCCCAGCAGTACACGGGGACCTACGCGATGACCTCCTACGACTCGCCGGACTTCTCGATCCTCAACTACCCGGACCAAGTGATCGCCTCGTCCGGTATCTCCCTGCTGCCTGCTTGGGACGTCTCCGACGACCAACACCCGTTCCCCGCCAACGCCGGTGAATCGGCGTGTCTCGAGATCCTCGCCGGGGGCGGTCACACCTTCGACGAACGCAAGAACGCGCGCTCGGCCCTGATCTACTGCGATGGGATCCGACTCCTCGCAGCGGGGGCAGCAGACCTCACCAACGGCCTGGACGCCGCCAGCTGGGCGGACGCCGTCGGCGAGCTCGGCGCGAGCTTCAGCCTCGCCACGACCTACGAGTCCGAGTTCCTACCCGGGGCACGGACCGGCGCTTCCTCCTACGTGGTGACGGCATTCGAGGATTCGTGCTCCTGCATGGTCCTCGACGGTGGCTTCGAGGAGTTCTCGAACTGATGGCAGACGGCGCCCGCTTCGACCCGTTCCCCGAGCTCGGGGGTGTCGGCTGGGGTCCGGCCGTGGCCATGGCGGCGGCCGGGGCCGGTGCGGCAGGTCCGCTGGTGCTCCTGCTCGTCGTTCCCGAGCTCACGGCCGACGCCCCGGAGCCCTACTACTGGGGCATCGCCCTGTTCGTCGCGATGGGGGCCCTTGCCGCCGGTGTCGTCGGCCGGCGGCTTTCCCGGGTGGCCCGGCGTCGGGTCATCGATGGCACGGCAACGGTCCTCGCGGCGTTGGTCGCGCTCCTCGCGGTCCCCGGCATCCCCGAGTGGTTGGTGGCGCCGGCCCCGGCGCTCTGGGCGTTCGGCCTCGTGTTCCACCGGGTGACGCTCGTCGATGCGTATCCGCGCAGTGGCTGGCACCGCGTGCTCGGCCTCTACTGGTCCGGCGCCGCGGCCGGAGCCGCCGTCCCGCTGTTCGTCTCTGCCCTCTACCCGGACCGGTGGACCGTCGCGGTGCTCGTGTCGGCTGGGGTCATCCTGGTCGGGGCCCTCGTGCCGGCGATCGGTAGTCCCGCAGAGGAGACCGGCGTCACCTCGCCACGCACCCCGTGGCGGCGGCGATCGTCCGCCATCGCTGCCTCGTTCGGCGTCCTCGTATTCCTGGCCGGCCCTCCCGGGCTCGAGCTCCTCGGCGAGCTCTGGGACCTCTCGGGGTCCTACCGGCTCGCCCTGATCGGGGCCGGCCTGCTCGGGGTCGTCGCCGTCGGCCTCTTCGGCCACTGGTACCACCGGCTCGGCGAGCTGCCGGCCGAGGCCCTCACCGACGCCGTCGGCATCCAGCTCGTCGTGGTCGGCGTCCTCGTGGCCGGTGGGGCCCTGTCCGAGACCCTCACCGGTGTCGTCCTCGTCTGGCTCGGCGCCATCGTCACGGTCGGCGTGGTGCTCGTCACCGTCGACATCGCCGCCAACGACGGCCTCACCACCCGGTCCCGGACGTCGACCGCCGTCCGCCAGGTGATCTGGTTCGCCATCGGCGGCGCCGTCGGGCTCTGGGCGGCTGCCGGGCCGCTCGCCGATGCGGGCCTGGAGACCGAGGTCGTGTTCGGCGCCGTCCCCGTGACGGCGGTCGGGATCATGGTCGGCCGTGGGGCGAGGTCCCTACGCCGCATGCGGCCCGCCAAGGCCAAGCCGACTGCACCGCCGGACGAGACGGCCCTGCTCCGGCTCGCCGGTGTCGATGCCCAGTACGGCCGCGTCCAGGTCCTGTTCGGGGTGGACCTCGAGGTGGCCCGCGAGGAGATCGTCGCCGTGCTCGGCACCAACGGTGCCGGGAAGACCACGACGTTGCGCACGATCGCCCGCCTCCACGAAGGCGACTCGACCGGCATCGTCCGGCTCGGTGGCATCGACGTGACCGGCTATCCACCGACGTGGTTGGCCGGCCTCGGGGTCTGCCACATCGCCGGCTCCGACTCGCTGGCGATGTCGCTCACCGTCGAGGAGAACCTGCGGATGTACGCCCACGTGCTCGGTCGGGGCGTCGACCTCGACGAACGGCTTGCCGACGCCTACGAGCTGTTCCCCAAGCTCGAGGAGCGCAGTCGCCAGCGAGCGTCGACCCTGTCCGGCGGCGAGAAGCAGATGCTCGCCCTCGCCAAGGCCGCCATCCAACGGCCACGATTGCTGCTCATCGACGAGTTCTCCCTCGGTCTCGCCCCGCTCATCGTCCAGCAACTGCTCCCGGCCATCGAAGAGCTGCGGTCCCGCGGCGCGGCGATCGTGCTCGTCGAGCAGAACGTCTCGGCGGCGCTCTCGGTGGCCGACCGGGCCTATGTGATGGAGGGCGGGCACATGGTCTGGTCCGGCGACGCCGCCACCCTGCGCGACGACCCGGCCCTGGTCGAAGCCATCTACCTCGAAGGCATCGTGGAGGCCCTGGGATCATGAGGAACGAGATGAATGGATCCCCCCGCCAGGGGGGATGGGACCCGTCGCCGGAAGGCGGCGGGCGGGGGGTGGCTCCTCCCACCGGGACAAGCCTCCGCCACTGCTTCGGCGCCCCCCTCCCACTCGCTGACGCTCGTGGGGCCCATCCCCCCTCCGGGGGGATCTATTACCAGGGCGCTCCGGTCGTCAGTACGTCAGTAGGTCAGTACGGCAGTACCCGACCCGGAGGGTCGGCCTGATGCTCGGATTCGACTTCTCGCTGCCCTACGTGGCACTCGGGGCGCTCACGGGCCTCACCTACGGCTTACTCGCCGTCGGCCTCGTATTCGTCTACCGCTCGTCGAAGTTCATCAACTTCGCCCAGATCGGTATCGGGATCGTCGCCGCCGCCATCGCCGCGCTCGGGATCACCCGCTTCCAGGTGCCCTACTGGATCGGCTTCGTGGCCTGTCTCGTCATCGGCGCAGCCTTGGCTGTCTTCGTGGAGCGATTCGTGGTCCGCAAGCTCGACGGCACGCCGAAGATCCTGGCCATGGTGGCGACGCTCGGCGTCGGCGAGGC
>JAHEFX010000020.1 GCA_024639975.1 bacterium
AGTGTTCCGGTCGCCGGCAGGGAGGGCGTGTGACCGCGCGCCGCGAGCAGGTCGGAGAAGCCGCCGGGGTCGGTCGAGACCAGGTCCCGCAGGTCGCCGCTCACTGACCGCCCTTTTGGACGTAGTTGCGCACGAACTCCTCGGCGTTCTCCTCGAGGACGGTGTCGATCTCGTCGAGCAGGTCGTCGACCTCCTCGGAGTCGACCGCCACGCTCGGCGCCTCCTCGGCCCCGGCGTCGACATCGTCGAGGACCTCGTCCTCGTCGTGTCGCTTCTTGATGCGCTCCCTGTCGGTCATCTGGTGCCTCCGAGTGCGTTGACCAGGGACTCTGCGTCGGCGGCGGCCTCGACCAGGTCGGCCGTCAGCGCCTCGGTGCCCCTGAGCGGATCCATCATAGGGACGCGTTGGAGTCGCTCCCCGCCGACGTCGAAGACGAGCGAGTCCCAGTTGGCCGCCACCAACGCATCGGCGAATCGTTCGACGCAACGCCCCCGGAACCAGGCGCGTGTGTCGGTGGGAGGCTCCCGGGTCGCGGCATCCACCTGGTCGTCGGTGAAGAGCCTGCGGAGCATTCCCCGGGCGACGAGCCGATGGTGGAGGCCGAGGGCAGGATCGAGGTCGTGGTACTGGAGCGAGACGGCGGCCATCTTCGGGTCGTCCCAGGACACGCCGCGTGCGGCGTACTGCTCGAGTAGCCCGAGCTTCGCCGCCCAATCGAGTCGGTCGGCGACGCGCTCGGGCCCCACCTCGAGGTCGGCCAGTAGGCCTTCCCACTCGGCGATGACCGTGGCATAGCGGCCCTCGTCATGTTTTTCGGCGAGCTCGAGGTAGCGCCACTGCAGCTCGATGGCCGTGGCGTGTCCGCCTCCGGCGAGCGGGAGCGGGGTGGACATCTCGAGGTCTCGACTCACCGCCCAGGCAGCCTCCACGGGGTTCGCCAGGGCCAGGTCGTCGTCGATGCCATCGGCTTCCAGCGCGGCGAGGAACGCCGCCAGGGATCCCAGCTTCACGAGGCTCTGGACCTCGGACATCGTGGCATCGCCGACGATGACGTGGAGCCGACGGTATCGCTCGTCGGCATGCGGCTCGTCCCGGGTGTTCACCAGCGGCCGCCGGAGTGTCGTCTCCAACCCGACCAGTTCCTCGATGTGGTCGGCGCGTTGGGTGATCTGGAAGCGGGTCGCCGACCGGCCGTTCTCGGCCCCGACCTTGCCCGAGCCGGAGATGATCTGGCGGCTCACGAGGAACGTCGGGAGCGTGGCGATGACCCGACCAAAGGGCAGGGAGCGGTCGAGCAGGATGTTCTCGTGGGCGCCGTAGGACGCTCCCTTGCCGTCGCTGTTGTCCTTGTACAGAGCGAGTCGCTGGCCGTCGGCCAGGAGGCGGGTCGCACTCGCCGCCGCCCGGTGGGCGATGAGCTCCCCGGCCTTGTCGTAGAGCGCCGCGTCGAGCGGGTCGAGGGTCTCGGGCGAGCTGTACTCGGGGTGGGCGTGGTCGACGTAGAAGCGGGCACCGTTCGTGAGGACGACGTTCGCCGCCGACCCATCGACGTCTGGCGCGAACGCTTCCGTGAAGGGCCGACGGGCATCGCGCCTGGGCGACTCGCCGTCGTAGGACCATCCCACACGCAGCCGAGGATCGACGAGGGAGTTGACGACGAGCGACGAGGCGAGCGAGGGGTTGAAGTCCGGGTCGTTTCGAACGTTGATCCCGAACTCGGTCTCGGTCCCGATGACCTTCGGGACCGGCATCTACAGGTAGTGGCCCGGTGAGACGTTCTCGATGGCGCGGGCCTCTTGCTCGTCGCCTGAGACCAGGGTTCGGACGTAGACGATCCGCTCGCCCTTCTTGCCCGACACCCGCGCCCAGTCATCGGGGTTGGTCGTGTTGGGCAGGTCCTCGTGCTCCCGGTACTCGCTGCCGACCGCTTCGGTGAGGTCGGCGATCCGGAGGCCGCCAGGCCCCCCGGCGATGCGCCGCTTGATTGCCGTCTTCTTGGCCCGGCGGACGATGTTCTCGATCATCGCCCCGGAGGCGAAGTCCTTGAAATAGAGGACCTCACGGTCCCCCCCGGCGTAGGTGACCTCGATGAACTCGTTGTCACGGTCCTCGGCGTACATGCGGGCGACGACGTCATCGATCCGCTGGTCGAGCATCTCGGCGCCGGAGCCGAACTCCGACTCCTCGAAGGGCAGGTCGGCCGTCAGGTAGACGCCGAAGATCTGCTTGGCGGCTGCCTCGTCGGGTCGGTGGATCTTGATCTTCACGTCGAGGCGCCCGGGGCGCAGGATGGCGGGGTCGATGAGGTCCTCGCGATTGGAGGCGCCGATGACGATCACGTTCTTGAGCGCTTCGACGCCGTCGAGCTCCGACAGGAGCTGGGGCACGATCGTCGACTCGACATCCGACGAGACCCCGGTGCCGCGGGTCCGGAACAGGGAGTCCATCTCATCGAAGAACACGATGACGGGCACGCCTTCGTCGGACTTCTCCTTGGCTCGTTGGAAGATGAGCCGGATCTGGCGCTCCGTCTCGCCGACGTACTTGTTGAGCAGCTCCGGACCCTTGATGTTCAGGAAGTAGGACCGTGCATCGTCGCTCTCCGACCGGTCGGCGACGGCGCCGGCCAGTGAGTTGGCGACCGCCTTGGCGATCAGCGTCTTGCCACATCCGGGAGGGCCGTAGAGCAGGACGCCCTTGGGCGCCTCCAGTTGGTACTCGCCGAACAGGTCCTTGTGGAGGAACGGCAGCTCGACCGCGTCCCTGATCTCGCCGATCTGGTCACCGAGGCCGCCGATGTCCTCGTACTGGACGTCGGGGACCTCTTCGAGGACGAGCTCCTCGACGTCGGGGCGGATGATGCGTTCGAGGGCGACGCCTGCCCGCTGGTCGACACGCACGTGGTCACCGGCGCGCAGCGGCTCGTCCCGCAGGCTCCCCGCCAGGCCGATCACCCGCTCGAGGTCGCCGCGACCGACGACGAGGAGTCGGTCTTCGCCCAGCCGCTCCTTGACCGTGGCCACATCTCCGTACGGACCCGGATCGAGTGCTTCGACCACGTTCATGGCGTCGTTGAGCAGGACCTGTTGACCGCGTTTCAGCTGCTTGACCTCGATCGACGGGTGCGCGGCCACCCGAAGCGACCGCCCGTTCACGAAGACGTCGACGGAGCCATCGGGGCTGATGTCGAGGACCACGCCGAACGAGGCGGGTGGGCCGGTGAGCCGGTCGATCTCGGCACGGAGGAGGGAGAGCTGCTCCCGGGCCTCGCCCAGGAGCTTGCCGAGCTTCTCGTTCCGTGCAGAGAGGGCGGCGATCCTCGTCTCGGCTTCGTCGAGCCGACGGGCGGCCAGCTCGACGTCGGGCGTTTCGCGGAGGCTCCGGCGCGCGTCGAAGAGCTGCTCCTCGAGCTCCCGCAGCCTGGCTCTCATCAGCCTGGTCTCGGCGGTCTCGTCGCTCATGGCGTCATCCTGCACGGTGTCGCGGAGTATACGAACGGGCCCGTCGGGGGTCGTCGATGAGTAGGCGGGGCAGCATTAACATGGCGCCCACGAACCAAAGGAGCTACCACCGATGAAGGTGTGGATCGACCAAGACCTGTGCACGGGTGACGGCCTCTGCGAAGAGATCGCGCCGGACGTGTTCGTTCTCCTGGACGACGGCCTCGCCTACGTCCGTGAAGGCGACACCATCTACGCCGCTGCCAAGGGCAATCCCGAAGGCGCTGCCGGTGTGGCCAAGGTTCCCGAGGGCCAGGAAGCCGACACGATCGAGTCCGCCGAGGAGTGCCCCGGCGAGTGCATCTTCATCGAGCCGTAGGCCCGACATCCAGCAGTCTTCGAATGAGGGGCCCTTCGGGGTCCCTTCTTCATTGGGCGAGGAGTCGGCCATTCACGAGGAACCCGGTGTGGCCGACCATCTGGTGGCTGGGCCGGACGGAGCGACCGTCGACGTTCCACTCCCGGGTGAGGGCCTCCCGGGCCGCGATGTCGGTGAACCGGCCGGCGGACCGCATGAGACCCACGGTCTGCTCCATCTGGGGCACCGTGGGCACGTAGGCAGTGAGCACCGCTCCCCCGGGCATCGTCTCGGCGGCGACGGCGAAGGCATGCCAGGGCTCCGGCAGGTCGAGCACGAGTCGCTCCGGGCGCACCTCCCCGATGACGTCCTCGACCTCGCCCAGCCGTAGGTCGACCTGGGTTGGCATCTCGCCGAACCAACGCTCGACGGTCTTGCGGGCCACCTTCTGGTGGTCTTCACGCCGCTCGACCGAGACCACCCGACCGGTCGGACCGACCGCTTCGGCCAGGGCGAGGGTGAGAGCGCCCGATCCCGAACCCGCTTCGACCACGGTCATGGCGCTGCGGATGTCGCCGTGGACGAGGATCGGTCCCATGTCCTTCGGGTAGACGACCTGGGCGCCCCGCTTCATCTTGAGGACGAAGTCCTCGAGTCTGGGACGCAGGGCGACGAGACGGGCCCCGCTGCTCGTCTCGTGGGACGAACCTTCCTCGGACCCGATGAGCCGGTCGTGTGGGAGGGACCCCTGGTGGGTGGAGAAGTCACGGCCGGGACCGAGGTCGAGAAGGAAGCGTCGGTCACGTTCGTCGATCAACAGGCAAGGCTCGCCGGCCCGGAACTCGGCCATCAGCCGAATGCGGCGAAGAGGGCGATGGCACCGGTGAGGACCATGCCGATGACGACGACGATCGCGATGACCTTGACGGCATTCTGGGAGCGCATCTGGCGGAGTCTAGGATCTCGTCGATGTTCGCCCTCGGCCTCCAACAAACGCTCAAAGGCATGCGGACCGGGGACCAGACCCGGACGACGATCGGCTCGGCGCTGCTCCTCTGGGTCGGCTATCGCGCCTTTCGACGGCGCACGGAGCTGATCGCCCGCTATGAGGTCCGTCAGGGAGATGAGCTGAAGGTTCGGCTTCCGAGCGAGCGGAACATCGACCGCCGGGAAGTTGCAGCGGCCATCCTGGCCGCCATGGAGCGCGCCGACCTACCGGCGCCGGACCTCGACGACGACCTTCTTGCCGCCGCGCCGACCGAGCACGAAGGCCAGTAGGGCCAACAGCACGAATCCGGCGATGGCCCACGTGGTCTTCTGCTTCGTGCTCTGGATGGTGGCATCCACGGCGTCGTCGATCTCCGCGGCCTTTGCCCTGAGTTCGTCGATGGTGCCCATCACACTTCCTCCGTGGTGGTGGCCGAGTCGCCGGCCCCGGGATCTATCTCCGCGTCGTCGTCGGACGACGCTGCGCTGACGAGTGCGGCCGCGATGCCCACGAGGACCAGAGCGGTGATGAGGTAACCGACCGCCGACCAATACGGGTTGTCCGGCAGCACGTACTCGGCAAGGGCGCGGAACGCCGCCACCGAGAGCATGAAGGCACCGATGCTCATCAGCAGTCCGGCACCGACGCCCATGCCGGCGACCCGGCCGAGCGCCTTCGCCGGCTGGACGAGCTCCTCGTCTGCGTACTGCTTGGTGAGGTCGACCATCTCGGCGACCATCTCGGGGAGCTCTCGTGGGGTGCTCATGGTCGACAGGCTAACGCCGCAGGCGCCGACAATCGCCGGATCGCCTTCCCTACACTCTCCGAGCCCATGCAGCCACTACCAGTGTTCTCGGCGTGACCGTGCGACGGGGTGCGGGAGGACCGTTCGCGCTGCTGTGGGCCGGGCAGGCCGTCAGCCAGCTCGGCGACTACGTGGCGCTGTTCGCCATCCCGTACTTCGTCTTCACCCTGAGCCAGGACCCGCTCGACTTCGGCTTGGTCCATGCCGGCCAAGACCTGCCGCTCATCATCTTCGGCCTGTTCTCGGGCGTCTTGCTCGATCGATGGAGCCGCCGCGGCTGGCTGCTCTGGGCGAACGTGGTGCAGGCGGTTGTCTTCGTGCTCCTCGCCCTCGTCGCCGAGGGCGTGCTTCCCGGGGGTCTCTGGGTACTCGTCGTCACCGCCTTCGTGGTCGGCGCCATGACCACGGCACTCCAGGCGGCGCTCTACGCCTACGTGCCGTCGATCGTCTCGGGCGACGGGCTCGCCAAGGCCAATGCCCGCCTGTCGGTCACCGGCCAAGCGGCCTTCATCGTCGGCCCGGTGCTCGGTGGCCTCCTCGTCGAGCAGTGGGGCTTCCTCGTCGCCTTCGGCTTCAATGCAGTGACGTTCCTCGTCGCCGCCGTGACCGCCCTCTTCCTCCCACCCGACGCCCGAACCGAGCCCCCGAGCACCGGTGGTGGGATCCTCGCCGAGGCGATCGAAGGGATGCGGTTCATCTGGGATGACGTCCGGCTTCGCCTGGCATCGGTCGGTGCCGCGGCCTCGAACGTGGTCTCGGCGTTCATGGTGGCCATCCTCCCCCTCCTCGCCGCGAACGAGTTCGCGTCGGATGAGCCGGTCGCCATGTCGATCATCTACGGGGCCTTCGGCGTGGGTGGTGTCATCGGTGCAGCGACCGGTAGTCGGGCGCTGGAACGCTTCGGCCTCGGCAGGGTCTTCGTCGTCGGCTTGGCGATCTGGGGCGCCGGCTTCGCCGCTTCGACGTTCCTCGACGATCGCATCGCCGTCCTGGCCGTGTTCGCCCTCGCCGGCTTCGGCCTGCCCTGGGTCCAGATCGCCTTCTCGACGCTCCGACAGAAGGTCACACCCGAGCCGATGCTCGGCCGGGTGATGGCCGGCACGCGGGCGGTGGTCAACGCGGCCTACCCGATCGGAGCCATCGGACTGACGGCGGTCGCTGCGGTCATCGGGTCGCTCACGACGAGCCGGACCGTCTCGCTCGCCCTCGTCGGGGTGGCAGGCGTGCTCGCGTTGGGGACGCTGGGTCGCGTCGGAGCCGACCCCCGGCCCATCGATGAGGCGGCGGCCCCGGATGGGACCACCGCCTCATGAATCGAGCCTGGTGTCGGTCTACAGCTCGATGTCGAAGAGCTGGTCGGCGCCTGCGGTGATCGACGGGACGAGCCCGAAGACCTGCGGCATCAACTGGTCGATGTAGAACTCGGAGAGGGCGATGACCTCACCGTGGTACTCCGGGTCCTCGCCGGCCTCGACCTTGGCCTTCGCTGCGACCGCGGCGCGTGCCATGTAGGCGCCACCCGTGACCTGGGCGAACAGCCTGAGGTAGGGGGTGGCGCCGGCAAGGGCCGACTTCGGATCGCCCACCGAGCCAACCATGAACATCGTTGCCTCGGTGACCTTCGACAGGCCTTCTTCGATCTGGGCCTTCATCGAGTCGAACCCGGCCTCGGCGGCGAGGCTGGCGGACTCGCCGATCCATCCGATGTGCTGGCGGACGGTCTCGCCGCCGTGGAGACCCAACTTGCGGCCGACGAGGTCCATGGCCTGGATGCCGTTGGTGCCTTCGTAGATCGGGGCGATCCGCGAGTCGCGCCAATGCTGGGCGACACCGGTCTCCTCGACGTATCCCATGCCACCGTGGACCTGGACCGCGAGCGACGTGTTCTCGACGCCCAGGTCGGTGCTCCACGCCTTGGAGAGCGGGATGAGCAGGTCCGAGCGGGCCTCGGCGGCGGCTACGACATCGGCGTCGGGCGAGCGGCGGACGGTGTCCATGAGCATCGCGTTCTCGTACATGAGGTGCCGCATGGCCTGGATGTAGGCACGTTGGGTGATGAGCATCCGGCGCACGTCCGGGTGGCGCACGATCGGAACCATCTCGCCCTTGGTGCCACCGATCTCGGCACCCTGCTTGCGCTCGTGTGCGTAGGCGAGTGCCTGCTGGTAGGCACGCTCGGAGATGGCGAGTCCCTGCATGCCGACCGACAGGCGGGCGGCGTTCATCATCGTGAACATGTAGCGCATGCCGTGGTTCTCCTCGCCGACGAGGTAGCCGATGGCACCGTCCTCGTCGCCGAAGGACATCACGCAGGTCGGCGAGCCGTGGATGCCGAGCTTGTGCTCGACCGACACGACCTTCACCTCATTGCGCTCGCCGAGGCTGCCGTCGGCATTCAACAGGAACTTGGGAACGACGAACATCGAGATGCCCTTCGTCCCGGGAGGCGAATCGGGCGTCTTGGCGAGAACGAGGTGGATGATGTTCTCGGTGAGGTCGTGCTCGCCGAAGGTGATGAAGATCTTCTGGCCGCTGATCCGGAAGCTGCCATCGTCCTGGGGCAGGGCCTTGGACGAGATGTGCCCGAGGTCGGACCCGGCGTGCGGCTCGGTGAGGTTCATCGTGCCGGCCCAGACGCCCGACACCATGTTCGGCAGGTAGGTCTGCTGGAGCTCTTCGGAACCATGCTCCATGAGGGCATCGATCGCCCCCTGCGTGAGGAGCGGACCGAGGGAGAACGCCATGCTCGCCGACTGGAGCATCTCCTGGACGGCCAGGCCGATCAGACCGGGGAAGTCCCCGCCGCCGAGGTGCTCGGGGAAGGGCAGCACGCCCCAGCCCGCCTCGACGTACTTGTCGTAGGCCTCTTTGAAGCCAGGGGCGGTGATGACGGCGTCACCTTCCACCCTCGAGCCGTGCTCGTCGCCCGACCGGTTGATCGGGGCGACGACCTCTTCCATGAATCGTCCGGCTTCGGCCAAGACGCCCTCGACCATGTCCGGGGTCGCGTGTTCGAGACCGGGGAGCGTGGCGAGCGTCGGCAGGCCGGCCTGTTCGAGCGCGAACAGGATGTCCTTGAGGGGAGTTCTGTAGTCCGACATGATCTACATGATAGTCGTATTTTGAACGAACGCTCAAGCTGGAACGCGCACCGTGGTCCCGGTGAATGCGGCCAGGATCCGGCCATCGTCACGACGCACGTCGATGCGATAGGACGCGATGGTTCGACCCTCGGAGATCGGCGTCACCTCGGCCTCCAGACGCTCCCCCGGCACCGCACCCCGCACGGCAGCGAGGTGGCTGTCGACCATGACCGATCTGAGACCGTCCCGGTTCGAGGCAAGGGAGAGACCAATGTCGGCGAGCGAGTAGATCACCCCGCCGTGGGCTCCACCGAGGAAGTTCGTGTGGCGGTCGTCGAGCAACATCCCGACGACCAACGGGTCCGAGGATGCGAGCTCGACACCGAGCAGTGCGGCGTAGGGGTCTGCAGCGAGGAGGTCGGCGACGTCGTGGGCCATGGCCAGACGCTACCCCAGACGCGAAAAGGGGCCCCGGAGGGCCCCTGGTCGCTGCTAGTGGTTCCGTCTATTCGTAGACGCGGTCCTTGAGGCCCTTGGCCGCCGAGAACTTCGCCACGGTGCGGGCGGGGATGTCGATCGACTCCCCCGTCTGCGGGTTGCGACCCTTGCGGGCGCTGGAACGGCGGGTCGAGAAGGTACCGAACCCGGCAATCGAGACCTTGCGACCGGCATCGAGCTCGACGGCGATGATGCCTTCGCCATCCTTGGTCGAGAAGATGTGGTCGACGATCTCTGAGGCCTTGTCCTGCGTCAGGTCGGCCTTGCCGGCCAGCTTCTTGGCCATCTCCGTCTTGTTCATGCGTTCCGCCCTCCAATTGGTCGGATAGGAATTGCGCTGTGACCACCAGGATCACACACATGTAACTTAGCCCATGCGCCCAGAAATTGCGCTTGTTTGGAGGGTCGGGCAGTTTCGGATGGTCAGCGACGCGAGCCGCGCTCGGAGCCGGTGACCTCCGTGAAGGGGTCATAGAGGGTGCAGGACACGGTCCGCTCCCCCGCCGACCACTCGGTCTCCGTGGGAGGAAGCGTGTCGCTGAAGAGCTCGCTGTCGAAGTAGTCGACACCCACGAACGAGGCGAACCCCTCGTAGCAGCGCTCGTCGAGGTCGAAGGTCGCCACGGTTCCCGGGTAGTCGTCGCCGGTCGCCTCGAACTGGTGGTACACCTCATAACCGTGGGCCTGGCTGCAGTCCCGGTAGAGCGGAACCTCGCCGCCGTCGAGGGAGTAGCACTCGCCGACCGAGAGCGACGCACCCGAGTAGCCGGGTGAAATGACGAACTCGTCCAACCCGTCGGCCGTCGTGATGCCTTCCTCGAACGAGTCGGTGATGGCATCGGCCATGAACCAGGCGGCTCCGAACATGGCCGCAACGCCGCCAACGACGATCAC
Organism: bacterium; assembly: GCA_024639975.1. Lineage (GTDB taxonomy): Bacteria > Actinomycetota > Acidimicrobiia > Spongiisociales > JAENVV01 > JAHEFX01. Next base: position 10,068 of record JAHEFX010000020.1, read on the forward strand.
GACGATGGCGATCACGACACCGATGGCGACCTTTGCCCCGGTGGACATCCCCTGCCCGGTCGGCCGGGCCGGCGGGTCGGAAAGCACGGAACCGGGGGCTGGTGCCACGGCCGTGGCGGTGGCCGCCGAGGATGCCTCGGAGGTTCCCAGCGACCAAGGGTCCCCGGCTGCGGGTTCGGGTCGGGAGCATTCCGAGCAGCGCGTGGCGCCGGGCGCGAGGATCCCATCACAGTCTGGACACGTCTGTACGTCGAACATCAACCGCACGAATCGGCATCCCTGCAGCCGGCCTTGAGTCCTGGTCGGTAACGTCGGGCCGGAGGGGTGATGGCGAGACCGGGATTCCACGACATCGACGCACCACGCGATCGGGCGGTGGTTGGTCTGGAGCAGGTCGACGACGAGCACTTCCGACTGCTCAAGGGATTCACCTACGTCGCCCGGTCGGGAGTGCCCCACCACGTCTTCAGTTGGCACCTGACCTGCACCGACCTCACCTCCATCCCCCGCCCCTTCCGCTGGTTCGAAGGCCGACACGGCCGCCACACCCTGCCGGCCCTCCTGCACGACCACCAGGTCGCTGCCGGCGTCGACGACCCGACCAGCCATTCGTACTGGGTCCGACGCGCGAGTGCCGACGACCGGTTTCGGGAATCGATGGACGTCGTGGGGGTACCGGCCATCCGACGTGACCTGATGTGGGCTTCGGTGCAGTTCCTCAGCCGAGTCCGCCACCACGGTCGGGCCGCGAGATGGGCGATGGCAAGTTGGAGCGCGCTCGCCCTGATCGGCACCTACCTCGTCGCCGTGCGGGTGCCCCTGTCCTGGCTAGGGGTCGACTGGTGGCCGGTGAACGCTCCGGCTTGGCTGGTCTGGGCCGCCGTGCTGGCCCCGATCCCGGCAGCATTGGCTTGCTGGGTGCCGTGGACGATGCTCCGCGACCACGCCCCGACGGCTCCCGGGCTGACCGGGTTCATCCTCCGGCGCTGGTGGTGCGGACTCGTGATGGGGTTCGGCATCCTCGTGCTGCTGCCGGTCGGCGCGCTCAACGCACTTGCCGCCATCGGGCCGGCCCTCGCCGATGCCCTGTCTCGCGACGGCGGCCAATCCCCGTGGGACCCGCCAGCCGGATGCGGTGACTAGCCGTCGAGGTCCTCCAGCTCCTCGAGCAGGGCCACTTGGTAGGTCGGCGTGAGCACCGGCACCAGGATGCTCCCCAGCAACGGGACGAATCCGAACAGCCAGAGGATCACCGTGGCTCCCAGTGAGGGCCAGTAGGCGAGCTTGACGAGGCGCCAGGCCTTCTTCGCCGAGGCCGGGACCGACGCGTCGTCGACGAACACCGAAGCGGTAAGCACCATGAGGAAGGGTGCGAGTGCGATCGCGCCCAGGAAGAAGGCGAGCATCCCGCCGAAGAACAGGAAGAGGGCGAGCGCCCCAGCTTCCTCTCCGCCGAAGGCCAGCGGTACGAGGGTGAGCCCGAACAGGACTGCAACCGCAATGCCGAAGAGCAGGCCCCAACCGAACAGGCGCGCTGCACCTCGGAGAGCCGGCCACGAATGCCCGGCGAGCCCGGACCAGTCGGTGCCCTCCTCCGGCCCGTGGGCTGCAGCTCGGGCCGAGATGCCAGTGGCGACGTAGACGACGACGCCGAACAGGACCGAGACCACCGTGATGAAGAGGGCCATGGCGATCGCAGCGGCCTCGTCGATGTCGGGCTGGTAGTTCGGGTCGAATGCGTCTAAGTCGGTGAACGCCAGGCCCAGCGTGGCGAAGATGGCGAACACGAGGAAGATCGACCCGACGACCATGATGAGGCCGAGCACCAGCGCCGCGCGCCACTCCCGTCTGAGCAGCTCGAACGACCGGTCGACCACGTCACCTACACGCATGTCACCAGCGTACTGGCCCCTGGGCTCCGACCGGTTCAGTCCCAAGGGCCCGCTCCCGGGACCCCGATGTCACCGTGGGAGCGGGTTCGGGCCGGTGGCAGTGACCAATCCCTGCGGCACCCAGTCCTCGACGTGTCTGAAGCCCTCGATCCCTCCTACTTCTTCGTCGACGACGTCGAAGAAGGACCGCCGGTAGAACTTCACGTGGGTGAAGTCCTCCAACAACACATAGACGGGCTCGATGTCGGGAGCCTGGAACTGCTGTCCGGTCAGCACGGCCCGGTGGACTCGAGAGAACTGCTCGAACTCTTCACCCACGACGACGCCCAGGTGTTCAAGCCCCATCCGGTAGACCCGCTGGTGGACGGGTGGGATGAGCTCGATCCCGGTGATCGGAGTCCCGTCGAGGACTCGGAGCGGCTCAGCCAGCACGATCAGGGAGATCGGACGGCCGTTCCAGAGTCCTTCACGGTTCGCTCTCGCATGTCGCTCGAGGAGTGTCCGCTGATGGACGTACAGGTCCCAGTCGGCCACGCGGACGGCGAGGTGACTCAATGGGAAGTCGGTGATGTCGATGCCTCGGGCGGCCATGCGATCTCGTTGCATCGCCGCGAAACCCCGGTAGTCCCCGATGATCTCACCTATCGGATCGGCCATTGGTCCTCCTGCGGGGTGGGGCAGTTCTCATCGAGTCTCCAGCACTCGGCTCGGGACTATCGCTTTCGCTGGAGGAAGGAAGTCCGAGTCTTCGGGATTCCGTCGTCGCATGCCTCGTCCTCCCGGCGCTTCAGACCCCACGCTTGAACGCTTCGCATGGGCGGATCTGTCCCTTGGGCTCGCAAGGCTTGCGCCTCCAAAGAGGACCTCCGTGACCACCAATGCTGGCAGGTCGACGGCAACGATGTCCTCCGAAGCCGCCTTCATCGATCCCCGCCGAGCCCTACAGGCTTCGCGACGAGGTCGTGGTGCCGCGCGGCTTGGCGGGGCGCACCTGCGGTCGGGACGATCACCGCAACTTCGCCGTCCCTGACGTCAAGGAGCGGTTTGAGCGATCCCCGCTCAACTTGCCTCCAATCGCGCGGAACTCGTCCATGGCCGACTCGTTGGAGGGTGGGGAGTCCACCGTTGGCACCCCAGGAGGTGTGGTCCAACCGGCCGCGCCCTTCGGATTCGATCCGCAGACTCAAGACGGCTCGGGAGGCCCCTTGACTATGCGGTCATTCACTCGGAAGGGGTAGTCGCGTCTGCTCTCCCCCACCTGGGCGACCACTCGATACCCGCCGGCGGCAGGGAAGCGGGTGTCGACGCCGATGGCGAGCACGTGGCGTTGGTCGGCACCCGGTGGCAGCCCTTCGGGCCGGCCGGCCTCGAAGGCCGTCTTGACCTGCATCAGGGGGGTCCCACCGTCCTCACCCTCGACCCAGATGCGGAGCTCGTGGCGGGTCCCCGTCTCGGTCCAGGGGACGATCACCGTCGCCGCTATGCCGAAGTGGTTGACGGGTGGAGCCGCACCCTCCCGGAGGCGACGAGTCGTGACCGTCCACCCACCGCCCATCAGGTAGAGGGTCCCCCGGTGGGCCTCCGCGTGGTTGGCGAGGAGGAGCGTCTCGATCGTCGGCACGACTAGCTGTTCTTGGAGGTGGGAATGTGGAACACCCCGACGACCACAACGGCCACCGCCAGTTGGGTGACGAAGATGCGCCAATCGAATGCGTCCTCGTAGCCCCAACCGAACATCTCGGCGACGAAGCCGCCCGCGATCGCGGCGAAAACCCCGATCACGATGGTGCCGCCCGTCGAGAGCGCCTCCCGGCCGGGCACGATGAGCCGGGCGAGGAAGCCGACGGCCACGCCGAGAGCGAGGCCGATGCCGATCAGGAGCAGGATGTCCATTGGTTCTCCCGGGGAGCCGTCGGCCCGGAACCTACCCCCATCGGACCGCCGGATCGACCAACCGTCGGTAACACACCGATAGCCTTCGAGGTCGAACGAGGGAGCGGAAGGGAGAGGAAATGGAACTCGGAGGTTTCTGGACGACACTCGTGACGGGCATCGTCCTCGGAGTCCTCGGACGACTCGTCGTGAGCGGCAGCCAACCCATTGGCTGGATCTGGACGATCCTCGCCGGTATCGGCGGGGCATTCGTGGGAGGCTGGGTAGCCGGTCTCCTCGATTGGGGCGGTTGGTCGCTCTTCATCCTGCAGGTCATTGCGGCAGGCGTTCTCGCCTCGGTCGTCAGCAAGGTGACGTGACGGCGGCATTCGCAACGACGGACCTGAGTGACGCCAACCCCGACGCCCAGGTCGCAGACCCGCTCCTCCGATCCTTCGGGGGAGCGTCGTCGTTCCACGGCGAGATAGAGACGCTCTCGGTCTTCGAGGACAACTCCGTCCTCCGCCAGACGATCGAGACAGCGGGCCACGGCCGGGTCCTCGTCGTCGACGGTGGCGGCTCCCGCCGATGCGCCCTCGTCGGCGATCTCGTGGCGGCGGAGGCCCTGGCCAACGGCTGGGTCGGCATCATCGTCCACGGCTGCGTCCGCGACACCGCCGAGCTGGCCGAACTCCCCATCGGGATACTCGCCCTCGACGCCCACCCCCGGCGCAGCGTGAAGGCCGGCATCGGCGAGATCAGCGCGCAGGTCTCATTCGCCGGCGTCGAGTTCCGCCCCGGCATGTGGGTCTACGTGGATACTGACGGGCTGATCGCCGCGGATTCTCCACTCAGCCCTTGACCCGACCCGTTCATCGGGCGGACAATGGGCTGTTGGAAGTGGGTTGGAGGTACGACCATGCGGGCTCTCGTGGTGTATGAGTCCATGTACGGCAACACCCGAGACATCGCCTGTGCGATAGGTGCGGGAATTGCCGAGGAGATGGCCGTCGAGGTCGAGGAGGTCGGCACTGCACGCAACCGCATCGGTCCCGAGATCGGCCTCGTCGTGGTCGGCGGACCGACGCACGCCTTCTCCATGACCCGGGCGACGTCACGGGAGGACGCCGCCACCCAGCAGCCGGAGGTGGAGATCATCTCCCAGGGCATCGGCATCCGCGAGTGGTTGGACCGATTCGAAGCGCCGGCAGGAACGGTGTTTGCGACGTTCGACACGAAGATCGACAAGCCGAAACTCCCGGGCTCGGCTGGCGGGGCAGCGGAGCGCCGTCTGCGCCGTATGGGCTATCGGATGCTGACGAAGCCCGAGAGTTTCTGGGTCACCGCAGGCGCCGGTCCGCTCGCCGATGACGAGGACCGGCGGGCCACCGAATGGGGACGTTCGTTGGCAGCGACGGTGGTCGGCGCCACGACCTGAGGCCCCGACCCCTGGAAGGTCCCCCTCGCTACCCTCCCACGGCACGGAGGAGGGACCTTGGACTGCGCCAACTGCGGTAGCCCGGCGACGCCGGGACAGAAGTTCTGCGGAGAATGCGGACAGCCACTGGCGTCCGGCTGCCCCTCCTGTGGCTCCGAGAACCCACCCGGCCAGAAATTCTGCGGTGAATGTGGAACGCCGTTGGCCGACACCGCTGTCCCCCGGACGGTCCCGGCAGTCGAGACGCCGTCGGCCCAGCGCCGGGTGGTGTCGGTCCTCTTCGTCGACCTCGTCGGATTCACGTCCTTTTCCGAAGGGCGGGATCCCGAGGACGTCCGCGCCCTGATCACCCGCTACTTCGACTTGGCCGCTGAGGCGGTTGCCGCCTTCGGTGGCACGGTCGACAAGTTCATCGGCGATGCGGTGATGGCCTGGTGGGGCGCAACGACCTCGCAGGAGGACGACGCCGAGCGGGCCACCCGAGCGGCACTCGACATACTCGATCGGGTCACGACCCTCGGCGAGGAAGAAGGCCTCGACGGGCTGGCTGCCCGAGCCGGTGTCATGACCGGTGAGGCGTCGGTCGGACCCGGCGGGAACGAGAAGGGCCTGCTCCTCGGCGACCTGGTGAATTCTGCCTCCCGGCTGCAGTCGTTGGCGGCGCCGGACTCGGTCTTCGTCGGGGCTCGCACCGCCGATCTGGTGGCTTCGGCACTGGAGGTCATTTCTGAGGGTTCCCACAGGGTCAAGGGCAAGGAAGCTCCGCTCGAGGCCTTCCGCGTCGGCCGGGTCCTCGGATCGACCTACCGGCCCGGACGCGACGTCATCGAACCGCCGTTCGTCGGCCGCGACAGCGAACTACGCATCCTGAAGGACAACCTCCATGCCGTCGACCGGGACAAGCGCGCCCGACTGGTGTCACTGGTGGGCCATGCCGGCATCGGCAAGAGCCGCCTCATCTGGGAGTTCCTGAAATACATCGACGGCTTGGTCGACACGATCTACTGGCACGAGGGCCGCTCCCCGTCCTACGGCGACGGTCTCGCCATGTGGGCGCTCGGTGAGATGATCCGGCGGCGCTGTCGGATCTCGGAGACCGACACCGATGAGGTCTCCCTCATCCGTCTCTCCGAGACGGTCGCCGAGTTCATTGGTGATCCCGAGGAACGGCGGTGGGTCGAACCGCGCCTTGCCAGCATCCTGGGTGTGGGCGAGGCCGTCGCCGGCGAACGGACCGAGCTGTTCGCGGCTGGACGCGCCCTGTTCGAGGCCATCTCGACGCAAGGAACGACCGTTCTCGTCTTCGAGGACGTCCAATGGGCCGACACGAGCCTGCTCGAGTTCATCGAGGAGCTCCCGGACTGGTCGCAGAACCACCCGATCCTCGTGGTCAGCGTCACCCGGCCCGACCTGCTCGATCGGAGGCCGGACTGGGGCTCGGGTCGAAGGGGCTTCACCTCCATCTACCTCTCGCCCCTGTCCACCAGTGAGATACATGAGTTGGTCGAAGGTGCCGTACCTGGCATCCCGGCCTCCGCCGTGGAGCGAATCGCCGACTCCGCCGGTGGGATTCCCCTGTTCGCCGTCGAGATGCTTCGCATGCTCATGGGCGATGGACGCCTCACACTCGCCGACGGCATCTTCGAGATCACCGGCGACCTCACCGAACTCGAGGTCCCGTCCTCGGTCCATGCCGTTGTGGCCGCCCGCATCGACCGGCTGCCCCTGGAGGCCCGTGACCTCACCCGAGATGCAGCGGTGCTCGGCTTCTCCTTCACGCTCGGCGGCTTGGCCGCGCTGCGCGAAGAGGAACCCGACAAGGTCGAGCGGCAGCTCTCCATCCTCGTCCGCAACGAGATCCTCGAGCTGGTCCGCGATCCTCGCTCGCCGGAGGCCGGCCAGTACCAGTGGGTCCAGGCGGTACTGAGGGAGGTCGTGTACGGGCGTATCGGCAAGGCAGACCGACACGAGCTCCATCTCAGGGCGGCCCGCCACTATCGCGACCTCGACGACCCCGAGCTCGCCCCGGTCGCCGCCCAGCACTACGTGGATGCGCTCGGTGCCGACGCTGCTGCCGACGAAACGATCGAGGCCGAGCTCGTGAACGCTCTCGGAGCGGCGCTCGAGCGCTCGCTGGACATCCACGCCCACGAACAGGTGGTGGCGTTGGCGGAAGCGGCCCTACCGGTGGCTCCCGCCCGGCTCCAGGCCGACCTGCGCGAGCGCGCCGCCAAGGCAGCCGTGGCCCTACTCGATGTCGACACGGCCCTGCGGCATGCCGACGCGCTCATCGAGGCGGGTGAGGCCGGTGACGTGGACCTGTTGCATCGCGGCATATCCCTCTTCGGTGCCATCGGCAACGGACTCCAACGGGGACAGGACGTGGTCACCCGCCTGACGCCGCACCTGGATGCCCATCCCGACTTCGAAGAGCACCCGGCGCTCGCGAAGGCCGCAGCGGAGCTGGCACGAGCCCAGATGATCTCCGGGCTCTCGACGGATGCCGAAGCAGCCGAATTGGCCGATCGGGCAATCGGAGCGGCGGAGAAGCTCGGTGTACTCGAAGCTGTCGCCGACGCGATGATCACTCGCGGTACGGCGTTCGCCACGAGTCGCAACCACCAGGCGATGGCGCTCCTCCGGGGCGCCGTCGAGTTGTGCCGCCGGCACGGGTTCACGGGGACGATGCTCCGCGGGCTGATCAATATCGGATACGCCTCACAGGAGGTCGACGAGACCATTGCGGCCACGGAGGAGGCGTTCGCCGAGTCCAAGCGGGTCGGAGACCGGAACCATGCCGCCTTCGTCGCCAGCAACCTCTCCGGTGGGTACTACTACCTGTGGCGGTGGGACGACCTCGAAGCCCTGCTCGAAGATCCTGCCTTCGGAGCGTCGGAGTTCTCGGAGTCGGGCCGACTGACGAGCCAAGCCAGCCTGGCACGCGCCCGGGGCACGGTCGACGAGATCGCAGGACTCCTCGAGGAATCGTCGGCCATCGTTGCCGAGGCAACCGACCCCCAGATCATCCTCAACCACGAACGAGGTGTCGCCGCCGACCACTTCTTCGAGGAGCGGTACGAGGAGTCGTGGGAGATCGGCGAGCGCCACCTACGGACCCACGAGTTCGCTCCGCTTGTGGCGCTCAGCATCATGGCCTTGGCCGCCGCCGGCGCCCGGAACCGGGAATGGCTCGAGCTCACCGAACGCGAGACCCGGGAGCGGATGTCCGAGCAGACGTGGGCCTACATCGCCGACACGTGCGCCATCCAGCTCGCGCTGATGGACGGCCAGCACGAGAGGGCCCTGGAGATCGTCGACGCATCGACCGAATCGATGGGACGGATGGGCGCCCTCGATGCCGTCTTCACCGTGCTCGCCGTGGCCGCCAGGGACCTCCCCGAAGGGCCCGAGCGGGATGCGTGCATCCGGCGGGCCAAGGCCCAATGCGAGGCGACAGGCGCTCCCGGTTTCATCGATTGGCTCGACCGTTGGCTGAAGTCCTGACGCTTCGCCGAGAATCACGGTATGGTTCCGCCACGGCCTTCGCGCCGTCCGGTCGCCCCAAAGCATTGGGCGACCGGGTTCCGATCCAAGGACCCACTGTGAACCTGTTCGTTGGCAACCTGCCATTCACCACTTCCGACCACGACCTCCGCGGCCTCTTCGAGCCCTTCGGTCAGGTCGACTCCGCCCGCGTCATCACCGACCGTGAGACGGGCCGCTCCCGCGGTTTCGGCTTCGTCGAGATGCCGGACGACGCAGGTCGTGCCGCCATCGAGGAGCTTGACGGCTCCGACATGGGCGGTCGCAACATCGTCGTCAACGAGGCCCGGCCCAAGCGCTGAGCAACGCCTCCCCCTATTCGCACGAAACCCCCGGTTCGCCGGGGGTTTCGTCGTTTCAGGACGGCCAGGTCCCTGGCTCGTATTCCGTCGGTGGGTCGGTCGGATCGAGCAGGGGCTCCCAGATGCGCCAGGACTCGGCCACCTCGTCGGCTCGCACGAAGAGCGTCTGGTCCCCTGAGAGCACATCGGCGAGGAGCGTCTCGTAGGCGTCACCGAATGGCGGGAACTCATCGGCGTAGTCGAAGCCCATCTTCGTGCGCCGTAGCCGCATCGCCTCGCCTGGCTCCTTCACCTCGAAGGACAGGTCGAACGCCTCATCCGGTTGGAGCGTCACGGTGAGCACGTTGCCCCGGGGCTCGCGCCCCTCAGGTTCGAGCAGGGTCACCGGCGGTTTCCGGTAGCGGATCTCGACCTTGCTCTTGCGCTCGGGGAGCATCTTGCCGGTGCGAAGGATGAACGGCACCCCCTGCCAGCGCCAGCAGTCGACATGGACTTCGGCCTCCACCCAGGTCGGCGTCGTGGAATCATCCGGGATCCCCTCCTCGTCGCGATAGCCGTCGTACTGGCCGTATTCGATGCGATCGACGCGCCGGATCGCACGGAGGACCTTCACCTTCTCGTCGCGGATCGCATCCGCCACCAACTCGACCGGCGGCTCCATCGCGACCAGCGACAACACCTGGGTGAGGTGGTTCTGCACCATGTCCCGAACGACCCCTGCCCGGTCGTAGTACCGAGCGCGTGATCCGACACCCACGGTCTCTGCGACGGTGATCACGACCTCCTCGACCCGGTCCCGATTCCAGGATGCTTCGAAGATCGGATTGGCGAACCGGAACGCCAGGAGGTTCCGGACGGTCTCCTTGCCGAGGTAGTGGTCGATCCGGAAGACGTCCGACTCATCCGCAGCGGCGTGGACGACTTCATCGAGGTGTGCGGCCGTTGCGGCATCCGTGCCGAAGGGCTTCTCGATGACCAAGCGATGCCAACCGTCCGTCTCGAGCAGCCGGTGCTCGCCGATGGACCGAAGCGCCGGCTCGAACAGCTGCGGCGGTAGCGCGAGGTAGAAACACCGGTTGCCGGCGAGGTCGAACTCGGTCTCGAGGTCCTCGATGCGGCTGGCAACGGCACCGAGGTCGAACCCGTTGCGCTCGATGCGCTGGTAGTGCAGCCGGCCACACCAGTCGCCGGTCTCGGTGACACCAGCCGCCTCCAGTTGCTCGGCCGCCCAGGACCGGTAGGAGTCGTCGTCGAACTGCTTGGTGCCCACGGCGAGGACCTCACAGGGTGCGCCGTCCGACAGCACATGGGACAGGGCCGGGAGCAGCTTGCGGGCAGCCAGGTCGCCCGTTCCTCCCAAGATGACGAAGAGGTGGGCGGGGATGGGCATCTCGGCGACCCTAGGGAGAACGGCGGTCGGATCGGTGGCGCGTGCCCTCGGGCTCGCGATGCACCGGCTACTGAACGGACTGCGCCAGGGCGAACCCTCCGGCGATGCCGGATCGGGCGCCCAGCCCGGGCCGGACCACGAAGCCGCTCTCGGAGAGCTCCGAAGGCGCGTAGTCGGCGAGGATCTCGACCAGTTTCTCGCCGACGGACTCGACCAATCCCGGCATCTTGGATACCCCGCCGCCGAGGATGATCAACTCCGGGGCGAGGGTGTAGACGAAGTTCCGGAGCCCGTGGGCGACGTAGTGGGCTTCGATCTCGATGGCCTTGGCTGCCTTGGATGCCGGCAGGTCGGGCGCGGGCATCCCCCAGCGGGCCTCGAGGGTCGGGCCGGCGGCCATGCCTTCCAAGCAGTCACCGTGGAACGGGCACGCCCCCGGGAACCGGTCGGTCGGGTGGCGAGGCACCGACACGTGCCCCATCTCGGGGTGGGAGAGACCGCCCACGAGCGTGCCGTGCGAGATCGCCCCTCCTCCGACGCCGGTACCGACCGTGAGGTAGATGATCGACTCGAGGCCGACTCCGGCTCCCCACCGCATCTCCCCCATGGCTGCGCCGTTGACGTCTGTCTCGAACCCGATCGGCACCCCGAGGGCCCGGTGGATCGGTCCGACCACGTCGGCTCCGCTCCAATCGGGCTTGGGCGTGGTGGTGATTCGGCCGTAGTCGACGTGGCCCGGTCGGAGCTCCACCGGGCCGAACGTGGCCACCCCGACGGCATCTACCGGGCCATGTTCTCCGAAGAAGTCGATGACGGCACCCAGCGTCTCATCCGGGGTGGTCGTCGGGATGGTGGTCTCGGCACGGATGTCGTCGGGCCCGGTGCCCACCGCACACACCCACTTGGTACCGCCGCCCTCGACCGATCCCCACATGGCTACATGACCGCTCGGACGGCGGCCACGATCTCGCCGACCCGCTCGGGCGAGTCACCTTCGACGTTCAACCTCAGGAGTGGTTCCGTGTTCGAGGGCCGCAGGTTGAACCAACCGCCCTCGACTTCCACGGTGAGGCCGTCGAGGTCGTCCTGGGAGTGGTCGGCGAACGCCGACCGCACGGCATCCGCCACCGCGACGACATCCTCCACCCGATGGTTGAGCTCTCCCGACTGGAAGTACGGCTCCACGTCGCGGCGTAGCTCGGAGAGCTTGCGGCCGTCCTCGGTGAGCACCCGGAGGAGGACGAGCATGGCGAGCATCCCGCTGTCGGCTCGGAAGTTGTCGCGGAAGTAGTAGTGGCCGGAGTGCTCACCGCCGAAGACGGCACCGGTCTCGGCCATCACCTGCTTGATGAACGAGTGACCGACCCGGGTGCGGACCGGCACTCCCCCGGCTGCTTCGACCACTTCGGGGACGGCCTTCGAGCAGATGAGGTTGTGGACGATCGATGCGCCGGGCTCGCGGGCGAGGAACCACCGGGCAACGAGGGCCGTCGTGGTGGAGCCGGGGATCGGGTTGCCGAGGTCGTCGATGAAGAAGGCCCGGTCGGCATCTCCGTCGAAGGCGACGCCGACATCGGCGCCGGTCTCCTTCACCCGTTCGATGAGGTCGACGAGGTTCTCCGGCTGGAGCGGGTCCGCCGGGTGGTTCGGGAAGGTGCCATCCGGCTCCAGGTAGAGCCCATCGAGTGACGCCGCCAGCCGGTCGAACACCGGCCCCAGGACCACGCCGGCCATCCCGTTGCCGCCGTCGACGGCGACCGCGAGCGCACCGACCGTGTCGGCCGGGACGATTGAGAAGAGGTGCTCGACGTAGGGAGTCGTCGCGTCGTGGGTTCGGACCGAGCCCGGCAGGTCGGCCCCCGGCGGCGGTGCGTCCACCAGTTCCCGGATCCGGCTCAGTCCGGTCTCCTCCCCGACCGGCCTCGCACCAGCCCGACAGAGCTTGATGCCGTTGTACTCGCCGGGATTGTGGGATGCCGTGACGACCACCCCCGCCACCGAGTGGGTCCCGGCGACGTGGTAGACGACGTCGGTCGCCACCTCGCCCAGGTCCCAGACATCGACGCCGGCCGCGATGATCCCCTCGACCAGGGCTCCGGCCATCTCCGGTGAGGACGTGCGTGCATCCCGGCCAACGGCCACCGCCGGTTCGTCGACCATCGATCCGAAGGCCAGACCGACGGCCCGGTACAGGTCGGCATCGAGATCACCATTGTCGGTGCGCCCGCGGATGTCGTAGGCCTTGAAGACGGAGTCGAGATTCGCCATTGGGCGGTGAGTCTATGGGCCGGAGCACATCACCCGACCGGGTCGCGCTCACGCTGGGCGGGCGAGATCGACGATGGACCAGCGGAGGAGCGCCAGACTGTGGAGCCATGAGCCGACTCGCCCCGTTCACCCTCCAGCCGATCCTCGTCCCACGCCCCTGGGGCGGGTCGAAGTTGTTCGAGTACGGGAAGGACCTGCCCGCCGACACGCATATCGGGGAGTCCTGGGAGGTCGCCGACCTCCCCCAAGGCGTCGCCCCGACGGTCGAGAACCCGAGCAACGTCGTGCTCGACGGCCCGTTCGCCGGCGATCGGCTCGGCGATGTGGTCCTGCGAGCCGAGGAGGCGTTGCTCGGATCGGTATCGCCCACGGCCGACGGCCGATTCCCCATGCTCTTCAAGCTGCTCGACGCTCGGGAGCACCTGTCGGTCCAAGTCCATCCGCCGGCCGAGTACGTCACCGACCACCCCGATGCCCGGCTCAAGACCGAGTCCTGGTACGTCGTGGAGGCCGTCGAGGGAGGCGTCCTCTACTTGGATGTCGAACCGGGTGTCACGAAGCACGACGTCGACGAGGTGTTGGGTACGGGCGGGATCGTCCCGCTGCTGCGAAAGGTTCCGGCGGTCGCCGGAGCCTTCCACCACATCCCGGCCGGCTTGATCCATGCGCTCGGTGCCGGGACGCTGGTCGCCGAGGTCCAGACCCCTTCGGACACGACCTTCCGCATCTACGACTGGTCGACCGAGTACGGCCGAACCCCCCGTGAGCTCCACACGGGACCGGCCAAGGCAAGCATCCGGATCGATCCCCCGGAGGCCTACTCCCGGGAAGCCACCACGGATTCAAGTGTCCGTGACCTCGTCTCGAACGAGCATTACTGGATGAAGGAGCACCGCCCCGACGGACGAGGCGATCTGACCGCCACCGCAGGACCCGTGGTCATGAATGTCACGGCCGGCTCGCTCGCGCTCGGTGAGATCGAGCTGACCAAGGGCTCCACTGCGATCGTCCCGGCATCGTCGGATGTGCGGTCGTTCGAATCGACGCCGGGCACCGTCTGCGTGGAGATGGGGTTCTGATGATGCGTCCCACCGCCTAACGTCCCCGGGTCGTGGATGAATCCGCAACCCTCCTCGAGGAGCCCCAATGAACACCGTCGAGATCGAAGGACCCGGGAAGGTCCAGCGCGACGAGAAGCTGACGGCGGGCACCGTGAAGCTCGACCTCCGACCGAGGGGCGACCTTCCCGTGGAGAGCGATGCGACCCATGTCGTGATCGCCTCGGTCGACTCGATGGGCAAGAACGCCCTCCAGACGCTCGTCGCCCTCGACGATGTGGAGGAGGTCGACCGAGACGACATGTCGCTCAACCTGTCGTGGCAGAACCCGGACGGATCGCTGACCAGCTCGGAGCTCCTGTTCGAGGGCGACGAGGAAGCCCTCGACACGTTCATGGAGGCGCTGTTGGACGCACTCGACTCGACGGGTCTCTACGAGGAGTAGCTACCCCTTCGGTGGCAGGAGCACCAGCTCCGACGTGTTCTCGACGTAGGCCACGTACGCGGGGTCATCGCCCCAGCGGTCCATACCGCGCTTCTCCAGCATGGGAACCCCGCTCACCCGGGTGAGGAGTAGGTAGACGAAGACCGGGGAGATGAGTGCCACCCAACGCCAGCCGTCGAGCACGGGAACGGCCAGCACGGCAATGCCGAGCCAGAGGACGATCTCGCCGAAGTAGTTGGGATGACGGGACCAGGACCAGAGCCCGGTGGTGATGTAGTCGCCCTTGTTGGCCGGATCGGCCTTGAAGGCGGACTTCTGGCGGTCGGCGATGACCTCGATGGCAAACCCGATCACCCAGATCGCGATGCCGACGTAGCCGACCCAGCCGAGCTCGATCCGATCCTCCGAGGTGATGATCACCAGGGCGGCAGCCGCGGTGAGCAGGACCCAGAGGCCCTGCAAGGTCCAGGTCATGAGGAAGCGGAGGAAGTCCACTTTGATCTCGTCGAACCGGCCATCGTGCCCGTCGCGACGGATACGGGCGAACAGGAACGACCCGAGCCGGAGGGCCCAGAGCGCGACCATCACCCCGACGATGACCGAACGGGCGTCGAGGTTGGCGGACAGCAGGAGTGCGGCCGCCGTCACGGAGAGATAGGTGATGCTCCCGGTGAGGTCGAAGTACTGCTCGGTCTTGGCGGCGTAGGACGGGACGAACACCACCCAGTTGATGCCGTAGGCGAGCGCTGCGCAGATGGCGAAGACAGCCATGCCGCCCGCCGTCTGACTCCCATTCGAGAGAGCCCAGGTGACCAAGGCACCTATGACCACCCCAGCAGTTACGCCGATGACGGAACGTCGCTTCATGTCGTCCATACCGGGCAACCTACGGGACCCCTGAACGGCGCGGATGCAATTCGTCTGACACGGCGGCAACTCCGCGCATAGGCTTGTGGTCAGGAACGGGTGAGCGAGGGAACCGGGGCGCCGATGGGCGGACTCTTCCCCCAACGTTCACCCGCCGCAGGTCGGGTCGATGGTGCGTTCCGTCAACACCGACCCGAGAGGCGCCCGTGGCCGCGCTGGCCTACGGGCGTCACTCGTGTTCAGGCCGTCTCCGCTACCGCGTCCAGGGCGGCGAGCTCCTCGGCGTACACATCGAGCAGCGTTGAGAGCCTTGCTTCGATCCAGCGGTCCCGAATGGGCGTCGCCCATGCCTTCGCCTGCGGGTGGTCTGCACCCAGGTAGGCGAGTGTCAGCACGCGAACCGGACTGCCGTAGAGGGGGCCCCAGAGGTCGTCCGCGAGCTCGATCGCCGCGGCAAACCGTGCCTCCGCGTCGTCCTGGTCGCCTTCGAGGGCCGCCAACGCGCCGGCCATTGCGTGGGCTCGGTGGTCGGAGACGGGGAGTTGCGGAAGATCCCGCGTGCCTGAGCGACCCGTTCGATCAGGTCGGCTCGCCGGGCCTTCAAAGCCATCACCATGGCCCAGTTGTACTGCGGTCCAAGGGGGGATCGATGCTCGGTCGCGATGGCAGCCTCGAACCCCTCGAGCACTCGCCCGGAGAAGAACAGGATCCGATCGAGGTTGTCCCTGGTTCCCTGGTCGAGCGGTAGGTCTTCCAGTTCTGCAACCGCCCGCTCATGCTCGCTCATGTCGAGCGCCATGTACCACCGGCCGGCCAGCGTCAGCAAGGCCTCGGCCAGAAGTCGATTGTCCCCAAGACGACGGGCGTCCTCGATCCGCTCCTCCACGAACGGATCGAGCTGGCCACCTTCGAGGTAACTGATGTTCGCCATCGTCCGACGCTTCGTGGCAAGGAGTCGGTTCTCGCGGGCCAACTCCAGCGAGGCATTGAGGAGGATCCCGCCTTCGCGCAGTCGGCCGCTACTGGACCGGCGAGGGTTCGAAGGTCTGACAGCACACCGATGGCACACGAGATCTCGATCGAGCAAGCCAGCTCCAGAACCAAGAAGGCCCCAGGGCCTTGCGGCTCTAGGGCTTCTTCGTGTCGGAGAGAGGACTCGAACCTCCACGGGGTTTAACCCCCACCAGATCCTTAGTCTGGCGCGTCTTCCAATTCCGCCACTCCGACGT
>JAHEFX010000101.1 GCA_024639975.1 bacterium
CCCGAGTGGACGAGGTCCTCGGGCCCGGACGCCCGCCGGGTCGGCGGGGCAAGCCCCAGCATGGGGCCGACGCCGGGGGTCGAGTCGGTGTCGATGATCGCCAGGTCACGGTGGCCGCCGGCCAGCCCTATGGCAACGGTGGTCGCTCCCGCGCCGCGAGGTCCGACCACGGCGATGACGCCGCCGCCCGAGGGTTCTGGCATCGGCGGTGGGACCACCAGCCGACGCAGGAGGTCCGCGGGGTCGGCGGCCTCCGTGGCCACCACGTCCGCGCCCGCCTCGATGAGCCGGTGGGCGGAAGGTTCGTCCCCTTCGGCGTGCACGCCCACGACCGCGGTTCCGGCCGATCGGATCGCCTCGATGCGGAGTGGGTCCAACCAAGCGGTCTCGGCCCCGACCACCAGCCAGTCGGGGGCGTCGAGTCGCGAGAGCTCGATCGGCTGGTAGATCCGACCGACGAGCCTGACCAGGCCGGATCGGTGGGCGGCTGCGGCGAGCCGCGCCTCCCAGGGCCTTGCGGACAACACGGTGGCCACCCTGGGTCGGCTCATCGGAACCGCACCCGCGAGATGGCGTCGAGGGGGATCACGGTGCTCCCCAGGACGACGTGGTCGGCGCCGATGGAGGGACGCCCATCGATTGATCCCGCGGCCGTGTCGATGGCGATGACCTCGCCTCGGTCTTCGGCTTCGATGAGCACGTCCCGCAGCGTCCTGAGTCGTCGGTGTGCCACGGCGGCCGCCGCCTGCTCGGCGCCGAGGACGGCGTCGATGACATGGCGGAGCTCGCCGGCCATCTCCACCAGGTCGGGATGTCGCAAGGAGTCCATGAACATCGTTATACAACGTAAACAGTCCTTGCGAGGAACGAGATTTCGCGCTCTCGTTGCCCGTAGGCTCGCACCATGGAACCCCTCGAGATCACCGGATACGGCCACGGCGGCGTCGGCGTCGGCCGGGTGGACGGCAAGGTGCACTTCGTCGAGGACGCGCTGCCCGGGGACCGGGTCCGGTTCGAGGTGCTGCGCGAGAAGAAGAAGTGGGCCCGGGCGCGGGCGACCGAGGTGGTCGAGCCCGGTCCCCATCGGCGGGTCGCTCCCTGCCCCCATGCCGGCACCTGTGGCGGTTGTGACCTGCAGTCGGCACTCGAGGAGAGCCAACGCGCCTGGAAGCGCGAAGTGGTCGGCGACCAGCTCGCCCGGATAGGCGGCGTCGAGATCGACGTCGAGCCGGTGGTCGCCGCCTCGCCGGCGTTCGGCTACCGGAACCGGATGGACTTCTCCGTCGAGGACGGCCGGCCGGCCCTCCACCGCCGGTCGTCGAACGACCTCGTCCCGCTCTCCGTCTGCCACCTGTTGTCCGATCCGCTCGTCGACCTCTTCGATCGCCTCGGCGACCTCACCGGTGCTTCGGGCGTGACGATCCGCGCCGGCGCCAACACGGGGGAGCGGCTCGTGGTGGTCGACGGTGAGGTGCCCGAGGAGGCCGACGCGTGGGAAGCCTCGGTGTGCACCGTCGACCGGGGGAAGACGACAGCCGTGATCGGCCGTCCCCACCTGCACGAGGAGGTGGCCGGCGTCCGATTCCGGATCACGGGGAGCACCTTCTTCCAGAACTCGACCTCGGGTGCCGAGGCGTTGGTCGACCTGGTCCGACAAGCGAGTGCGGGAAGGTCGGGCGTTCTCATCGACCTGTACGCCGGAGGCGGGCTGTTCGCCCTGACCGCCTCCGACGGCTTCGACCGGGTGGCTGCGGTCGAATCGGCTGCCCAGACGGCCCGAGACCTCGCGCACAACGTCGAGGCGAACCGGCCCGACGTCGAGGTCGTCCACGACCGGGTCGAGAACGTGGAACTGAGCCCGGCCGACGAGGTGACGGTGGTCGTGGATCCGCCCCGAACCGGACTGGGCAGGCGCGGGGCGGACACGGTGCTCGGCGCCGATCCGGACCGGATCATCTACGTGTCCTGCGAGCCGGCGTCCCTCGGACGTGACATCGGGTTGCTGGGCGAGAACGGGTTCCGGCCGTCCCGGGTCACGCCCGTCGACCTGTTCCCCCAGACCCACCACGTCGAGGCGGTCGTCGTCCTCGATCGTTGAAAACCCAGGCTTCGAACCCACGGACGCGGCCTTCCCGCGTAGCGTCGCCGGTCTGGCGTCGACCCGTAGGAGAGAATGGGATGGAGATAACGCTGACCGTGAACGGCGAGAAGGTCACGGCCGACGTGGAACCACGGACCCTGCTCGTCCACTTCATACGTGACGAGCTACGCCTCACCGGCACACACGTGGGTTGCGAGACCTCGTACTGCGGGGCGTGCACCATCCACCTGAATGGTGAGGCCATCAAGTCGTGTACCACCCTGGCCGTCCAGGCCGACGGGGCCGAGATCACCACGATCGAGGGCCTTGCCGATGGAGAGACCCTTCACCCCGTTCAGGAAGGATTCTGGGAGCGCCACGGCCTCCAATGCGGCTTCTGCACCCCCGGGATGATCATGCAAGCCGCCAAGATCATCGAGGAGAACCCGGACCCGTCGGAGGACGAGATCCGACATGGGATCGACGGAAACCTCTGTCGTTGCACCGGCTACCACAACATCGTCAAGGCGATCGAGTACGCCGCCGCCAAGGCCCGGGGTGAAGAACCCGAGCCCGCCGAGTGGGAGACGGTCTGATGGTGGAGACGAAGAGCGTCCTCGGCGGCGCCATCCGCCGCCGCGAGGACCCGGCACTCATCGCCGGCCAAGGCCTCTACACCGACGACGTGGCCCCGACCGGGACCCTCCACGTCGCGTTCGTGCGGAGCCCGTTCGCCAAGGCGAAGATCCTGAGCATCGATACGGCGGAAGCCGCCGGCATGGCAGGCGTCAAGGCGATCTACACGGCCGACGACGTCCGACACCTGGGACTGCTCCCGACGCAGGTCGCGGTGCGGGCCCGGCCGCTGCTCGCCGATGGCCAGGTAGCCCATTCCGGCGAAGCCGTGGCGATGGTCGTGGCTACCGACCGGTACCTCGCCCAGGATGCGGCCGAGGCCGTGTTCGTGGACTACGAGGCGCAGGAACCGGTCATCGACCTCAAGGCTGCTGCCGCCGGTGACATCAAGGCCCACGACGACATGGACTCCAACGTCATCATCGCTTGGACGGCGGGCCCGTTCGGCGACGAGGATGGGATCGCCAAGACTCGCGAGACGATCCAGGCGGCGAAGGACCGCGACGACACGGTGACCGTCTCGATCGAGATGGTGAACCAGCGTTTGGTTCCCACGGCCATGGAGCCGCGGTCGGTCGTGGCGGACTACTCGCCCGGCTACAACCGGTTCCACGTCCACTCGACGACGCAGATCCCCCACGCCCTCGCCGGGGCGATCGCCAAGACGTTCGACCTCGACAACAGCCAGGTCAACGTCACGGCGCTCGAGGTCGGCGGCGGGTTCGGAGCGAAGCTCAACGTGTACCCCGACGAGATCCTCGTGGCCTTCGCTTCGAAGGCACTCGGCAAGCCGGTGAAGTTCACCGAGAGCCGCCGTGAGGCTGCGGTGAACACCATCCACGGACGAGGTTGGGTCGCCACGGCGACCATGACCGGCACCCGGGATGGCCAGATCCTCGGCTACGAGCTCGACGGCCTCGCCGACATGGGTGCCTACACCCAGAACTTCACTGCGGCGATCCCGTTCCTCGGGCTCTTCGTCGGCTCGGGGCAGTACACGATGCCGACGTACTTCAACGTGGCCTGCGTGCTCACCAACACCGTCGTGACCGATGCCTACCGCGGCGCCGGTCGACCGGAGGCCGAGTACTACCTGGAGCGGATCGTCGACGCCTTCTCCCGTGAGATCGGCGTCGACCCGGCCGAGGTGCGCAAGAAGAACTACTTCGACAAGTTCGAAGACGCCGTGAGCCCGATCGGGTTCGCAATGGACACGGGTGACTACGGCGCCAACCTCGACGCCCTGTTGGAGTTCGTGGACTACGAGGGCATGAAGGCCCGTCGCGACGCCGCGAGGGCCGAGGGCCGATTGGTCGGCCTCGGACTGTCGTCGTACGTCGAGGTCTGCGGGTTCGGCCCGTCCGGCCTGTCCGACCTCGGTTTCAACTGGGGGGCGTACAACGTCGACTCGGCGTTCAACGGCTCCGGGCTCGTCCGGGTCGGCGGCGACGGGAAGGCCACCGTCCACATCGGGACGGGACCCTCGGGCCAGGGCCACCAGACCACCTGGGCCCAGATCGTCTCGGCGGAGACCGGGATCCCGGTCGACAACATCCGGGTGATATCGGGCGAGACCGATGACACACCGGTGGGCATCGGCTCGTTCGGCTCACGCTCGGCAGCCGTGGACGGCGCTGCGGCGCACGAGGCG
The DNA here is from genome assembly GCA_024639975.1 of bacterium. GTDB lineage: Bacteria > Actinomycetota > Acidimicrobiia > Spongiisociales > JAENVV01 > JAHEFX01. The sequence goes on from JAHEFX010000101.1 coordinate 4,368, forward strand.
GCCGGCCGGGTCAAGGCGAAGGCAGCGAAGATCGCCGCCCACTTGCTCGAGGCCGCCGAAGAGGACATCCGGTTCGAGGACGGGGTGGCCCACGTGGCCGGCTCGCCCGACCAATCGGTGACCTGGGCCGAGATCGCCAAGACGGCCTACCACCCGCACCTGCTCCCCGAGGGCATGGAGGGTGGTCTCGAAGCCCACGCCGTGTTCAGCCCCGGCAATGCCACGTGGCCCTTCGGCTCGCACATCTGCATGGTCGAGGTCGACCCCGACACCGGGAACGTCGACGTGCTCGAGTACCTGACCATGGACGACTGCGGCAACGTCATCAATCCGATGATCGCCGACGGCCAGCTCCACGGCGGGATCGTGCAGGGCGCCGGGCAGGCGCTGTTCGAGGATGCGATCTACGACGAGCAGGGCACTCTGCTCACCACCTCGTTCATGGACTACCTGATCCCGACGGCGACGTCCATGCCGAGCTTCCAGATGGAGCGCACGACCACGCCGACCCACGTCAACCCACTCGGGGTGAAGGGCATCGGCGAGGCGGGCACCATCGGCTCGGCCCAGACCGTGGTGAACGCGGTGGTCGACGCCCTCGCCGACCTAGGGGTCAAACATGTGGACATGCCGGTCAGACCCCGGCGCGTCTGGGAAGCCATCCAGGCAGCGAAGGAGGCCTAGACCATGTACCCACGCGAATTCGAGTACGTGGCGGCCGGCTCGGTCGAAGAAGCCGCCCAGCTCCTGGAGGACAATCCCGGCGCCAAGGTGATGTCGGGCGGTATGAGCCTCATCCCGATGATGAAGCTGCGGTTGCTCAGCCCCGAGCTGGTGGTCGACATCGGCCGCATTCCCGGACTGAACACGATCGAGGATCGAGGCGACCACATCGCCATCGGTGCGCTGGTCCGCCAGCGCCAGATCGCGGAGAGTCCGCTCATCCCGATGGCGTTGAAGACGGCGGCCGCCCAGACGGGCGACGCCCAGGTGCGGAACACCGCGACGTTTGCCGGGGCGATCGCCCATGCCGATGTCGCCGCCGATACGCCGACGGCGTTCGTCGCACTCGGCGGCACGATCGTCGCCAAGTGCGTGGACGGTGAGCGGGAGATAGCCGCCGACGCGTGCTTCGTGGACACGCTCACCTCCGCCCTGGAGGCCAACGAGATCCTCACCGAGGTGCGGATCCCCAAGAGTGGTGGCGGCTCGGCCTACGACAAGCTCGGGCGTCGCGGCGGCCACACGGACTACTCCGTCGCCGGTGCGGCGGCCTGGGTCGCCGATTCGTCCGGCCGCGAGTGCCGGGTGGCCGTCGGCGGCGTCGGGACGATCCCGGCGTTGGCGTCGGGGGTCATGGAAGCGATGGCGAGCGGGGCGAGCCCCGAGGATGCCGCCGAGCGTGCCTGTGAGGGCATCACCGTCCTGGAGGATCTCTACGGTTCCGAGGAGTACAAGAGCCACCTCGCAAAGGTGTTCGTGCGCCGAGCGCTCGAGCAGGCCATGGCGAACGCGAGCTAGAGCCCAGCAGCGGGAGAGACCGCGGCACGGGAACCCATGGGTACCCCGACCGCGGTCTCACCGCGTCCACGAACCCAGGGTTCTGCGTCCGGTCTGGGTTTGAACCGCGGGCCGTGGTTCCGTGATGTGCGGACTGGCAGCCCGCGGTTGGATTGCGGCACGGAGCCAGAACCCAGGGTTCGTTGAGCGCGTACCCTCGCACTCGTGATTCCGAGCACCATCGACGAATTGGCCGCAGCCCTGGAGGGTGAGCGATACCAGGCCGACCGGGCGCTGCTCGTGGCGCTGCACCTCTCGCTCCAGATGGGCAAACCGCTCCTGCTGGAGGGCGAGCCGGGCGTGGGCAAGACCGAGATCGCCAAGGTGCTCGCCTCGATCACCGGTGAGCCGCTCATCCGCCTCCAGTGCTACGAGGGCCTCGACGTCAACCACGCCCTCTACGAGTGGGACTACGCGCGCCAGATGCTCGCGATCCGCCTCATGGAGGCGTCCGGCGACACCGGAGACGTCCACGACGTCATGTCCCGTGAGTACCTGCGACCACGGCCGCTGCTGGCGGCCATCGAAGCGGCGAAGGGCGGCCGGCGACCGGTCCTGCTGATCGACGAGGTCGATCGGGCCGACGAGGAGTTCGAGGCGTTCCTCCTCGAGCTGCTGTCCGACTTCCAGATCACCATCCCCGAGATAGGGACGATCAGTGCCGAGGAGCCTCCCATCGTCGTCGTCACCTCCAATCGGACCAGGGAGATCCACGACGCGCTCAAACGTCGCTGCATCTACCACTGGATCGACTACCCCGACCATGCACGCGAGGTGGCCATCGTCTCGGCGAAGGTCCCCGATCTCTCCGAGACGCTCGCCGGGCAGCTCGCCGAGGCGATGCAGCGACTCCGGACGCTCGACCTGTTCAAGCCACCGGGCGTGGCGGAGACGATCGACTGGGCCACTGCACTCCAGGTGCTGGGCGCCGACGCCCTGACGCCGGAAATCGTCGACGAGACCCTCGGTGTCGTCGTGAAGTACCAAGACGACCTCGACGCCATCCGCCACGCAGGCGTCGACGAACTGCTGTGACCGTCGCGGTCCCGCTCGACCGCGTCACCGTGCTCGGCCGGCGGCTCCGGGCTGCAGGACTCACCGTCACGGCCGACACCATCACGGACATGGCCCGGGCCGCCGAGAGCGTCGGATTCGAGCGGCCGGGGGATTTCTACTTCGCCCAGCGAGCCGTCGTCTGTCGAGATCCCGGCGAGTACCCGACCTTCGATCGTGTCATTCGCGATTTCCTCGGCCTGGTCCCCGATGACCCACCCGACTCGTCCCGTGTCTCGGTGATGCCGACCCCGGGCCTCATGCCGATCGGAACGGGTGCCGAGCCCGACGAGGTGGAGGAGATCGAGCTGGCGGTCGGTGCCTCCGACACCGAGAAGCTCGCCAACCGGGATTTCGCCGAGCTCGACGAAGCCGAGCTCGAGGCGGTCAGGCGCCTGATCGCCACCATGCTCTGGCGCCCGCCCGAGCGACGGACCCGTCGGCGCCGCCCCGACCGCCGCGGGGACCGGCCGGACCTCCGCCGAAGCCTCAGGAAGGCGACCGGACCCGAAGGCGACCTCATGCCCCTCGAGTTCACGGCCCGAACG
>JAHEFX010000102.1 GCA_024639975.1 bacterium
CCGACCCACCATGGGCCTCAGCCAACACCTTCGTGATAGCCGCCGTCAGGGTCGTCTTCCCATGATCGATATGACCCATCGTCCCAATATTCACATGCGGCTTCGACCGCTCGAACTTCTCTTTGCCCATGTTCTGGCTCCTTGAATCTGGTGAGCGGCCCTACGCGCGGACCTTGGCGACGATTTCCTCGGCCAAGGCGTCGGGGACGTCCTGGTACGAATCGAATTGCATTGAGTAGGTGGCACGGCCCTGCGTCCGACCACGGAGGTCGGTTGCATAGCCGAACATTTCGGACAGGGGTACGACGGCCTTGACGACGCGGGCAGAACCGCGTGACTCCATCCCCTCCACACGACCGCGTCGGGAGTTGAGGTCACCGATGACGTCACCCATGTAGTCCTCGGGTGTCACGACCTCGACGGCCATGACGGGCTCGAGGAGCTTGACGCCAGCCCGACGGGCGGCTTCCTGCAGTGCCATGGAACCGGCGATGCGGAAGGCCATCTCGTTCGAGTCGACGTCGTGGTACGAGCCGTCGACGAGGGTGGCCTTGATGTCCACCATCGGGTATCCGGCGAGGACGCCCTGCTCGAGGGCGCCTTGGATACCGGCTCCGACCGGGGCGATGTACTCCTTGGGGATACGACCGCCGGTGATGGTGTTGTCGAAGACGTAGCCGGACCCGGGCTTGAGCGGCTCGAGGTCGATGACGGCGTGGCCGTACTGACCGCGACCACCCGACTGCTTGACGTACTTGCCCTCGATCTTCTGGACGGCCTTCTTGATGGACTCGCGATAGGCGACCTGGGGACGGCCGACGTTGGCCTCGACCTTGAACTCCCGCTTGAGGCGGTCGACGATGACCTCCAGGTGGAGCTCACCCATACCGCCGATGATCGTCTGGCCGGTCTCCTCGTCCGTGTGGACGGTGAAGGTCGGGTCCTCGGCGGCGAGGCGCTGCAGGCCCTCGCCGAGCTTCTCCTCGTCCGACTTCGTCTTGGGCTCGATGGCCACGGAGATGACGGGCTCGGGGAAGGTCATCGACTCGAGCTGCACCGGGTCGGACGGATCGGCGAGCGTGTCACCGGTCTTGGAGCCCTTCAGGCCCACGCAGGCGACGATGTCACCGGCGTAGACCTCCTTGATCTCCTCACGCTCGTTGGCGTGCATCCGGAGGATGCGACCGAGCCGCTCGCGGCGGCCCGACGTGGTGTTGACCACCTGGTCGCCCTGGTCGGCCGTGCCCGAGTAGACCCGGAAGTAGGTGAGGTTGCCGACGTGGGGGTCGGTCATGATCTTGAAGGCGATGGCGGCGAACGGCTCATCGTCGGAGGGTCCGCGGTGGATGGCCTCGTCCTCGTCGCCGGGCTTGAAGCCGGTGATGCCACCGACGTCGACCGGGCTGGGGAGGTAGCGAACGATCGCGTCGAGGAGCAGCTGCACGCCCTTGTTCTTGAAGGCGGAGCCGGCGAACGTGGGGACGAACAGCTGGTTGAGCGTGCCGGCCCTGATGCCCTTGTGGATGTCGTCGACGGAGAGGCCGCCATCCTCGAAGAACTTCTCGAGGAGTGCCTCGTCGGCCTCGGCGGCCTGCTCGACGAGCTTCTCGTGGTACTCGGCGGCCTGGTCGGCGAGATCGGCCGGGATGTCGGTGATCTCCCATTCCTTGCCGTCGTCGTCGTGCCAGACGTGGGCCTTCATGTCGACGAGGTCGACGACGCCCTTGAAGTCGCCCTCGGCGCCGATCGGGATCTGCATGACCACCGGGGTGGCGTCGAGGCGGTCGACGATCGACTCCACGTCGGCCCAGAAGTCGGCACCGGTGCGATCGAGCTTGTTGATGAAGCACATGCGGGGCACGCCGTACTTGTCGGCCTGGCGCCACACGGTCTCGGACTGGGGCTCGACACCGGCAACACCGTCGAACACGGCGACGGCACCGTCGAGCACCCGGAGCGACCGCTCGACCTCGACGGTGAAGTCGACGTGGCCGGGCGTGTCGATGATCTGGACCATGTACTTGTCGTCGAGGTCCTCGCCCTTCAGACCGCCGAGGTTCCAGAAGGCGGTGGTGGCGGCGGAGGTGATGGTGATCCCCCGCTCCTGCTCCTGCTCCATCCAGTCCATGACGGCGCCGCCCTCGTGGACTTCGCCGATCTTGTAGGTGCGACCGGTGTAATACAGGATGCGCTCGGTCAGCGTCGTCTTGCCCGCATCGATGTGGGCCATGATTCCGATGTTTCGAGTCTTCTCGAGGGGGTGTGGGCGAGGCATGCTCGTCTCTGCTCCTGTATTTCTTTCTGGATCCGGTCGCTATGGAGTTGTCAGGTGGGGACTACCGCTACCAGCGGTAGTGGGCGAAGGCTCGGTTGGACTCCGCCATCTTGTGGATGTCGTCGCGGCGCTTCATCGCGGCACCGGTGCGGTTGTTGGCGTCGAGGATCTCGTTGGCGAGGCGCTCGGCCATCGACTGTTCGCGACGCTTGCGGGCGTAGTCGACGAGCCAACGGACGGCGAGGGTCTGGCTACGGCGTGGGGCGACCTCGATCGGGACCTGGTACGACGAACCACCGACACGGCGGCTGCGGACCTCCACCTGGGGCTTGAGGTTCTCGATGGCACGCTTCAGGACCGTCAGCGGATCCTGGGAGGTGCGACGCTCGACGATCTCGAGGGCGCCGTAGACGATCCGACGGGAGGTCTCCTTCTTCCCGTCCTGGAGCACCTTGTTGACGACCTGGCTGACCAGGACGCTTCGGTACACCGGATCCGGGTCGATGTCGCGCTTGGGGGCGGGGCCGCGGCGTGCCATCTCAGGACTCCTTCTTCGCGCCGTAGCGGGAACGGGCCTGGCGGCGATCACCGACACCGGCGGTGTCGAGGGCGCCACGAACGACCTTGTAGCGAACACCGGGGAGGTCCTTCACACGACCGCCACGGACGAGCACGATGCTGTGCTCCTGGAGGTTGTGGCCTTCACCGGGGATGTACGCCGTCACTTCGATGCCGGAGCTGAGGCGAATACGCGCGACCTTCCGCAACGCGGAGTTCGGCTTCTTCGGGGTGACCGTATAGACGCGCGTGCACACACCGCGTCGCTGCGGGGACCCCGCGAGGCCCGGCGTACGCTCCTTGTTCGGCTTCGGGCGCCGGCCCTGCCGAACCAACTGCTGGATCGTCGGCATCGTTCTCCTTGCAAACAACTGTGTTTCGGGCGCACGGCACACGGAGGGCCACGCAATGGGGTCCGTGGGACGGGCGTTTCCGACGGTCTTCCCGGGGTTGGCCGGCATCCGTACGGGACGGGCGGCCACCGAGTCGACCGGTGTCCTCACCAGCGCGCAAGCGCACCAGAAAGGCCGGCTCCGAAGAACCGGACGGTGAGTATACGCGCACATCCCCGTATATCGCCAACCGGAATCCCGGGGCCCCACTCGCCGGGACAAGGTGCTGACGACTCCATGGGCGGGACACATCGCCGACCCGAGGGATCGCTCGTCGGTGCGTGGTGCGTCAGTCCGCCGACACCGCTGGCCTACCTGATGCCGGCGGCGGCGACGACCAGGACGAACACGGCGAGGAAGCGCTCACCGGTCCAGAGGAGGTAGCCCGCCAGGGCAGCGGCGACCACCAGGCCGACGACGAGGACCACGCGGTCCACGGTCTTGGGCTGCATGCGGCGGCCGAGCAGGAACGCCTCCAGCATGTGGGAACCGTCGAGGCTCGGGATCGGGATGTAGTTGAAGAGGCTCCAGACCATGCCGAGGTACACGACGATCGCCAACAGCCCCACTGCCGGTCCGGATTGGAACGCAGCCGACGAGAGACTCCAGGGGCTCTCCCCGAACGCCGACTGGACCGCACCTCCGAGGATCCCGGCAGCCCCGGCTGCCCACAGGGTCGCCGCCACCGCAAGTTGGAGGGCCGATCCGGCGGCCGAGATGGCGAACCGCTGGCGCCAACCGATTCCCGGAGTCGGGACCCACGAGGTGTAGCCGCCGAAGGCCCAGACGGTGACCGTCGGCTCCGAGCCAACCCGTCGCACGACGAGTGCGTGACCCAGTTCGTGGGTCAGGACTGCCACGACCAAGGCACCCGTCCAGACGAGGGCGGCCACCACATCACGGCTTTGGAACCAGACGAATGCCCCGATGAGGAGGACCGTCGGCCGGATGCGGACCGGGATCGAGCCCAGACGGAAACTGAGCATTCAGACGCGCGTCAGGCGATCGCCCGGACGGATGGCCCCGCCCTCGACCACGATCGCGTTGACGCCACGGAGGCTCAGCTCGGAGCCGAGCGGCGAGTTGACGAAGTGGTGGGCGTCGAGTCCGAAACGGCGGGTGAACTTCGCACAGCCGCGGTGCGGGACCTCGGTGATCTCGATGACCGCCTCCCCCATGGCGAGCCGGGTGCCGGGAGGCAGTGACTCGCTCGAGAGATCCAGATCGACGAAGAGCTGGTCGCCTGCCAGCGGCCAACGCTCGCGGTCCCCGTCGGTGATGTGGCCGATCACCCGCGACATCATGAGGTTCAGCTGCATTCGGGGGTGCGGACCGCCGTCGGACGTTTGCGAGTTCGGTCGGGTCGACCAGTTGTCCCCCACGAGACCCTGCTCGACGTCCAGGATCCCCTCCTCGAGCACGACCCGCCGGTCCTCTGCCGGACGCGCCACGATGAGTTCGAGGGTCCCGCCATCGGTCGGCGCGGAACGGATGTCATCGAGCGCAGCTTCGAGCTCGGCGGTGGTGCGGTGTGCCATGGCCGACATGTTGCCAGCCATCAGCCGCCGACGGCGACGACCTGGTCGAGGAGCCCGGCCCTGTCGTCCGGCAACGCCCCCGGCTGGACGCCGAGAACCCTGCCATCGGCCGCGAGGAACGCGAAGGTCTGTGTCCCATTCGCACCGAAGAGCTGCCGATGGTCCCCTCGGCGTCATGGGCCCATGCCCACTCCCCGAGAGTCGAAGTAGTCGCCGGCCCTGTCAGCTGCGCCACTCGGGGTCCCCCGGCCGGCCACGGCGAGGAACTCGATGTCGGCGGCGTAGGCCGGGACGAGATCGTCGAGGATCGGGAGCTCATCGGCGCACACATGGCACCAGTCCGCCCGGAACTCCAGGACGATCGGCTCGGTCTGCTCCGATCGACGCCACTCGCTCCCATCGGCGAGCGTCATGGCGAAGTCGGGGGCGACGACCCGTCGGCCAGTTCGGTGAAGTCCCCGTCCACGACGGCGTCCCCAGCCACTGCCTCCCCGCCGCCGCAGGCAGCGAGCACCAGCGCCGGGACAGTGGGGAGGATGGCGATCCGCACGCCTCTCCCAACCGCCGGAAGCGTCGGCCATTCCCCCACGGAGGGTGTCCGTTTCCCCAACATTGACCACTCTCCGTGTCGTACCATCAGGGTGAGAGCAGAGACCGCCGGAAGGACCCCCACATGGCAGACGTCGCAGCCCAGCGAGAGCGTGATCGACAGAAGCGGCTGGTCAAGCTCGCGGCCTTCCTCGCCATCCCGGCCGGCTGGCTGTGGTGGCGGGTCCTCACCGGCCAACCGGTGTTCCCCCAGTTCTCGCTGCCCGACGACGCCATGTTCTGGCTTCCCGGCATCGTCATCGTGCTCCTGCTCGGAGCAGTCCTCGTACTCCCGATGCTCGGCAACGGCCGCTCACCGCACACCATCGTGCCGCCCGAGCACATCGACATCGGCTTCGACGACGTCCAAGGCCTCGAGAAGGTCAAGGGCGAGGTCCGGCACACGCTCTCGGTCCTGACCGACCACGAGGCGTATCGACTGGGCATGGGCGGCCGGCCACGCCGAGGCATCCTCTTCGAGGGGCCCCCGGGCACCGGCAAGACCCATATGGCGAAGGCGATGGCGAAGGAGGCGAACGTCCCGTTCCTGTTCGTCTCGTCGACCGCTTTCCAGTCCATGTGGTACGGCGCCACGGCGCGCAAGATCCGATCATTCTTCAAGGCGCTGCGCAAACAGGCCCGACGCGAGGGCGGCGCCATCGGGTTCATCGAGGAGATCGATGCCATCGCCATGTCCCGCGGCGGGGTCAGCCAAGCCCTGTCCTGGCGGGGCAACGGCAAGGCCGTGGACAAGGCTTCGATGAGCGAGGGCACCGGCGGCGTCGTCAACGAGCTCCTCGTCCAGATGCAGTCGTTCGACGACCCGACGACCAGCGAGAAGGTCGCCAACTGGTTCCGCGAGCGGACGAACCGCTTCCTTCCTCCCCACCGCCAGCTGAAGTCGAAGCCCATCCCGTACACCAACGTGCTGCTCATCGCAGCGACCAACCGGGCAGCTTCCCTCGACACGGCTCTCCTGCGACCGGGGCGATTCGACCGGGTCCTCCATTTCGGGCTACCCGGCAAGTCGGCTCGTCGTGAACTCATCGACTACTTCCTCGGTTCGAAGTCCCACGTCCGGGAGTTGGACGAACCAGAAGCTCGCGAGGACATCGCAGCCGCGACGTTGGGCTACTCCCCCGCCAGCCTCGACCGGCTGTTCGACGAGGCGCTGCTGCTCGCCCTGCGGGATGGTCGTGAGGCGATCGACGCCGCCGACGTCAGGAAGGCACGGTTCGAGACCGAGCTCGGCCTGCCGGAGGTCGTCGACTCCCCGGAGTTCGAGATCGAGACCATTGCCACCCACGAGGCCGGCCATGCGACCGTGGCCTACCTCGTCGGGAAGGGACGCAAGCTCGAGGTGCTGTCGATCATCAAGCGCAAGGAGGCCCTCGGCTTCCTCGCCCACCGCCAGGCCGAGGAGCGTCACACGCAGACCCGCTCCGAGATGGAGGCGATGATCCAGATCTCGCTCGGCGGCATGGTCGCCGAAGAGCTCTTCTTCGGTGAGTCGGGTACCGGCCCCGCCGGCGACCTCGTTGCGGCGACCAACGCCGCAGTCGAGATGGTCGGGTCCATGGGTTTGGGTGGCTCACTTGCCTCGTACCGTGCGCTCGACGCCGGGGCGTTCGGCGGCAACCTCGTCGCCCAGGTGCTGGGGGACGATCGCGGTCGCGATGCCGTGGACCGGATCCTGGACGACCAGAAGGCACTGACCACGAAGCTCATCGAGGAGCACCGCCACCTCGTCATCGCACTGCGCGACGCGCTGTTGGAGCGCCATGAGCTCGTCGACTCCGAGATCATCGAGGTCCTGCAGGAAGCCCAGGTCGCCCACATGGCGACCGCCGGTACCGCCATCCTCGACTGAGATCCCGGCTCCGGGTGCCGGAGGGGGTCCGGCACCCGGAGCTTGGAACCCCTATCCGACCACCCTTTCGAGTTCTCGGTTGACGGCGTCGGGTGCCTCGAGCATCAGGAAGTGGCCCGCGCCGGGGACGACGACCAGCTCGACCCCGTGACCGGCAAGCACTGGGCGATCGCTGGCCTTGTAGTCGCCATTGACGGCAACGATGTCCACGTCGAGGGCAGCCAGAGCTTCTATGAGGGCCGGCTCGCCCGTGAACTTCGACCTCAGGAGACCGAGTACCCGATCCCGATCCGCACGGAGCGCGTG
>JAHEFX010000103.1 GCA_024639975.1 bacterium
GAGGAGCTCCGGTGCGTGGTGGACGAGGAAGTCGGCACAGGACCCTGAGGGGATGACGATCGGTCCGTCGGTTGCATCGAGCACGGCGACCGTCCGGGCAGCCATCCGGCGGGCTTCGTCCCGGAATCCGGCGTTGAAGGCGGGCTGGCCACAGCAGGTCTGGTCGACCGGGAACTCGACGGTCTGGCCGCTCGCCTCGAGGACGTCGACGGTGGCCTCCCCGACCTCGGGCCGAAGCGCATCGACGAGGCAGGTGACGAAGAGTTGCACGACCATCGCCGCAACCGTAGCGACCAGGTACCTACGATCGTGGCATGGCTTCGGAACTCGACGCGGTGGACTGGGACGGCTACTACGAGGCGGTGGCCGGCCGGGAGCCGAGGGAGCTGGTCGTCGGCGCCGCAGCGTCCTTCGGCGAGCCGGGTCGCGCCATAGACCTCGGCTGCGGCGACGGGACCGAGACCCGCTACCTCCTCGAGGACGGCTGGCTCGTGCTCGCCGTGGACGGGCAACCCTCTGCCATTCGCCGGACGATCGCCCGGGCCGGAGCACTCGGAGACCGCCTGAATACCCGCGTCCAGGGGTTCGAGGACCTCTCCGAGCTACCCGAGGCCGACCTGGTCGTGGCGCCGTTCACGCTGCCCTTCTGCCCACCGGATGCGTTCGAGGCGATGTGGGCGAAGGTGCAGGCGTCCGTGGCGCCGGGCGGACGGATCTCCGCCAACTTCTTCGGGCCGAACGACACCTGGTTCGGTGCACCCGGGATGACGTTCCACGCCCGGGCCGAGGTGGAGGCGTTGTTCGATGGGTTCGAGATCGAGTCCTTCGTCGAGGAAGACGAGGATGGGGAGGCGGCCTCAGGGGCCAAGCACTGGCATGTCTTCACGGTGCAGGCCCGACGCCGACCCCTCAGGGACTCGTGAACTCCATTGCTTCCTCGACCTGCAACGAGAGGGCCAGCAGGTCGGCGTCGCGCCCGAGCCTCCCGCCCAACTGCACGCCGACGGGCAGCCCGTCACGACTCATGCCGACGGGTAGCGAGATCGCAGGCGCACCGGAGACATTCCACGGGGGCGTGTAGGGGACGAAGGCGGTGATCCGCTCCAGGTGCGTCTCGAACGGCTCATCGACGGCGAGGTACCCGATCGGCGGGGCAGCCGACGCGGTGGTGGGGCAAAGGATCACGTCCCAGTCCTCCATCAGGTCCGCGTAGCCGGCCTCGAACTCCCGCAGCCATCGGATGATCGAAGGGAACCGGTGCATCCGCCGGGTGAAGTAGCTGACCAGGCCATGGGTCCAGGGCTCCATGGCGCTGCCGTCGAACCGTCGGTCGATGGTGAGCTTCCCGAGCCGGCGAGCCATGAAGGCGAGGTAGCCCCAATAGGCAAGGAAGTACTCCACGAACTCCTCCCCGGCGATCGGCTCCACGTCCGCGACCTCGTGGCCGAGGCCCGCGAGCACATCGGCAGTCGAGTGCACGGCCGAAACGACGTCCGGCTCCGTGGCGACGATCGGGTTCTCGGTGAACACACCGATACGCAATGCCCGCTCGGTCGGGGCTCGTACCCGACCGACTCGTGGGAGCTCCGGCGAACCGGCCACGGCGTCGATCGAGCCATGGAAGAGCGCCTGGTCACGCACCGTTCTGGTCAGGACGCCCGACACGAGGATGTTCACCGGCAGCTTGTCCCCGGTCTCGTTGGCGTAGCGGCCCCGTGAGGGCTTGAGGCCGACGACGCCGTTGACACCGGCAGGGATGCGGATGGAGCCGCCCCCGTCGGAGCCTTGTGCGATCGGCACGACCCGTCCGGCTACGAGGGCCCCTGCCCCTCCCGATGAGCCGCCGGACGAGCGCTCGAGATCCCAGGGATTGCGGGTCGGCAGGTGGCAGAGCGGCTCGGTCGTGCCGGTGAGGCCGAACTCGGGGGTGGACGACTTGCCGAGTGGGATGAGTCCGGTCCCGACGGTGAGGTCCACGAACGAATCGTTGGTGTCCGGCACGTAGTCGGGCAGGGCGCGGCTACCGAAACCGGTCCGGACCCCGGCAAGATCGAACAGGTCCTTGATGAAGGTCGGGACACCCGCGAACGGCCCATCGACGATTCCCGCTGCCGCCACCGCCTGTTCGTAGGCACTCGTGACGACCGCGTTGAGGGGCGTTGCGGCCTCGGCCCGCTCGACCGCCGCAACCACCACCTCGCGTGCCGAAACCTCACCGGCTCGGACACGCTCGGCCGTCTCGGTCGCATCCCAGCGAGCAAGCTCGTCCGACGCCGGCTTCCAATCCCCCATCAGTCGGTGAACAGGGGTGGGTTGTCCGGGTCGAGCGCGGTGCCCAGGCCACGCCCGTATGCGCCGATGGCCTCTCCCACGGCGCCGTAGAAGCTCGGGAAGACATAGATGCTGTCGACGAGGTGCTCGAGCGGGACGTGCTCGCGGATGGCAAGGCCGATGAAACCGGCAACGTCCGAGGCATGCGGTCCGACGACCGTCCCCCCGACCAGTCGGTCCTCCGACTTGCTGGCGACCAGCTTGACCATGCCGTCGTTGCCCGTGCGATGCAGCCAGCCCCGGAAGGTGGCGCCCATCGCCTTCGTCACGACCTCGGCGTCGATCCCTGCGGATCGGGCCTCGGCCTCGGTCATGCCTGCCACCCCGACCTCCGGGTCGGTGAAGACGGCCCGGGGCATGTTCGAGTAGTCAGCGGGCATCGGGTCGGATCCGAGGATGTCCCCGACGGCGATCGACGACTGGTAGAGCGCCACCTGGGTGAGGAGGCCCTTGCCGGTGACGTCGCCGATGGCCCAGATGCCATTCGTCGCCCGGAGGCGACCATCGACCCGCACGAAGCCGCCGTCCGCCCTGACGTGGGCTTCGGACAGACCGAGGTCGGAGGTGTCGACCGTTCTTCCCAGGGCGACCAGCAGTCGCTCGGCCCCGACGGCCCGGCCGTCGTCCAAGCCGACGATGGCGCCTCCCGGCGACGAGGTGACCTGCCGGGCACCCGAGCCGGTGACGACCGTCACGCCTTCCGCCATCAGCGCGGCGGTGACCACCGCCGCTCCTTCGGGCTCGATGCCCGGCAGCAGTTGGTCGGCTCGTTCGACGATGGTGACGGCGACGCCGAACCGGGTGAAGACCTGGGCGAGCTCGCACCCAACGGGGCCGCCGCCGAGAATCACGAGGGACGCGGGCAACTCCTCGGCGACGAGTGCATCGCGGGTCGTCCAGAAGTCGACCGCGTCGAGGCCCGCGATCTGTGGGACCAAGGGTGTCGACCCGGTTGCGATGATGATGCCCCGGATCGCCTCGTACGTGTCGTCGCCGACCGTGACGGATCGGGGACCGGCGAACGTGCCCCGACCGCGAACGAAGTGACCTCCTCGCTGCTCGAACCTGGTGACGGCACCGGTGTCGTCCCAGTCGCCGGTGATCTCGTCGCGCAGGCGCCCGGCGACCAGGGACCAGTCGGGATCGACCGTGACGGAGCCGACGAGGCCGTCGGCGCGACGCGCCTCGGCAACGAGGTTGGCCGAGCGGACCAGGGACTTCGTCGGGAGGCAGGCGTAGTAGGGGCACTCGCCGCCGACGAGCCGCTCTTCTATGCCGATCACCGACAGACCCTGGTCGAGGAGGCGCAGGGCGGCGTCCTCCCCACAGGTCCCCAATCCGAGGACGATGATGTCGGCGCGATTCGTCATGGCGATGGGACGCTAACCGGACGCGCACGGCGGGCCGACCGAGGTCGACCCGCCGTCGGGACACACATCAGGTCCCGTCAGACGAAGATCGTCTGGGCGCCTTCGATGATCTCGATGAAATCGGAGACGTTGAGGACTCCATCGAGTTCGTCGATCATGCCTGCCTCATCCAGCTCGAACATGTCCACGGACATCTTGCAGGCCCACAGGTTGCAGCCCATGTCGGACAGGTGCGTCAGGAAGGTCGGGACGTCCGGGATGTCCAGCTCCTCCATCTGCTTCTTCATCCGGGCGGTGGCCATCGTTTGCATGCCCGGCAGCGGGGCGAGCGCCGCCGGCATGTGGGTGGCCGGGTTGCCGACCGGGGAGAACTTCAAGTCACCCATGGTCTTCTTGTTGATCATGTCCATGCCCCAGAAGGTGAAGAAGATGTGGGCTTCCAAACCTTGCTCCAGGGCCCCGGACGCCATGATCAGCGCCGGGTAGGCCATGTCGAGGGATCCCTTCGAGCAGATGAAGGCGATCTTGCGCTCGTCGTCGTCGTCGCCGAAGTCGGGTACGAACGGTGCGTCGGTCATGTCGGTCTCCTTCAGACGCAGCCGACGGGCTTGGGCAGTCCGGCTACGTAGCTCATCTTGCGGGCGGGCTTTTTCGGGAAGAGCTGGAACAGCTCCTTGGTGGGGATCCCACCCGAGGCGGTCACTCGTCGGAGCGTGGCGGTCTCGCCCTGCTCCTTGTAGTCCTCGCGGAGGAAGTTGATGGCCTTCCAGTGGCCGTCGGTGAGGTCACCGATGCCGATGGCGGCCGCCAGCTCCTTGGCGAGGTCTTCGTTCCACTCGTCGTACTCGGTCATGAACCCGTCGTCATCGACATGGATCTCCCGACCGGCAATCGTGGTCGTAGGCATTGCTACTCGTCTCCTTGGTTCGTCCGGCTGGGTTCGACTGGGCTCGAGCCGGATATCGAGCGCAGCATCGACAGGGCCCGCTGCAGGCCCATTCGTACTTCCGGGTCTCGCATCTGGCCCATCAGGGCGAAGAGCGAGGGGGGATCCTCCGGGGCCATCAGGGCGGCCTCGGCCTCGTCATGGATGGCGCCGGCAGTCTGGGACAGGAGCCCCATGACCTCGGGCTGGGTCATCTGCTTGACGGTATCGAGGATGAGGACGACGTTCTCGCCCAGGTTGGCGACGTCCTCCTCGGTGTAGTTCGTGACGATCTCGTCGAGGATGCCACCGGCCTGCACTGCGAAGGCGAAGTAGCCCTTGTCATCGAGCTCGGCCAGCTTCGTCGTGGCAGACGCCATGGCTGTCCCGGCAAAGGGGGCCACGTCGGCGGCCAGCTCCGAGAGGGAGTCCAGTTGCATGAGCATGGCATCGAGCCGATCGGCCGAAGCGGCCATCCGAAGCGCGAGGCGCTTCAGGTCGCCGAGGTCGATGTCGGCCTGCTCGAGCTCGGCGCCGACCGACTCCATGCCGGAGGCAAGCAGGGGTGTGACGTCGCCGACGAGCTCCTCCATCGACTCACGCCGACGGCGCTGGTGTGCCGACTCGGCGGCAATGGCAGCCACCTGGTCGGCGATGCGGTCGAGCTTGGCCTCGAGCGCATCCATCCGATCGAGTGTGTCGGTCTCCATCAGGCGCCCTCGGTGACCTTGCCGGCCAGCGTCATGGCCGATGAGACCGGGAGGTCCTTGCCACGCAGGAGGATGTTCCAGTACATCCACTTGAACATCATCTTGCCGACATGGTTCATCTCGGTCTCCTCCAGCAGGCTGAAGGGACCCACTCCCGGCAGGGGGAACTTGCCCGGCAGGGGCTGGGTGTCGTAGTTGAAGTCGATGAGCAGGGCCTTGCCGTGGCCGCTCTCGATGTAGCAGTTGGCGTGGCCATCGAACGCCTCGTGCATCGGGCGTCCGGAAATGTGCTCGACGAAGTTCTCGGTGAAGACGTCGATCGCGAAATGGGCCACGGAACCCGCCTTGGAGGTGGGCAGGTTGGCCGCGTCGCCGACGGCGAACACGTTCTCGGTCCCATCGACCAAGAAGTTGCCGTGGTCCACCTTGATGTGGCGCAGCTCGTCGATCGGCAGGTCGGAATCGGCGAGGAACCCGGCCCCGAAGTTGAGCGGCACCGTCACGAGGAGGTCGAAGTCGACCTCGCGCTCGTCGTAGGACCACAGCTTGCCCTCGTCGCCGTCGACCCGCTCGAGGTAGAAGTCCGGTTCGACTTCGATGCCTTTCGACTGCAGTAGGCCACCCAGGGTGCGAGAGGCCACCGGCTTGGTGAAAGCGCCCTCGAGGGGTGTCACGTAGGTGATCTCGACGTCATCGCGGATGCCGCGCTCATGGAAGAAGGACTCAGCCAGGAAGGTGAACTCGAGTGGGGCGACCGGGCACTTGATCGGGAGGTCGATCAGGTTCACGACCAGCTTGCCGCCGGTGAAGCCGCCGAGCGCGTCGGCGAGGGCCGTCGCCGCTTCGAGGCTGTAGAAGTGATGGACCGTCTTGCCCATGGCCGGGCCGTCGAGGCCGGGTGTCTCCTCCGGAGCCGGGTGGGTGCCGGTGGCAACTACCAACTGGTCGTACTCGAGCGTCGATCCGTCGGCCAGGTGGACCGTGTTCGCCGCCGACTCGACTCGCTCGACGGCGACGTTGCGGAACTCGACGCCCTCGGGGATGAACTCGGTCGTCTTCTTCACGACCTCGTTCGGCTGGTACGTCCCGAACGGGACGAAGAGATAGCCCGGCTGGTAGTGGTGTTCGGTGGCCGGGTCCACGATGGTGATGTGCCAGTCGCCGAGGACCGGGCGAAGCTTGTTGACCACCATGGTGCCGGCCGTGCCGGCGCCGATGACGACGAGTCTTTGCATGAGGAACGTCTCCTGATCACGCCTTGTGATGTTGTTCACAATATACCCCTAGGGGTAGGGGATTGCAAGCGCGCAATCGTCCGGACCCGGGGGGCGCCCCGTACCCCTGCCGATGAAACGGTCCTTCGCTCTCCTACTCCTGACGGCAACTGCCCTGCTCGGAGCCTGCAATGGCTCGGACCCCGTCGACGAACCTACGCCACTGCCGGCGGCCGGTGCCCCCGAGGCGGCCGTTGCCGCGGCATCGGACGAGACGGGTGAGGGTTCCGGAACGACCTATGCGCTCGCACCGGGCAGCGAGGCGCGTTTCTACATCTTCGAGCTCTTCCGTGGCGAACCGCTCATCGTCGAGGGGATCAACACCGACGTCGCCGGCACCGTGACCGTGGAAGGCGAACGGGCCGTCCTCTCCCCCGTCGTCCTGGACGCTGCGGGGTTCGTCACCGAGCGCGGGGCGGCGCCATCGCCACTGGGCGACGAGATCGGCTGGCGCGACGAGGCGATCGACCGCTTCATCCTCGACGTTGACGACTACCCCGAGATCGTGTTCGTACCCGACTCCGACAGCGAGCTGTCCCCCGGCATGGGATCACTCGAAGGAACACTCACGGTCCGAGACGTCACGGCGCCCGTCGTGTTCGACGTCCAGCTCGAGGAGACCGACTCGGGATGGCTGGTCGAGGGATCGACCGACGTCCTGCGATCCACCTATGGGCTGACCATCCCCGGCGTCGCACACATCGCCGAGGTCGCCGACGAGATCCGCTTGGAGATCGAGCTCCTCTTCGAGCCGGTCGGCTCCTAGCCGTCCCCGACGGCGCCTTCGTCGGGAGCGCCGTCGCTCCTGGCATCGGCTTCGGCCACCTCTGGCTGGGCCTCCTCCAGGTCGATCGTCTGGATGATGTCCTCCAGTGGGACCTCCCGCTCGGCGA
>JAHEFX010000104.1 GCA_024639975.1 bacterium
TCGGCGGGGCCCATCCCCCCTGCAGGGGGGTTTCTCGCTGAGACCGGTCTCGTCACGAGCGCTTCTCGGCGGGGCCCGTCCCCCAGCCTGGAGGGACTCCACCTTCGATCAGGTCCGCTCGGCGGGGATCCGGCCAAGGCGGCCGGCCTGGAAGTCGGCGTAGGCCTGGGCGAGCTCCGCCCGGTTGTTCATGACGAACGGTCCCGCCCAGGCGACGGACTCCCGGATGGGGAGGCCGCCGAGGATGAGGACGTCCATCTCGGGGCTGCGGCTCTCCTGCACCTCGTCGGCGCGGACCGAGATGAGGTCACCCGGACCGAAGACGCCCAGCTGGGCCGACTGCACGGGCGCCGTCCCGCCGAAGGTGCCCTTGCCGCTGAGGACGTAGGCGAGGGCGTTGAAATCCTTCCGCCAGGGCAACCGCAGCTCGGCGCCGGGGGCGAGCGTGGCGTGGATCATCGCCATCGGGGTGTGCGTGGAGCCGGGTCCTCGGTGGCCGGCGACGTCGCCGGCGATGAGCCGCAGCAGCGCGCCACCATCGGGCGTGGTGAGGAGTTCCACCGAGTCGGCGTCGAGGTCCTGGTAGCGGGGATTGATGAACTTGTCTTCCGAGGGCAGGTTCACCCACAGCTGGAAACCATGGAAGAGGCCGCCCGACATCACGAGGTGCTCGGGCGGGGTCTCGATGTGTAGGAGGCCCGAACCCGCGGTCATCCACTGGGTGTCGCCGTTGGTGATGACACCGCCGCCGCCCTCGGAGTCCTGGTGCTCCATGATCCCGTCGATCATGTAGGTCACCGTCTCGAAGCCACGGTGGGGATGCCACGGCGTGCCCTTGGGCTCACCGGGGGCGTACTC
Organism: bacterium; assembly: GCA_024639975.1. Lineage (GTDB taxonomy): Bacteria > Actinomycetota > Acidimicrobiia > Spongiisociales > JAENVV01 > JAHEFX01. Next base: position 859 of record JAHEFX010000104.1, read on the forward strand.
CACCTCACCCATCTGGTCGAGGTGGATGAACGGATCGAGGTCGGTGAGGTCGACGCCGGCAAAGGCACGGTGGACCGGGAAGCCCTCACCCTCGTAGCCCTTGGGGGCGGTGGTGACGGACTTCACCCGCCGGTCGACCGCGGCGAGGTCGGGGGCGGGGATGCGGGGGAGGCTGAGGATGTCGTCGACGGTGACGGCGGGCATGGTCGCTCCGGGTGTCGGGTTGTGGTAGTTACAACTGCAACTATCGGTAGTGTATTCCCCGATGCGACCGAGCGACGAGGCCCTGAGTGCGTGGCGTGCCCTGCTGGAGATCCACCAGCGCCTGACCGGCGAAATGGACCGCAACCTCCGGGCCGAGCATGACATGCCACTCCAGTGGTACGACGTCCTGGTCCACCTCACCGAGGCCGGCGGACCGCTGCGCATGCACGAGCTGGCCGAACGGGCGCTCTTCTCCCGAACCGAGTGCACCCGGGTGGTGGCGCGGATGGATGCGGCGGGGCTGGTGGCGAAACGACGGGACCCCGACGACGGCCGGGGGGTCTACGTCGATCGGACCGCAGCCGGTGAGCAGGCCTTCCGGGCAGCGGCCCGCACCCATCGCGCCGACATCGAACACCTCTTCGTCGAGCCGCTGGGCAGCGAGGACGCTGCGTTCGTCAGCCGAGCGCTCGGGCGGGTGGCCGCCGCGGACTGATCCGCCGCGCCTCTGTCGTGCGTACTCCCCGAAAGGAGTTGCGTATGACCACCCCAACCAAGTCCACCAGCCCATTCCTGCGACTGTCCGTCGTGAAGGCCCTCTTCCTGCTCGCCGGATTCCTCTCGTTCGTGTTCTCGGTCTCCCTCTGGTTCTTCGTGGACCGCGAGCAGGGACTCTTCGTCGGCATCTGGGTGCCGTCGCTGTGGTCGCTGGGCGCCCTCGTCCTCGCCGGAGGCAAACGCGATGAGTGAGTCCGACCTCCTCCTCTTCGTCGTCGGCGGGGTGATCACCGCCATCGCCTTCTGGGGCGCGATCGCCTACGGCATCATCAGCTTCCAGCAGTGGCAGGCCCGCCAAGAGGTCGAAGCGGCCCGCGAGGTCATGGCCGACGAGGTCTAGCCACCCACCACGAGGTAGGCGGTGGCCACGTCGTAGAGGGCCCATTCGAAGCCCTCCGAGTGGCTCCCCCAGTCGTCGAGGTCCCGGTCGAGCGACAGGTACTTGCCCTCGTCTTGGAGCCGGTGGGCGAACTCGTGGAGGAGCACGGCGACCGTCGGGTCGTAGAGGGAGATCTCCTGCGTGTTCGGGTCGTACTCGCCGGTCGTGCATTGGCCGAGGTCCGGGCACTCCTGGGGGTCGTACACGAGGGACACGCCTTTGGCCCGGGGGAACTGGACCACGAGATCGTCGAGCAGGGCCTCGGCCTCGGCCTCGGAGAGTTGGGTCGTCGCCAGCTCGAGGTAGCTGCCCGGAGTGACCAACGCTGCATCGACGATGCGGTCCTCCTGGCAGTAGCCGAAGTCGCACACCCGCTCCTCGGAGACATCGATCTCCTGGACGATCGGCGGGGTCAGCGGCGACGAGAGCTCGGGCCGGGTCTCGACCCACCACGACAGGGCGGAGAACCCGAGCTGGGCCACGAGCGCGAGGGCCACCAGGAGCGCGAGCACCAGGTAGATGGGGTGGAGGCGCCGACGAGGCTCGAGGGGCTCCTCGTCGAAGGGCTCACCCCACGGGTCTTCGTCGAAGACCGACGGTTCGTGGAGATCCATGGGAAGTGCAACGGCGTTCGGCGCCGGAACTTGAGGCTATCGGTCCCCGCAGCTTTCCAGCGCGCCTCTCGTGATGGCGACGTGGAGCTGGGCATGGGGCGCATAGGAATGCGCCTCGTCGAGGTCGGCGGCGTCCATGGTGAGTCGTGCCCAGCCCATCACCCGCATCGGGTGGGACACGAGCGACGGGAAGGTGTTGTTCGTCTCCGACCACGCCTCGACCGCCGCATCGAACTCGGACCAACGGGCCTCGGGGTCGTCCCAGGAACCACCGTGGGCGTCGCGGGCGCACCGGTCGGTGCCGACCGCATCGAGGATGAGCCCCTGGGGTTCGCCGTCGCGGCCGGGCAGGAGGCGGGCCGCCTGGTCGTGGGCGTCGGACGCTGCCGCTTGGGCCTCCTGCAGCGAGCTCGCCTGGTCCCACCGGGCGACGAGACGGTCCAGCTCGTCGAGCGAGAGGAAGGAGGCGGCCAGTGCACCTTGGTCGACATCGGTCGACGTCGGGGCACAGCCGGCGAGAACCACGAGCAGGGCAATGAGGATCCGGCGCACATGCCGACGGTACCCACTCCGAGACATGCGTGAGATCAGCCAAGGTGACGTTCGATGCAAGTCCTCGACGCCCCTGACGACTCGCTCCCGGGGAATCTCGTCCCGGCCTCGAGGACCTCGTCGGGATCCGAACGGGCATACTCCGGGCATGCAGGAATCCCCCGAGCTCGAGGCGATCATCCGACGCGTCCTGCGAGCCCGCCAGACCTCCGAGTTCGACACCGTCCGAAACATCTTCTCTGAATCCGAACACCTGGTCTCGGTCGGCAGCGACGTCGACGAATGGTGGAAGGGCGGAATCGACATCGGGGACGTCATAACCGAGGACTGGGAGGACTTCGCGGTCGCCCGTGACGAGGTCCGGCGAATCGAATCCTTCGAGAACGGGAACACCGGATGGGTGGTGATGGAAGCCGAACGGACGTCCGCGGCGGGACTCGTCCACCTCTACCGAATGACGTGGGTGTTCGTGCTCGAGGGCGGGTCGTGGCGGGTCATCCACTTCCACTTCTCGATCCCCGTGTCCAACGAAGTGCTCGAAGGAGGCGACCTCACCTGGACCCTCGCCGACCTGTTGGGTTCGAGCGAGGCGATCGATGACGTCGAAGGAGCGCGGACCCGGACCGCCACCATCGTCTTCACCGACATCGTCGACTCGACGGCGCTGTCGGCGACCATGAAAGACGCCGCCTGGTCGGCACTCCTCGACCAGCACTTCGAGATGCTGGACGACATCGTTCGCGGCGAAGGAGGCACCGTCGTCAAGACGCTCGGTGACGGTGGCATGTTCGTCTTTGCCTCGGCCGGGGCCGCCCTGCGGGCGGCGGCGTCGATCCAGCGACTGGCCACCGAGGACGGTCGGCTACCGGTCCGGATCGGGATGCACAGCGGGGACGTGGTGACCCACGAGGACGACGTCGTCGGGCTCACCGTCGCCAAGGCGGCACGGGTCGCTTCCGCGGCGGGACCGGGGACGATCCTCGTGTCGGCGACCACCGTCGGCATGGTCAACGGCCACGAGTTCGACTTCGCACCGCCAAAGGCCGCCGAACTGAAGGGCATCTCGGGCACCCACCACCTGCACGAGCTGCGCTGGTAGCCGGGCAGGGTCAGCCCTCGAGCACCTCGTAGCGCTCGCGCATCTCGGCAACGCCCTCGGCCACGATCTCCTCCAGTACCCCGACATCGACGTCGGCGAGCTTGTTGACATAGAGACAGCTCTTGCCGATCCGGTGCTTGCCCAGGCTGCCGAGTACCTCGCCCTTGTCCTCGTAGCCGGGCATCACGTAGAGGACGAGGTTGGCCTTGCGCGGAGCGAACCCCGTCAGCATCCACTCGTCCTTGCGCCCACTCTTGTACTCGTAGCGGTATCGGCCGAAGCCGATGATCGAGTCGCCCCACATCTTCGGCTCGCAGCCCGTCACCCGCTTGAAGATCTCGAGGATGGCCTCGGCGTCCGCCCGCCGGGTGGGGTGCTCGACCGAGGCGATGAACTCACGAGGATCGACCTCGGTGACTCTGGTCTTGTTCTCGGCCATGCTTGCCCTTCCCGGCTCGGGTTGCCAAGCCTACGACCGGACCCGATCCGACACCGGACGATGGCGAGGGCGGCGTAGTTTCGGCGTGACCTGAACGAAGGGTCCCGTGGAACTCGTCCCCGTCGCCGTCGTCGCCCTCTTGGTGCTGGCCTACAGCCTCGTGTCGAAACGACTCGAGGACACGTTCATCACCGGTCCGATGGTGTTCGTGACGGCCGGCATACTCCTTGGTCCCGCCGGTTTCGGGCTCATCGGCGAGGACATGTCGTCGGGAGCGCTGCGACTCCTGGCCGAGGCGACGATCGTTCTCATCCTCTACACGGACGCGATCCGGATCGACCTCCGACTCCTTCGCAGCCAGATCGGCATCCCTGCCCGGCTGCTCGGCATCGGGCTGCCGCTCACGCTGCTCCTCGGCACCCTGGTGGGTTGGGCACTCCTCGACGGGCTCCAGATCTGGGACGTGGCGCTACTGGCAGCGGTGCTCGCTCCCACCGACGCAGCGCTCGGACAATCGGTCGTCGAATCCCCGGCCGTTCCGATCCGGGTGCGCCAGTCGATCAACGTCGAGAGCGGTTTGAACGACGGCCTGATGCTGCCGATCATCTCGGTCTTCATCGCGTTCGCCGCCGTCCAAGAAGGGGCCGCCGAGGAGGCCTGGCTGCTGTTCACGGTTCGACAGATCGGGTTCGGCGTGCTCGTCGGGGTCGTATCGGGCTGGGTCGGTGGGCAGCTCATCAACCGCTCCGTCGAACGCGCCTGGATGACGGGCGTCGCCCGCCAACTCGCAACGCTCGCCATCGGCGTCACCGCCTTCGCCGGAGCCGAGATCCTCGAGGGCAACGGATTCGTGGCGGCGTTCGTGGCCGGGCTCGCCTTCGGCGCCATCGCCCGCCACCACGGGGTCGGAGCCCAGGAGTTCACGGCGAACGAGGGCCGCCTCCTCATGCTCCTGACGTTCCTCGTGTTCGGAATCGCCGTCGTCGGACCGGCCGTCGACCTGCCCGACTGGCGGATGGTCCTCTATGCCATCGCCAGCCTCACCGTCATCCGGATGGTGCCCGTGGCCATCTCCCTCCTCGGCTCGAAGCTCGGCCGCCCCACGGTGTGGTTCATCGGCTGGTTCGGGCCTCGCGGCCTGGCATCGATTCTGTTCGCCGTGTTCATCCTCGACGAGGCCGACCTCCCGGCCACCGATCGGATCCTCGAGGTGGCTGCCCTCGTCATCTTGCTGAGTGTGTTCCTCCACGGCATCAGCTCCCATCCCCTGGCCGAGCGCTACGGGGCGTGGTTCCGGTCGATGGACGACCCGTCCATGCCCGAGGCCAGGGATGTCGAACCGATGCCGATCCGGCGGATGTCAGATCGCTACCGCCGTTGATCGTTCGGGACCACCAGGCCCGGGTCGGGGTACGGTCTGAGCATGGGTGATCAGTACACCGGGTCCGAGAAGGACATCCTCGTGGGGATGCTCGACAAGAACCGCGACGTCATGGTCTGGAAGCTCGACGGGCTCACCGACGAGCAGATGCGCGAAGCGGCGTTGCCGTCGGGCACCAACCTCCTCGGCATGGTCAAACACCTGGCCGCCGTCGAATACGGCTGGTTCGGGCTCACGTTCGACATCGAGGTCGAGCCGCTGCCGTTCGACGAGGACGACGAGGACGCCGACCTCCGGGTCGGAGCCGACGAGTCGACCGAGGACATCCTCGCCTTCTACGCCCGGGCCCGAGCATTCGCCGACAACGTCATCTCCGAACTCAGCCTGGACACGACCGGGAAGGCGTGGGGTCGGGGACCCGAACGGAGCCTGCGGTGGGTGATCGCCCACATGATCGAGGAGACCGCCCGCCACGCGGGCCACGCCGACGCCGTCCGCGAGCTCCTCGACGGGACCACCGGCTACCTGCCGTCGGGGGATTGATGGAGCGCCGCGTCCCGATGGCAGGCGCCACCGAGCGCGAGGCGCTGCAGTACTTCCTCGACGTCAACCGCGACGTGATGGTGTGGAAGCTGGACGGGCTCACAGAACAGCAGGCCCGCTGGTCGCCGGTCCCATCGGGGACGAGCCTGCTCGGGTTGGTGAAACACCTCGCCTGGGTGGAGTACGGCTGGTTCCAACTGTCATTCGACCGGCCGATCCCCGAGGACGAGACCACCGAGATCGATGGGTTCGGTTTCGAGCCGCTCGAGTCCGACACGATCGAGTCCGTGTTGGCCCTCTATGCGGAGGCACGGGCGGCTTCGGACGCTGCCGTGGACGATCTGGGGCTGGACGCCGTAGGTATGGACGAGGACGGCCCCGTCGACATGCGTTGGATCATGGGCCACCTCATCGAGGAGACCGCCCGCCATGCCGGCCACGCAGACATCGTCCGCGAGTTGGTCGACGGGACGAAGGGCTACTACCCGCCCGACCCGACCAGCTGAGCCCCGTCGTAGCCGGCAAGGACGACGAATCGCGCTCCGGCCTACCCGACCAGGCGCGCGGGGAAACCGCCCTTGGCGATCGGGCCCCAGCGATGGATGGTCATGCTGACCAGGCACTTGCCCTGGTTCACCATCGCCTCCCGGTACTCGTCCCAATCGGGGTGCTCGCCCGAGATCACCCGGAAGTACTCGACGAGGGGCTCGACGGCCTCGGGCAGATCGATCACCTCCGCCGTGCCATCGAGTTGGACCCACTCGCCACCGAAGTCGTCGGACATCACGACCATCGACACC
>JAHEFX010000105.1 GCA_024639975.1 bacterium
GAGCGTCGGGGCATCCTGAAGCGGGGCTCGGGCATCGCGATGTACATGCTGTTGTACGGGACGATCCGCTTCCTGACCGAGTTGATCAGGACCGACACCGACTTCCGGGTCCTCGGTCTCTCCCGCAACGCCTGGGTCTCGATCGGGCTCCTGATCGTTGGAGCGGTCGTCCTCGCCTACCGCCAGCGAAAGGCGGAGCCCTACGGGGTGGTCGGCGAACCAGACGCCGTCGACGCCTGAACCCGCGGTTCCGGGTTGGGCCCACCTGGCCTTCCTCGGGCCCGGATCGGGGCCAGGCGCCGAATTCGCCCAACCTTCGTCGACTCCTCGCCTCTGCGAGGGCCTAGACCCGGAGAGGCTGGCGTCGGTACTCTCCCGTTCGGAGGAGGCACCTTTGGATTGTTCGGCGTGCGGGGGCACCAACCCCGAGGGACAGCGATTCTGCAATCACTGCGGATCACCCATGTCCCCTCCCTGTCCGAACTGCGGCGCCGAGAACCAACCGGGCTCGCGCTTTTGTGGCTCCTGTGGCTTCGGGCTCTCCGACGCAGTGCCCGTCCCAACCGAAGGACAGACGCGACCCTCTGCGGAACGGCGCTTCATCACGGCGCTCTTCGCCGACCTGGTCGGCTTCACCTCCATGACGGAGTCGTCCGACGCCGAGGACGTCCGGTCGATGCTGACCGTGTACTTCGAGCGGGCCAGAGCGGTGATCGAGCGGTTCGGTGGCGAGGTGGACAAGTTCATCGGCGATGCCATCACCGCCTTCTGGGGCACGACCGTTGCCAACGAGGATGACGCCGAACGCGCCGTCCGCGCCGGGCTCGAGCTCGTGGACGTGGTGGCTGCCCTCGCCGACGAGCTCGGTGTGGAGCTATCGGTTCGGGTCGGTCTGCTGTCAGGAGAGACGGCCGTTGGTGAGGGCGGGAACCAGCACGGCTTGGTGATCGGCGACATCGTCAACACGGCCGCCCGGATCCAGTCAGCGGCCCAGCCCGACACGGTCTACGTCGGCGAATCGACCCAGAGACTCACGGCGGACGCCTTCGTCTACCGGGTCGTCGACGCCATCGACGCGAAGGGGAAGTCGGAGCCGGTCGCCGTATGGGAAGCGGCCGCGGTCGTCGGCCAGCGGGGCGGGGGCGGCCGGTGGGCCACGATCGAGCCACCGTTCGTCGGCCGGGGGGACGAGCTCCGGTTCCTGAAGGACCAGGTCCATGCAACGAGCCGCGACCAGTCCGCCCGACTCGTCTCCATCGTCGGAGAGCCAGGCATCGGCAAGAGCCGGATCTCCTGGGAGCTCGTGAAGTACCTCGACGGTGTCACTGAGGTCTTCAAATGGCACCAAGGACGCTCTCCTGCCTACGGCGAAGGCGTCACCTTCTGGGCCTTGGCCGAGATGGTCCGCTCCCGGGCCGGCATCACCGACGAGGACCAACCGAACGCCGCCCGGACCAAGCTGCGAACAGCGGTTGCCGAGTTCGTCGGCGACGAAGAAGAGATCGAGTGGCTCGAACCGAAGCTCGCCGGGCTCCTCGGCCTCGAGGACATGGCGGGGGTCAACCGGGGCGAGCTGTTCTCGGCGATTCGTACGTTCTTCCAACGAATCGCATCCCGCGACAGCGTGATCATGTTGTTCGAGGACCTGCACTGGGCCGATGCCGGGCAGTTGGAGTTCATCGAGGAGCTGGTGGATCTCTCCCCGACCTCGCCGATTCTCGTGGTGACCCTTGCCCGCCCCGACCTCCTCGACCGCCGCCCCGGATGGGGCTCGGGGCGTGGCGGTTTCTCGTCGTTGCATCTCGGTCCCCTTTCATCGGGCGAGATGGGCCGGCTCGTTCGAGGTGTGGTCCCCGCGGCGGACGGTGAATTCGTGGGTTCGGTCGTCGATCGTGCGGGCGGCGTCCCGTTGTACGCCGTGGAGTTCCTGCGGGCCCTGGTCGACAGCGGATCGCTCGCTCCGGCCGATGACGGCTTCAGTCCCGTTGGGGAGATCGCCGACGTGGCGCTCCCGGACTCGCTGCATGCGGTGGTGGGTTCGAGGCTCGACCGGCTCTCACCCGAGGACCGGGCCCTCCTCCAGGATTGCGCGATCCTCGGCCAGGCCTTCACCGAGGAGGGCCTCTCGGTCCTCACCGGTGCCTCGGCAGACGACCTCAGGCCGCGGCTTCGTGAGCTCTCGAGGCGTGAGCTGGTCCGCCTGGAACATGACCCCCTCTCGCCGGAGCGTGGCCAGTACCAGTTCGTGCAAGGCGTCATCCGAGAGGTGGCCTACGGCCGGATCGCCAAGGCTGACCGGGTGGCGAGGCATGTCCAGGTAGCCGAGTACTTCGAGAGTGTTGCCCCGGTCGAGGCGGCGGCAGTCGTTGCCGACCACTACCTCAAGGCCTACGAAATAGAGCCAGACGACGCGTTGGCACGCAGGGCCAGGTCGTCGCTCCAGGCGGCTGCCGAGCGCGCCATCGGTCTGGGCTCATACGCCCAAGCGTTGGTCGTCTCCGAGCAGGCTCTCCGGGTACCTGGCAGCGACGAGGATCGGCTCGCGGTTTGGGCGCTCGCCTCCAAGGCGGCTTCGGCGACGCTTCAGCACGAGCGCGCCGTGGAACTGGCCCGGGAGGCTGTGGTCTGGGCGGAAGGGCACGGCTCGGACTCGCAGCGCTGGATGGCCACCCATGTCCTCGGTCTGGCACTGATCGAAGCCGACGTGCCGGGAGAGGCCTTCGCAGTGCTCTCTCCCGCGTTCGACGCCGAGAAGGCGAATGATCCTCAGATGGCGCTGCTCGGGTCGGTGCTCGCCAACGCGGCCATGCGCGACGCGAAGTGGCAGGAAGCGGCGGACGTCGCCGTTCCCGTAATGGTGGCTGCCGAGAGAGCCGGGGACATGGTCACCCTCCTGGAGGCGATGACATCACGCGGAACGTCGCTCCCACAACTGGGTCGATTCCACGAAGGGGTTGCACTGCTCCGGGAATCGACGCGCCTGGCCGGCGATTCGTGGTCGGGCCTCCGAGCCCAGAACAATCTTCTCCTCTACAGCTCCTCCGATGGATACATGCCCGTGGAGGAGGAGGGCCGAAGCGCGTTCGAGCTTTCGCGCCGGGTGGGTCACGCAGCACTCGAGATGCGCCTGATGACCTGGGTGGCCGTGTTCGACGAGTACTCGGGGAGCTTCGATGAGGCCGTCGCGGAGATCGATTCGGTAGACACCGCCGATGGGGCCTATTGGGAGTACTCCACGGCCTCGATCCGCGAGCGCATCCTGTGGCGAGCATCAGGAGACCCGAGCCACTTGGCGGAAGCTCGTCGCCTCACCGAGCCACTGCTCGAGGCTCCCGAGCCCCAGTACCGCGACTGGTCGAGGGACTTCCTGTCCTACGCGGCGTGGTTGGAGGGAGACCTCGCCGCCGCCTCGGCATACGCCCTGGGGCTCGAAGAAGTCCTGGAGAGTGGCATACCTCCAGCCGTGTTCCAGTACCGGCACACGGCACTCGCCGTGGCGGCGCGCAGGCGGGATCCCGCGGCCGTCGAGACCGCATCGGCGATGAGCTTCGATCCGGGAGGGCGGCGGGACTCGTTCGCCGCCTTGTCGGATCTGATCAGGGATGTCCTGGCGGGGGCCGAAGTCACCGTCGAACGCATTCGATCCGTGCTGGCCGATGTGGAGCGGGCGGATGGCCCGCTCGGGGCGTCGGAATGGCGGGCCGAGCTCGCCCTTCTCCTGGGCCGAGGCACTCTGGCCGACCAACTGGCCGAGGAGGCGCACGACTGGTTCGTCTCGGTCGGCGACCTGGGGAGCCTTTCGCGCTTCGAGGAGCTGTTCGCCGCCATCGCCACCGCTGAAGCCACCGGCTGACCACGAACCCAGGGTCCCGGGTGGGGTCTCGGTCGGAGGTCCTGTGGGCCGAGCCGGTGCTTGGACCCGAACTCGGCCCGCGGATGGTCAGGCCAGCGCCACCTCGAGGACCTCGGAGAGGTTGGTCGGGGTGTGGAAGGTCATGGACTCCCGAACGGCCTCGGGTACGTCGGTGAGGTCGTCGGCGTTGGCCGACGGCACGATCACCTCGGTCAGCCCGGCCCGGTGGGCGGCGAGCACCTTCTGCTTCACCCCACCGATCGGCAGGACGAGTCCCTGCAGCGAGATCTCACCAGTCATGGCGACCTCCGATCGCATGGTCCTGCCGGTCAGGAGTCCGACGAGGGCCGTCGTGACGGTGACACCTGCCGATGGGCCGTCCTTGGGGATCGCTCCGGCCGGGAAGTGGATGTGGAATCGCTTCTGCAGGTCGGCCGAGTCGATCCCCAGCTCCGCGGCATTCGAGCGGACCCAGGAGAGGGCGATCTTCGCCGACTCCTGCATCACGTCGCCGAGTTGCCCGGTCAGCGTCAGTCCCGGCTCGCCGTCCATGGTGCCGGCCTCCACGAAGAGGACATCGCCGCCGGAGCCGGTGACCGCCAGACCAGTGGCGACGCCCGGGACCGAGGTACGGCCCATCAACTCTTCCCGGTCCTTCCGGGCCGGGCCGAGCATCGGGCGCAGGTCGTCGGTCTCGATGACGATCGGAGCAGTCTCGCCGGCGGCGATCTTCGTGGCTGCCTTGCGGGACAGCGTGCCAAGGCGACGCTCCAGCCCACGGACCCCGGCCTCGCGGGTCCAGCGGTCCACGACCTCGGTGAGGACGTCGTCCGAGATCTCGAGCTCCTCGGGCTCCAGACCCGCACGGTGGACCTGGCGGGGGAGCAGGTGCTCGCGGGCGATCGTCAGCTTCTCTGCTTCGTGGTAGCCGTCGATCGTGATGACCTCGGTCCGGTCGAGCAACGGCCCCGGGATCGACTCGAGCTGGTTGGCCGTGGCGATGAAGAGCACGTCCGACAGGTCGAGGTCGACCTCCAGGTAGTGGTCCCGGAAGGTGTGGTTCTGGGCCGGGTCGAGTACTTCGAGAAGCGCCGATGAGGGGTCGCCGCGCCAATCGGCGCCGACCTTGTCGAGCTCGTCGAGCAGGATCACGGGGTTCATCGTCCCGGCGTCGATCATCGCCCGGACCATCCGGCCGGGCCGAGCCCCGACGTAGGTGCGGCGGTGGCCGCGGATCTCGGCTTCGTCCCGGACGCCGCCGAGGGCGATACGGGTGAACTCGCGGCCAAGGGCTCGGGCGACCGACTCCCCGAGGGAGGTCTTGCCGACTCCGGGAGGGCCCGCAAGGAGAAGGATTGCGCCACCGCGCCGATCGGCCTCGTCCTCTATCCCACGTTCGGTCTTCAGCTTGCGAACGGCGAGGTGCTCGATGACCCGGTCCTTCACCTCGTCGAGGCCGGTGTGGTCTGCGTCGAGGACCTCACGGGCCCGGTTGGTGTCGAGGTCGTCCTCGGTGGTCTCTTCCCAGGGGACGTCGAGGACGGTGTCGAGCCAGGTGCGGACCCAGGAGTGCTCGGGTGACTGCTCGCTCATGCGCTCGAGCCGGTCGAGCTCGCGCTCGGCGGCTTCGGAGACCGCTTCGGGGAGGCTGCGGTCGGCGAGCTTGGAGCGGTACTCGTCGACGACGGAATCCTCGTCGCCGAGCTCCCGGCGGATGGACTCCATCTGCTGGCGCAGGAGGAACTCCTTCTGGCTCTCCTCGATCCGCTCGGCGGCGTCCTCGCGGACACGATGCCGCAGCTGGATGTCGGCGAGCGTCTCGGTCATCAGCCCCGTGACGAGGCGGAGCCGCTCGATCGGATCGAACGTCTCGAGGACCCGGATCTTCTGCTCGAGGCTCAGATCAGGCGCGTAGCCCGACAGGTCGGCGAGCAGGCCCGGGTCGTCGGAGTCCAGCAGTCGGTCGGCGATCCCCCCGGCACCCCGGATCTCGAGGATCGCCTCGACCACGGCCTTGAACTCGGTGACGAGATCGGGGTCGTCGACGTCTACGTCCTCCACGGGATCGGCCTCCACCCAGAGCACGGAGGAGTCGCCGGGCAGTCCGGTACCGACGCGGGCGCGGGCCTCACCGGCGATCACCACCTGGAGGCGGTCATCGCCACGGGTCTCCTGGATCGTGGCGATGGTGCCGACGTTGGCGTAGCGGCCGTCGAGTCGGGGGACGAGTAGCAGGCGCCCCCCGGTGGACTCGGCGGCGGCGAGCGCGAGGCGGGCCTCCTCGGTCTCGATCGAGACGGTGACGACCATGTGCGGGAAGATGACGCCGTTGCGGAGGGGGAGGACGGGGAGGGCTGCTGACTTCAGTTCGGGCATCGGGGGCTCCGGAGGGATGGGGGAACGTCCAACACCCGAGGGCGTGTTCGTATTCCGTTTCTATGTCGATACGACTCAGGTTACCTCTAATCGAGAATGATGGGTGAGGGATGGTCGCGGCGGTCTCGGGTAGGCGTAGCGTCGGCCCCATGTCCTCACCACGAGACCCTGCCACTCCAGTCTTGATCGCCTCGACGATCGACTGCCACGACTTGGATCTGATGACGACCTTCTGGGGCAGCCTCCTCGGGGTGGAGACCACCATCGAGGAGCCCTTCGGATTCCTCGGCCCGTCAGAGGGTCGCGGGGTGACCCTCTGGCTCCAACGCGTCGACGACGAGTTCGAGGGGAAGAACCGGGTCCACGTCGACCTCGTCGTCGAGGACCTCGATGCCGCGCTCGAGCGGGTCACCGAGCTGGGCGGACGAGTCGGCGAGGCGCACCGGTGGATGAGCTACGTGTGGCGCACGTGTGCCGACCCCGAGGACAACCTCTTCGACATCATGCAGGCGCAGGCCGTCTAGCAGGCGGCCCGTACACCCCACCCTTCTCGGCGATGAGACCTTCGGCGGTTAGTGCCGACAGGGCCGCGTCCAGGCGTTGGCGTGGGAGTCCGATGCGCTCGGCGAGGTCGTCGGCGGTCCCCCGACGATCGAGGACCGCCCGGAGAACGGCTCCCCGGGCTTCACGCGAGGAGCCTGCGAAGCGCCCCTGCGAGGGGGGTGGTCGGTAGATGGTGGGATCGGCGCACCACTCCTCTACGGGACAGGCTGCGCAGTCCGGGTCCTTCGCGCACGGGCCGGCCCCGAGATCCATCAGGGCCTGGTTCCAGTCCTCGGCCAGCCCGACCGGCAGGAGGCCGAATGCCGTCTCCTCGAGCTCTCTTCCGTCGAGGGGAGTGCCGACCCAGCGTGAGATCACCCGGCGATGGTTGGTGTCGATCGTGGGGACCTGGTGCCCGAAGGACTGGCAGGCAACGGCTGCGGCGGTGTAGGGCCCGACGCCGGGGAGGTCGATGAGACCCTCCGGGTCTTCCGGCCAACCGTTCTCGGCGACAAGAGCCGCCGCGGCCTGCAAGCGGAGGGCCCGGGAGTTGTAGCCGAGGCCGTTCCAGAGTCGGAGCACGTCCTCGGTGGGGGCCGACGCGCACGCCGCGGGGGTCGGGAAGCGTTCCATCCAC
>JAHEFX010000106.1 GCA_024639975.1 bacterium
CCACCCAAGGAGGGGGAGTGGTATCTCGGGCACCTCGGGGTTGCGGAGAACGTTCGCGGCCGAGGGATCGGTACCCGGCTCATCCACCACCTGCTCTCCCTCGGCGACGGGTACACGGAGGCTTCCCTGCACGTGGCAGAGACCAATGCTCGGGCCCAGGCGCTCTACGAACGATTGGGATTCGAGGTGACCGAGGAGCGGGGACCGGGCCCGGCGAACGGGTTCGGCCGGCTCGTCGTGCACCGTCGGATGGCAAAGCCCCTCTAGGACGGCCCCACGATGCGATCGACCGCCCGCTGGGGGAGGAGCTGGGCCAGGGCATCCAATCCGACCGGTGCCTCCGCCAACCGGGGTACCGGCCTCACCGGCGCATCGAGCTCCGTCTCGAGCCGGCGCTGCAGACGGATCTGGCGGGCCGACTCCGCTGCCCAACCGCGAAGGGTGCGGGCGAGCGCGTCGTCCCCGGGGACATCGAGCTCGTCGGCCCACGCCGCCGGCAATGCCCGGTTCAGGAGGACGACGGAAGGCGCGGCGGCCACCTCCGGGAGCGCCTCGCCGAACTGGAGGGCCTCGGAGATCGGCGCGGGCTCCGGCGTGGTGACGACGACCGTCGTCGAAGCCCGGAGGATGGCTCCGATCTCCTCCGCCCGCTCGGCCAAGCCGTCGTAGGTGGTGCGAAGGTCGAACAAGAAGTCGGCCACTTCGGTGAGCACCGGCCCGCCGAGGATGTTGTCGGCGAGCCGGAGCACCGGCGCCCCGACCACGACGAACATGCGCCGCGCGCCGGGGACCCGGCTCCCCGTCAGGATCTTGATGAGGCGGCCCCCCACCAGCTCGGTGATGTCGGAGGCTGCGGTGAAGAACTCGACGCCACCGGCCGACGGCGGGGTGTCGACCACGACCGCCTCCCACCGGCCGGAGCCGACGTGCTCGGCCATCGTGTCGGCGGCGGCGAATGCCTGCGATGCCGGGAAGCGTCCGGCAATCGCCTCGAAGAACGGGTTCTCCTCCAGGCGGCGGGCCACGGTCGGATCCGCGTAGCGGCGGGCCACCTCGTGCCACGACTCCTCGGCGTCGAGCATCGCTGCCCAGAGATCCGGCTCCGACGTCTCCACCGGCTCGGAGCCAACGCCCTCGAGCCCGAGTGCCGTGCCCAGCCGTTTGGCCGGGTCGACGGTGATGACGAGCGTCCGGAGACCGCGTCGTGCCAGGTCGACGGCGATGGCCGCGGACACGGTCGTCTTCCCGACCCCACCGGCCCCGACGACGGCGATGACCTTCATCGGTGGTCCGCCAGCACGGTGCCGAGGAACTCGGAGACGAGCAACGGGTCGTCGGTCCCGAACAGGTAGGGGAGCCGGGGCCCGTCCGGGAGCTCGGCGAGCCAGTGCGCCTGGCCGGTCGCGATGTCGGCGTGGAACGCGAGCGCCTTTGCGGCA
This sequence comes from bacterium, assembly GCA_024639975.1. Taxonomy (GTDB): domain Bacteria; phylum Actinomycetota; class Acidimicrobiia; order Spongiisociales; family JAENVV01; genus JAHEFX01. Next base: position 1,440 of record JAHEFX010000106.1, read on the forward strand.
GCGGCCGACGAGTCGTCCGTGGCCGGCGGAGGCGGACCGACCAGCCGGTTGGCGATGATGGGGGTGCGGGTGGGGGGCAGGCCCTCGAGCTCGTCGAAGCCCTCGAGGGTCTCGGTCACGGGGAGCTCCTCGGCGAGGGTGACGAGGGTGACGCTGGAGTTCTCCGTCAGCTCGCTCCTGATCCGGGCGGCCTGTTCCCGGACCCGTCCGGTGGGGATCAGCTCGGCGATCGTGTCGGGCGCCTGCAGCTGGCTGGCGAGCTGGCCGGTCGGGACGGCGTCTACCACGATCCGGTCCCACGGCCCTTCCCATGCCTCGTAGGCGACCTTGCCGATCGTGACGATTTCGCGGACACCGGGAGCGGCCTCGGCGAGGACGTCGAAGATCCGCACCATCCGACCAACCTCGGCGACGAGGGGGATCGGGGAGTAGATGTGGACGTATTGCTCGAGGGCGGCCGCCTTGTCGAGCTCCAGGGCCCGGACGCCGTCCACGCCGAGCTGGGGGTCGAAGGTGAGCTCGCGGAGCCCGAGGTGGGACCCCAAGCCGCCGCCGGGGACCATGGCGATCGCGAGCACCCGATCGCCGCGTCGGGCATGCAGCCGGGCGAGTGCCGCGGCCACGGCGCTCTTGCCGACGCCGCCCTTGCCCGAGATGATGTCGATATGCATCGATCGGGGAATCTAGGGAGGGCCACCGTCTCTGCGATCGCGTGGTTTAGCCTCGGCGCATGGCTGGACTCGATGTCGACGCAATGATCGCCCGCTTCGCCAACCGCGCCCAGGCGGCCAAGGAGAGGCCGCTGCCCCCGGTGGCGGGAGCAGAGCGGAACAAGTTCTTGGAGGCCCGTGACACGGACTTCCTCGATTTCAACCTTCTCGGCCACGCCTCCTGGGAAGTGGAGGACGACCACCTCGTCCTCCGCATCCCGCTGAAGCCGCAGAGCTGAATCAGCCCCGGCGCGAGTCGGCGCGGCGGGCCTCCTCGAGGCGCTCGAGCTCCGGGTCGGAGTAGTCCACGAAGGACATCGCCTCGGCCAGGCGCGTGTGGCCCGCCACCTCGCCGATCTGGCGGTGCATCTCCTGGCAGACCCGTCGGTAGGCCGGGTGCCCGGAAGGCTGGGTTCGTAGCTCGAGGAGGTGGAAGGCCTCCCGGGCGTTGAACTGCATCATGTAGCGGATCCGGAAGGCGAACGGCACGACGTACTGGGCGACGTCCCACCCGTGCTCGGCCCGAACCCTCTCGTACAAATCCGCCGCTGCAGCGAGGGCGTCGTGCCAGACCCCGTCGAGGCCCAAGTCCTCGAGCACGTCGGGAGTCTCGTAGCCGTATCGGGTCGTCAGCCGCTGCCACTCGATCGTCAGCAACCGGTGTCGCTGGAGGTCACGGAACGCCCCGTAGTCGGAAAGGATGTCGAATCGATACGTCGACCGCTCGGCGGCCCGGCCCGGCTTGTGGCGGCGGTTGGAGCGCTCGCCGACGTAGGCGGCAAGGATCTCGGTCACCACCTCGTCGGACAGCTCCGAGACGGCGTCGACCAGTTGGCGGTCGGGCAGCTCCGACTCCGAATAGAGGGCCGCGGCGGCCAGCTTGCGCTCCGCATCGGGGTCCCAGTCGACGAGGGTCACCTCGGCGACGGGCTCGGCGTCGTCGAGGCCCAGTGACTGGACGCGGGCAGCGGTCGCCGCCCTCGTCTCCGCAAGATGCTCTGCCCAACGGCCACCCCGGTCCGGCCGGTCGACCCGGGTCATGAACGCCGGCACGACCTCGCGGAGCTCGTCGAGCATCATCGCCCCGTACTCGCGTACCTCTGCCAATGGATGGGCCTGCATCCGGACCAAGGCCATCTCGTAGGCCTGGCCGGAGGCATAGATGCCGACGTTGGACAGGGTCGAGGCCGGTAGCAGGCCCCGGACGGTGTCGTAGGCCTTCGCCTTGATCGTGGACTTCCACACCCAGTCGGAGTCGCCTTCCTCCTTCGGGAATGCCTTTGAGAAGTGGGCGACGAGACTCGGGACGGCCTCCGAGTAGGTGGCGAACAACCGGTCCATGACCTGTCGGTACTCGGCTTCGAGCGGCGTGCCCTCCAACTCGGGCGGGACCAGGTACCGGTAGCCCGGACCGAGTGGCTTGTCATAGGCGATGTAGCGGGTCGACTGCTCGAGGTAGGAGGCGATACGCCCCCACTCGAGCACTTTCGTCAGCACGTTCGATGCCTGCTCGCAGGCAAGGTGGACCCCGCCGAGCTGGGCCACCGAATCGTCGCCGTACTCGAGGAAGATCCGGTCGTAGAGGGCGTCGGCACGCTCGGCCCCCACGGACTCCATCGCGGCGATGGCGGCGTCCTTGTCGCCGATGAACTCGTCGAGCAGCAACCGGCGGACGGACTTGGGGGAGCGCGAGTACCGGGCGAACAGGGCTCCCTTCACCACCTCCGGGAGGTTGATGAGGGCGAAGACCGGCCGATCGAGGTTGGTGACGAACCGAGAGAGGAGGGCAGCCTCCTCGTCGGTGAAGGATTCCTGGACGTACGACACGACGGCGAGCGTACAACGCCGGCGCTGCGCGCCGAGCATCGAGGGCTCGCGGCCGGGTACCCAGTACCGGCGGGGCCGTCGGTACCCTGCTGGGACCATGTTCTGGCTGCGTCTCATGGTGGCCGTGCTCGTGCTGGCGGCCATCGCCATTGCTGCGATCCCCCTGGCGGTGATCATCGACCTTTCCTCGGGTGGGACGGGCTACGGCCTGTGCCCCGACGGGCTCTCGAACTGCGCGCTCGGCTATGGGCGGGCGATCGAGGTGTCGATGTACCTGGCCCTCGGGCTCTTCGTCTGCGTGGCGCTCGTCCGGATCGCCGCCAAGCTCCACGAACGGGTCCAGGACCTCAGCGTCCAGCGCTGAACAGCTCGGTCTCCGACAGTCGATTCGTCCCCCGGGCCGGCGCCGCCGAGGCGACCAAGCCGACCACGAGCGCCGTCCACAGCCCGGTCGTCGGCCAGCCGGACCCGAACCAGGCAGCCACGGCCACGACCCCGAGCATCTCGAGACCCATGACCGGACGGGCCAGTTTGGCCCCGAGCACCTCGGCACCACGCCAGCGGGCCAGCATCGCCAGCAATCCGGTGACCAGGCCGGCCACGACGAGCGGGGGAACCAGGTCGCGGGTGGGGAGCCACGCCTCCCCCAACACGACGCCTGCTCCCAGCAGGATGACTCCTGCCATCCCGAGCGCCGGCATGACCACGGAGGGGGCGGGGTGGTCGTGGATCACCCGCTCGGTCAGCACCACCGCAGCGGCGAACCCGACGCCGGATGCAGCAGCGAGCCAGGCGTCCGCTCCCATTCCGGCGGTGGACGCCAGCACGACGAGGGTGCCGACGCCGCCCAGGGCCCCGAGGGTCTCGGGCAGGCCGGGGAGGGTGAGGCAGGAAGCGGCGAGGATCATGGGCGCGATCGTCAGGGCGACCGTGATCGTGACGACGCCAACGGTGACGAGGTCGCCGCCGTCGAGCGCGTAGCCCAACATGCCGAGGGCGAACATCAGCCCGAGCGATGGCGGGATGGCGTCGCGCCAGGCGATGGCACTCGGCCGGGCGAGGAGCACCCCGGGGATCGCGATGAGGAGCGAGCGCCAGCCCAGGAATGACAAGGGTCCCGTCTCGGCGATGCCCGCCACGATCAGGAGTAGCCCGACACCGGGGGCCAGTACGCCGAAGGCGAGGTCGAACCAGGGAACGGCGCGCCTCATGTCGCCAAGAGCTCGTCGATCGACTCGGTGACGAGGTACAGGCCCGACGACTCGGCGAGCACGGTGTCACCCTCGAGCATGCGCCCGGACAGGCGAAGCCGCCGCCCGCGCCGTTCGACCACTTCGCCGTCGAGGCAGAGCCGGACACCCAGCGGGACCGCCTTGCGGTACTTGAGCTCCATCGTGCCGGTCACCGACAGGACACCCTCGCCGAGAATGCCCGCCCAGACCATGATCTCGTCCAGGGCGGTCGCGGTGAGCCCGCCGTGGAGGGTGGAGGCGAGTCCCCGATGCTCGGGATCCGGGCTGAATGCGGCGGTCGTCGTCGAGCCGTCGAACGCGAAACCGTCGATCCCGAGCCCGCGGGCGTTGCGTCGACCGCAGGCGAAGCACCCCTCGTCGAAGTGCTCGCGGATTCGGTCGACGAGGTCCCCGGACGGCGATGGCATCGGTCGGAATCTAGGAGGTGGGGCGGCCGTAGGCTGGCCGGCGATGCGACTGATGGCCGACGGCACCACCCCGAGCGAGTCCCAGCGGCGGCGCGCGACCCGGATCGCCGACCGGATCGCCGAGCTCTACCCGGAGGCCCGAACGGCACTCGACTGGAAGTCGCCCTGGCAGTTGTTGGTCTCGACGGCCATTTCGGCCCAGACCACCGATGAGAACGTCAACAAGGCAGTTCCCGGCCTGTTCGCCCGTTTCCCGGATCCCGAGGACCTCGCCAACGCCGACCCCGAGGAGGTCGAGCAGCTGATCTTCTCGACCGGCTTCTACCGGCAGAAGACCCGTTCGATCATCTCCCTGGCCCAGGACCTGGTCGACGTCTACGGCGGTGTCGTCCCCGACGACATGGACGAGCTCGTGAAGCTCAAGGGCGTCGGTCGCAAGACGGCCTCCGTCGTGCTCGCCGAGGTGTGGGACCAGCCGGAGATCGCCGTCGACACCCATGTGAAGCGGGTCGCCAACCGCTTGGACCTCACCGTCCACGAGGACCCCGTCAAGATCGAGAAGGACCTGAAGGCCCAGGTTCCGGTGCGGCTCCACTCGCGTTTCTCGATGCGGGTGATCCTCTTCGGGCGGGGGGTGTGCGACGCCCGCAAACCCGCCTGCGGCACCTGCCCGATCCGGCGCACCTGCCACTGGCCCGGCAAGTCTTGAACCGGGGCGCCGACGCCCGGACCATCGCCAGGCTGGCCGTTCCCGCCCTCGGCACGCTGGCCGCCGACCCGGTCGTAACCCTCATCGACACGGCCTTCGTCGGCAGGCTCGGACCAGAAGCGCTCGGGGCCCTGGGAGTCGATGCCGCGATCTTTTCGTTGGCGTTCATCGCATTCAATTTCCTCCAGTACGGCGTGACCCCGATGACCGGGAACCTCGTTGGCGCCGGGAGGGCCGACGAGGCGGCCGGCGTCGTCCGGCACGCACTGGTCATCGCCCTCGGGCTGGGGCTGGTGGTCGCGTCGCTGCTCGCCGTCTTCGCCGAACCGCTCGTCCGGCTGATGGCAGCGCCACCGGAGACGGTCGAAGGCGCCGTCGCCTACCTGCGAATCAGGGCCTGGGCCGCGCCGGCGGTGATGGTCGTGATGGCCGGCAACGGCGCGTTCCGGGGCCACCAGGACACAGTCACCCCACTCCGACTCACCTTGCTGCTCAACGCCGTGAACCTGGTGCTCGACCCCTTGCTCATCTTCGGGCTCGATTGGGGTCTCGAGGGTGCCGCGGTGGCCACGGTGGTGGCCCAGGTCGTCGGAGCGATCGCCTTCCTGGTCGCCATGACCCGGCGCGGCCACGTCGGGCGCGGCCCGGTGACCTCGGCGGGACTCCGACCCTTCGTCAAGGTCGGATGGGAGTTGGCGGTCAGGACCGGGTCACTCGTGCTCACGATCACGGTGGCAGCACGCGTCGCCGCATCGATCGGGACCAAGGCGATCGCCGCCCATCAGGTGGCAATGCAGGTTTGGTTCTTCCTCACCCTGTCCACCGACTCCCTGGCCATTGCGGCGCAGTCGTTGGTGTCGCTGCACCTCGGCAAGGACGACGAGCCCGGCGCCGAGGCGACGGCCCGGACCCTGCTCCGCTGGGGGGCGGTGGTCGGGGTGGCGCTCACCGCACTGGTCCTCG
>JAHEFX010000107.1 GCA_024639975.1 bacterium
GCCATCGGTGAGGTCGTGTTCAACACCGCCATGTCGGGCTACCAGGAGATCCTCTCGGACCCTTCCTACGCCGGACAAGTGGTCGTCATGACCGCTCCCCACATCGGGAACTACGGCACCACCGGGCTCGACGACCAGGCGACCTCGCCGTTCTCCGAGGGCCTCATCATGCGGTCGCTCGCACGCCGAGACTCGAACTGGCGGTCGGAAGGCAGCCTTTCTGCCTACCTGCGGACCCACGGCATCGTGGCCCTCTCCGACGTGGACACCCGCCGACTCACCCGCCATGTGCGGGACCACGGCGCCCAACCGATCGCCATGGGGGTGGGTGTGGACGAGACCGAGCTCGCCGAGATGGCCGCCGGCGCCCCTCGTATGGAGGGCCTCGACCTTGCCACCGATGTGAGCACCAAGGAGGCCTACGAGGTCGCAGCGGTCGGCGAACGCCGCGGCGTCATCGCCGCGATCGACCTCGGCATGAAACGAGACATCGCCCACCAACTCGCCGCCCGGGGTTACCACGTACACGTCCTGCCCGCCGGAACGGGAGCCGGGGCGGTCCGGACGATCGCTCCCGACGGGCTGTTCCTCAGCAATGGCCCAGGAGACCCCGAACCCCTCACCGGCGTCGTCGAAACGGTCCGCGAACTCCTCGGCGAGGTGCCGACGTTCGGGATCTGCCTCGGCCACCAGGTCCTCGGGCTGGCGCTGGGCGGATCGACCTTCAAACTCCCCTTCGGTCACCACGGCGGGAACCACCCGGTGAAGGACCTCCGCGACGGGACCGTGGCCATCACCAGCCAGAACCACGGCTTCGCCGTCGATCCCGGCTCGTTCGGGCAGGACCTCCCTCCGCTCCCGAAGGGTGCCAATCCCTGGGAGCAGCCGCTGCCCAGCCGATTCGAGACGGTCGTCGGGGCCGCGATTCCCACGAAGCAGAATCTCAACGACGGAACCCTCGAAGGCCTCGCGTGCCTCGACGTCCCCGTCTTCTCGGTCCAGTACCACCCCGAAGCCGCTCCGGGTCCCCACGACGCCCTCGACTTGTTCGACGACTTCGTCACGCTGATGGAAGGAGGGGTCCATGCCCGCACGTAGCGACATCGAGACGATCCTCGTCATCGGATCGGGTCCGATCGTCATCGGCCAAGCCTGCGAGTTCGACTACTCCGGCACGCAGGCGACCAAGGTCCTCCGCAGGGAGGGCTATCGGGTCGTCCTCGTGAACTCGAACCCGGCGACGATCATGACCGATCCCGAGTTCGCGGACGCCACCTACGTCGAACCGATCACCGCCGAGACCGTCACGTCGATCATCGAGAAGGAGCGTCCCGACGCCCTCCTCCCGACCCTCGGCGGTCAGACGGCGCTCAATGTCACGACCGAGCTGGTCGAAGCCGGCGTGCTCGAGAAATACGGCGTCGAGACCATCGGCGCCGACTTCGACGCCATCCAACGAGCCGAGGACCGCGGCCTGTTCAAGGAGACGATGGAGGCGGTCGGCCTTGCCGTACCGAAGGCCGTCTACGCCCGCTCCATGGACGAAGCCCTCGTCGCCGCCGAGCAGATCGGCTACCCCGTGATGATCCGACCGTCGTTCATCCTGGGCGGCAAGGGCACCGGCGTGGCGATGGACGAAGCGGACTTCCTCGTGAGGGCCCGATTCGGGCTCGACTCGTCGCCGATCTCGGAGATCCTCGTCGAGGAATCCGTGCTCGGCTGGAAGGAGTACGAGCTCGAGGTCATGCGGGACAAGGCCGACAACGCCGTGATCATCTGCTCGATCGAGAACCTCGACGCCATGGGCGTCCACACCGGCGATTCGATCACCGTTGCGCCCGCCATGACCCTCTCCGATCGGGAGTACCAGGAGATGCGCAACGAGGCGATCACCTGCCTCCGGGCGATCGGCGTCGAGACCGGCGGCTCCAACGTCCAGTTCGCCGTCGATCCGGGGACAGGTCGCCGGCTGGTCATCGAGATGAACCCCCGAGTCAGTCGTTCTTCGGCCCTGGCTTCGAAGGCGACGGGCTTCCCGATCGCCAAGATCGCTGCGCTGCTCGCCGTCGGGTACACGCTCGACGAGATCCCGAACGACATCACGGGCAAGACGCCGGCGTCCTTCGAGCCCGCCCTCGACTACGTGGTGGTGAAGTCGCCCCGGTTCGACTTCGCCAAGTTCCCGTCGTCCTCGGGGATCCTCGGCACCTCCATGCAATCGGTAGGAGAGGCGATGGCCATCGGCCGGACGTTCGCCGAGGCTTTCCAGAAAGCGCTCCGGAGCATGGAGACCGGGCGGGCAGGCTTCAACGCCGACCCCGCCGAGGTCGCCTACGCCGAACTGACCGACGAGGAGCTACTGGAGCGCCTCGAGGTCCCGACGCCGAGCCGGATCTACCAAGTGGGTGAGGCGCTCCGCCGCGGGGTGAGCGTCGACGAGGTCGCCGATCGGACGGGTTATGACCCCTGGTTCGTCGAGGAGATGGTCGGTCTGATCGAGATCCGCAAGGAGATCGAGGACGCTGGCCTGACCGACGAGTTGCTGCTCGACGCCAAGCGTGCGGGGTTCTCCGACCGGCAGTTGGCCCACCTCACCGGGTCGACCGAGGACGAGGTCCGGGAACGCCGGCTCGCCCAAGGGATCGCCGTCACCTACAAGACGGTCGACACGTGCGCCGCCGAGTTCGAAGCGAGCACCCCGTACATGTACTCGACCTACGAGGACGAGGACGAGGTGCTACCAGCCACCCGACCCCGGGTGGTGGTCCTCGGTTCTGGTCCCAACCGCATCGGCCAGGGCATCGAGTTCGACTACTGCTGCGTGCACGCCGCCTTCGCTCTCGACGAGGCCGGCTACGAGACCGTGATGGTCAACTGCAACCCCGAGACCGTCTCGACCGACTACGACACGTCCGACCGCCTCTACTTCGAGCCGCTCACCGTCGAGGACGTACTCGCCGTGATCGACGCCGAGAAGCCGGAGGCGGTCATCGTCCAGTTGGGTGGCCAGACGCCACTGAACCTCGCCCAAGCGCTCGAGGAGCGAGGCGTGCCGATCGCCGGGACGACGCCGGCCTCGATCGACATGGCGGAGGATCGTGAACGCTTCTCGGCCCTCTGTCGGGAGCTCGACATCCGCCAGCCCGCCCACGGCATAGCCACGTCGGCCATGGAGGCCGAGGACGTCGTCGACCGGATCGGCCTCCCGGTGCTCGTGCGGCCCTCCTACGTGCTCGGCGGACGGGCCATGCGGGTGCTCTACTCCTACGAGGAGCTCCACGACTACCTCCACGAGATGTACGGCGGTGCCGGGGAGGACGGGTTCGACCTCGCCGCAGCGCCGTTGCTGATCGACCGGTTCCTCGAGGCCGCGACCGAGGTCGACGTGGATGCCGTCTACGACGGCGAGGAGTTGCTGGTCGGAGGGATCATGGAGCACGTCGAGGAAGCCGGTGTGCACTCGGGTGACTCGGCGTGCATCACCCCGCCGCCGACCCTCTCGGCGCACGCCGGTGAGTCGATCCTGAAGGCGACCTCCGACCTGGCCGACGCCATCGGGGTGCGAGGGCTCATCAACATCCAGTTCGCCGTCAAGGGTGACGACATCTACCTGCTCGAGGCGAACCCGCGGGGCTCGCGCACCGTGCCGTTCATCTCCAAGGCGACCGGGGTCCCCCTCGCCAAGGTGGCAGCCCGCGTCATGCTCGGCGCCACACTGGCCGAGCTCCGGGAGGAGGGTGTCTACGCACCGGGAAGTCATCGGTTCTCCGCCGTCAAGGAGGCGGTGCATCCCTGGTCCCGGTTCCCCGACGAGGACATCATCCTCGGTCCCGAGATGCGGGCCACGGGCGAGGTGATGGGTATTTCCGAGACGGCCGCCGTCGCCTTCGGCAAGGCGGTCCTCGGAGCGGGGGCGCGACTTCCCAAGGAGGGCAACGTGTTCTTCTCGCTCGCCGACAGGGACAAGCAAGTGGGCCTCGCCGCCGCCCAGGCCTTCCACCACCTCGGCTTCACCTTGCTCACCACCGAGGGCACGGCTCGGTTCCTCGACCACTACGGGGTCCCGTCGACGGTGATCCCGAAGCTCGGGAAGGGCGAGGGCGACACGAAGCAGCGGATCGAGTCCGGTGAGGTGCACCTCGTCGTGAACACACCTCGAGGTGGCCTCGCACGCGACGATGGCCACATCATCCGGATCGCGGCCAACTCGAGGGGCATCCCGTGCGTCACGACCGTCCAGGGAGCCCTTGCCACCGCCCGGGCCATGCAGCTCGGCGACCGGGTGGAACAAGATGTCCGGAGTCTCCAGGATTGGCTGGCGTGAGACTCGAGTCGACGCTCGGTCCCATCGAGCTCCGGTCGCCCCTGGTCGCGGCGTCCGGGACCGTGGGTTCCGTCGTCGACGCCGAGGATGTCATCGACTTCTCGCTCTACGGCGCAGCCGTGGCCAAGAGCGTCGCCGGAACACCATGGACCGGTCACGCGAGCCCCCGCATGGCGCCGACAGAAGGCGGGATGCTGAACGCCATCGGCATCGCCAACCCGGGAATCGAGGTATGGGCGGCCGAGATCGGCCCCCGACTGGCGGGCCTATCGGTACCGATCTGGGGGAGCGCCGTGGGCAACACGCCCGACGAGTTCGCGAAGGTGGCCGCCGGCTACACCGAGGCCGGCGTGGCCGCGATCGAGGTCAACCTCTCCTGCCCGAACCTGGAGGGCGAGACCATGTGGGCCCTCGATCCGGTGCTCACCGCCGAGGCAGTCGCCGCCGTGCGGGCTGCGACGAACCTCCCGGTCGGGGCCAAGCTCAGTCCGAACGCTCCGGACGTCGTGCCGATCGCCGAAGCGGCTCTCGTAGCGGGCGCCGACTGGCTCGTGCTCACCAACACCGTCACCGGGGCAGCGATCGACATCGATCGGCGAAGGCCGGCCATCACCCGCATCACCGGCGGGTACTCGGGACCGGGGATGAAGCCCATCGCCCTGCGCTGCGTGGTTGATGTGGTCCGGTCGCTCGGACCCACGCCCATCGTCGGCACCGGTGGCGTGCGCACGGCCGAGGATGCGATCGAGTTCCTCATGGCAGGCGCATCGGCCGTGGGGATCGGCACCGCCCACTTCGCCGATCCGCGCGTGGCGGCCAGGATCACCCGTGGCCTCGGCCGATGGTGCGACCGCAACGGCGTCGCCTCGACGGCCGAACTCGTGGGTGTCGGCTTGGAGGGGGCAACATGACCCGGGCGCCGATTCTCCTCGCGCTCGACGTGCCCACCGCCGAGGAGGCCGTGCGGCTCGCCGCGGCCGTCGGTCCCCATGTCGCCGGGTTCAAGGTCGGGCTGGAGCTCCTCATGGGCCCGGGACCCGCCGTGGTGGCAGCGCTGGCCGCGGACGGAGCCGCTGTCTTCGCCGACGCCAAGCTCCATGACATCCCGACCACGGTGCAGCGTGCCGCACGTCAGCTCGGCCGACTCGGTGCCCGCTGGGTCACCGTTCACGCCTCCGGCGGATCTGCACAGCTGGAAGCGGCCGTCGACGGACTCTCGAGCGGGGCTGCCGGTCGAGCCGCCGGGGTGCTCGGCGTCACCGTCCTCACGTCTTCGGGGGACGACACGCTCGCCGAGATCGGAGTGGGCGGTACCACCGGCAAGCAGACGGCCCGCCTCGCCCGCCTCGCCTCACGGTCCGGCGCCGAGGGTGTCATCTGTGCCGTGAAGGAGTTGGGGGTCGTGGCCGAGGTGGCGCCGTCGCTGACCCGCGTGACCCCGGGGATCCGGCCCGCCGGGACCGACGCCCATGACCAGCGACGGGTGGCGACCCCCGAGGAAGCCCTGGCCCGGGGTGCGGACTACCTCGTGATCGGTCGGGCCATCACAGCAGCGTCCGACCCGGCCGCCGCTGCCGCCGAGATCGCGGCCACCCTCGGTAACCTCGGCCCATGAGTCTCCCGGAGCAGACCCCAGAGCAGCGTCAGGCTGCACTCGAGAAGGCGGCGGCGGTTCGCCGAGAGCGAGCCGAGATCAAGCAACTCCTCTCGATGGGCACGATCACCTTCCCCGAGCTCCTGGAGCGGGCCGAGGATGACGACATCGTTGCCGGCATGAAGATCGGGAGCGTTCTCCCGAACCTTCCCAAGATGGGAAAGGTGACGTCGAAGCGGCTCCTCGAAGAGCTCGGCATCGACGACGCCAAGCGGATCCGAGGGCTCGGATCGCGACAGCGTGAAAGCCTCCTCGAACACCTCGCCTGACCGGCGTGGCCTCCTGATCGTCGTCTCCGGACCGTCCGGCGTCGGCAAGAGCACTGTGATCGCTGCTCTCTCCGATCGTCGCCCGATGGCCTTCTCCGTCTCGGCCACCACTCGTTCCCCGCGTCCGACCGAGGTCGACGGGCAGCACTACCACTTCGTCGACCGAGCTCGGTTCGAGGACATGATCGCAGCCGGCGACCTGCTCGAGTGGGCCGAATACGCCGGGAACCTCTACGGAACGCCCAAGGCACCGGTCGTCGCCAACCTCGACGCGGGACGCGACGTGTTGCTGGACATCGAGAACGAAGGCGCCAGGCAGGTGAAGGAGAACCTTCCCGAAGCCATCCTCCTGTTCATCCTCCCGCCCAGCCGCGACGAGCTCGAGCGGCGGCTCCGCAGTCGGGCCGACACCTCCGAGGAAGCGATCGCCAAACGGCTCTCCGTAGCCGATGCCCAGGTCGCCGAAGCCCGCCGAGAGTGGGACTGGCTGGTCACCAATGACGACGTGACCTCCGTCATGGAGCAGATCGACCGTATACTTGCCGCCTCGGAAAGGACTCCATGAGCGACGTCAATCTCGACGACCTCCTCCGCAACGGGGGCGGTCGCTTCAACACGGTGGTGCTGTCGGCCCGCAGGGCACGACAGATCAACGCCTACTTCAACCAGCTCGGCGAGGGCATCGGCGCCTACGTGCCGCCGCAGGTACACAGCCTCTCCCGTCAGCCCGTCACGATCGCCTTCGAGGAGATCGTCGACGAGCAGGTCCGTCCCGGGACCGTCGCCGAAGACGAGTGATCACCGGTCGTCGGGTCGTCCTCGGCGTCTCCGGCGGCGTCGCCGCCTACAAGGCGGCCTACCTGACCCGACGCCTCCTCGAACGGGGGGCGTCGATTCG
>JAHEFX010000021.1 GCA_024639975.1 bacterium
TCGAAACCGCCTTCCATGACCTCGTCGGCAGCCCTTCGCACGGCGTCGGCGGTCTCGTCGGCGACCCAGTCGTGCCTCGCCGCGACGGTTGCGGCCGACCCTTTCAGGAGTCCGAACGCCCAGATGATGCGTCGGCCCACCGACTGCCCCGAGATCGGGAAGTTGTCGACCGCTCGTTGGGTCGACGCCCCGTAGTAGGCGTCCACGGGGACTTCGACCTCGCCCATCGAGTCCTTCTCGGTCCGGTACTCCAATTCGACCTCCATAGGTGACCCCCGGAGGCTAGGACTCCGGCGGGGCTCGGTGGCCGAGCAGTCCGACCAGGCCCTCGAATCGCTGCTCGAGCCGGCTCCGGAGATCCGGTCCGTCGGCGTCGAGACCCCGCGCAACCTCGACCAGTAGCTCGATGAGGCCCTCGTGGTCGTCGAGGGAGATGAACTCGGGGGCCGGGACGGCATCGCCGCCGCCACCGTCCACCTCGTCGAGGTTGCCTTGGTTGTGGTAATTGCCGAGCGGCAGGCAGATCGAAGACGCCGTGTACCCGTAGAGGCAGAAGGCGGTCGCCTCGCAGGCCCCACCGTCCATCAGCTTGCGCTGGGTCGGTCGCTCGAGGGAGTCGGCGACCCCCGAGATCGCCGCGGTCAGGTCGGGATCGAAGACCGATATCCGGTCACCGACCCGGACCACCGGCCCGGCCCCGATCGGCCAGGACGGGAACGCTCGGCTGGTCTCGAGGACGATCAGGCGGGCATCGTCGGGGATCGTTCCGGCCTTGCAGGCGCCGATCGCCCCAGCGAAACCGACTTCCTCGGCTCGGGTCAGCAGCAGGCCGACGTGCGCGAGGCCCGGGTCCTTGCGGGTCCGCTCCAACGTCGAGAGGGCTGCAGCCACTCCGGCGAGGTCGTCCATCCCCGGAGCGTGGAGCATCCCGTCGCGCACGCCCAGATCGGCGTCCGGGAACGCCCAGCGGCCGACCGTCCCCGCGGGCAGCGCGACCGCGGATGACACCGTCCCGGTCCCCGCCGGGTGGTCGAAGGCGATCAGGTCGGCATCGACGACGTCGCCCTCCACGAAGAAGTGCAGCCCGGCATCGGCGAAGTAGCGATCGCCCACGCCACCGCGGAACTCGACGGAACCATCATCGGCGGCCACGATGAACCCGGGATGGTCCATGTGTGCCGTGAACCACAGCGGCGGAGCGGTCCGTTCGCCGTCGACGGTGAGGACGAGGTTCCCGTACTCGTCGGCCGTACAGTCGACACCCGGTCGACGGCCGGCCCAGGCCTCGACGAACTCGATCACCCGCTCCTCCCGTCCGGCGATCGTCGGGAGGGCCGTGAGTGTGGTCAACCAGTCGAGATCTGCATCAGCAAGCATGGGCGTGGACGATACCGACGGCCCCGACACCGACGACGCCCGGCATCGGCCGGGTAGCTTGGCCACCATGGCCAACCGCTTCCAGGTCACCTTCGATGCGGCGCACCCGCCGTCGCTGGCCCGCTTCTGGGCACTGGCGCTCGGCTATGTCGACGACCCGCCACCCGACGGGTACGACTCCTGGGACGACTGGTGTGACGCCGTGGGCATTCCCACAGAGGAACGCGAGAGCCGCTGGGCTCTCGTGGATCCCGAGGGAACAGGGCCGCGGCTGTTCTTCCAACGGGTTCCGGAAGGCAAGGCCGCCAAGAACCGGGTACACCTCGACGTCGCCGTCTCCGGTGGGCCGGCCGTCCCCCTCGAGGACCGAAGGCCGATCGTCGACGACAAGGTGGCCGAGCTGATAGCCGCCGGGGCGAGCCAGTTGGATCGTCATGACCTCGCCGACGACTACTGGATCGTCCTCGCCGACCCCGAGGGCAACGAGCTCTGCATCATCTGAGCCAGTCGGTGACCGCAGCGAGGAAGGCTTCGAACTCGTCACGGTGCATCGAATGGGAGGCCCGCGGGATCCACGTGTAGGTGATGTTGGTGTTGGCCTCGGCGAGCGGGCCGCCGAGCACTGGCGGAACGAGGGACCCGATCTCCGGGTCGGCGGCGACCAACAACGTCGGGATGTCCAGACCCGCTGCCTCCTCGACAACGTTCCACCCGGGGTTCTCGTCGACGGTTCTGATGACCGCCTCGGGACCCGATGCCGCGAGGGCCATCGCCTTGAATCGGCAATCCTCCTCCGACCAGGTGGGGTTGAGCTCCATCTGGACCTCGGTGGTGAGGGGCAGCTCGAAGTCGGGCATGAGCGTCCGCTTGGCCTCATCGGGGTCCGGGACCACGAGCGCCGGGTCCACGAGCACCAGTCGCTCGGTCCACTCGGGGCGCCGGGCAATGGCCCGGAGTGCCGCGGCGCCCCCGAGGCTGTGGCCGAGCACGAGATCCCAGTGGTCGGCAAGAGCCAGCAGGTCTGCTGCGTAGTCGTCGAAGGAGCGGCCACCATCGGTGGGGGCGGCTCCGTGACCGCGGAGATCGGGGGCAGCGACGTCGTAGCCGAGGGCTGCGATGGCGGGACCCACGCGCCACCACCCTTCCTTGGACGAGGAGAGGCCGTGGACGAGCAGGGCTCGTCCCGAACGAGCGCCCTCGGCCGGCCACTCGACGACCGGCCAGTGCATCAGAACGGGAGGTCGGTGAGCGTGTCGCGCACCGAAGGCGCCGCTGCTTCCTTCTTGGGCGCCTCGATACCGAGTCGGCTACGAACGGCGTCGTAGCCTCCGTCCTCGAGCTCGTCGGCCAGCTCCGCACCGCCGGAATCCACGATGCGACCCTGCATCATGACGTGGACCTTGTCGACGGCCATGTGGCCCAGGATGCGCGAGTAGTGGGTGATCACCAGGATGCCCACGTCGGGTGAGCGCAACTGTTCGACTGCCTCGGCGACTTGGCGGACGGCGTCGATGTCGAGACCTGAGTCGATCTCGTCGAGCACCGCCACCTTGGGGCTGAGGACCCCCATCTGGAACATCTCGGAGCGCTTCTTCTCACCACCCGAGAGGTCGTCGTTGATGGAGCGACGCAGGAAGTCGGTGACGCCGAACCGCTCGGCTTGGGCTGCGATCTGCTCACCGAACGCACCGGGGTCCTCGCCTCGGGCCACGCCGACTTCGCGCATGAACTCCTCGAGGCGGACG
The DNA here is from genome assembly GCA_024639975.1 of bacterium. Classification (GTDB taxonomy): domain Bacteria; phylum Actinomycetota; class Acidimicrobiia; order Spongiisociales; family JAENVV01; genus JAHEFX01. The sequence continues at coordinate 3,123 of JAHEFX010000021.1, forward strand.
CCCGGGATCTCGACCGGGTACTGGAAGGCCTGCATGAGTCCCAGTGCGGCACGCTCGTCGACCTCCTTGCCGAGTAGCTCGGTCCCGTCGAGGCGAGCCGACCCACCGACCTCGTAGTCGGACTTGCCGGTGAGGACGTGGCAGAGCGTCGACTTGCCCGAGCCGTTGGGTCCCATGAGGGCGTGGACCTCGCCGAACGGGACGTCGAGGTCGACGCCCTTGAGGATCTCGACGGTGCCGACCGAGGCCGTGAGGCCCTTGATCTCGAGTGCGATGCTCACGGTGTGTCCTCCGGGAGGTCGAGGTAGACGACGCCGTCGTCGACCCGGGTTTCGTAGGTGGGAACGGGCTTGGTGGCCGGGAGGCCAGAGGGGTCGCCGGTGGCGAGGTCGAACTCCGAGCCGTGGCGAGGGCACTCGACCGAAAGGTCGAACAACGGCCCCTCCGCCAGCGATGCCTCCGCATGGGAGCACCGATCGCCTACCGCATAGACCGCGTCGTCGACCCGGAAGAGTGCGACCCGGTGGCCGGGGGCGTCGATCCGCACGCCCCGACCCGACGGCAGCTCGGCCAGGGGGCCGACGCGCTTCCAGGTCACAGGCGGCCTTCTGCCTGGGCGGCGACGAACTTGCCCACGACGAGCTCCCTGACCGGCGCAACCACCGACTGGTCGGGCAGTTCGTCCAGGATCTCTTCGAAGAACCCGTGCACGAGGACGCGCTCGGCGTGGTCCCTCGGCAGGCCACGGGACATCAGGTAGTAGAGCGGCTCCGTCTCGAGCTGGCCGACACTCGAAGCGTGCCCGCAGACGACGTCGTCGCAGAGGATCTCGAGGTTCGGCACCGACTGTGCCTTCGCTTCGTCGGACAGGACGAGGTTCCGGTTGGTCTCGAAGGCGGACGTTCGGGTGGCGTCTTCCTCGATCCGGAGCAAGCCGGTGAAGACGGAGGACGCACGGTCCTCGACGGCGCCCTTCAGGAAGATGTTCGACGAGGTGTTCTTGCCGGCGTGTCGAATCAGCATCCGGTAGTCGAGCGTCTGGTCCCGGTCGCCGAAGGAGAGCCCATCGAGGTCGACGCTGGACCCGTCGCCTTCGAGGTCGACCCGGAGGTCGAGGCGCCCCAGTGCCCCACCAAGACCGACCTCGCCGATCCGGGCCGTCGCATCCCGACCGATGACCAGGCGTTGGTGCGCCGTGGCCCGGGTCTCGTCCCCCCAGGTCTGCACCGTCGTGAGACCGATCTGGGCCCCGTCACCGACGGAGATGTCGAGACGGGGGACGACCGCGCGGAAGCCGTCGTCGGATCGGTACACGACCGTGAGCGTCAGCTCGGCGTTTGGATCCACCCGAACGGCGAGGTGTGGGTAGCTGACCGCATCGGTGGCCACGGCCTGGACGTCCACGACGACATTGGACCGATGGCCCCTCGTCGCGTGGATCAGCACGCCGTCCGAACCATGGGCGAGGCTGGCGGCGCTGAGACGATCACGGTCCGGGTCCATGCCGGCCGACAGTGCGGCCGCCAGGGCGAGGTGCTCACCATCGACATCCGAGAACCGGGCAATGGTCGCTCCATCGGCCGGGGAGTGGTCGACCACGGCGCCATCGACGACGGCGACATGGACGGCCCCGAGCGCCGCTACCACCTCGTCGGCCGGCAGCGGCGCTGCACCGGTCACAGCAGTGGCGATGCGGTCGGGATCGAACCCGAGATCCACGTACTTCCAGTGCTCGAGCTTGTCGGTTGGGGTACCGAGCGAGGCGAAGGCGTCGGCGCCTGCCTTGCGGCGTTCGACGAGATCGGCGTTCACGGAAAGGGCCTCCACGATGGACGCTGGACGGGTGGTCGATGGTACCGCCGGCCGGGTCGCTAACCGTGGGCGTGGATCAGTTGGCAGGGCCGAGGGCGCCGGTCGTGAAGGTGGATCCGGGGTGCCACAGGAGCCAGCCGGCATCGCGGGCCTCGGCTTCGTCGATCTGGGCCCGGACCTGGGATGCGTCGTACCAGAAGTCCTGCAACCAGGGCCGGAAGATGACGTCGCCGATGATCCGTTCGAGGCCATCGTCCATGGCATTGGCGATCATCGGCCCCGGGTGGTCGTTGGGCACTTCGAAGCCGTACCAGCCGGTGGAGTAGTGGCTCGGGTAGATCATCGGTGAGATCGCATCGGTCACGCCGGCGAGCATCTCGAGCTGCTGGCCGATACCGCCATCGTCGGCGGCACGGGTGATGAAGCCGAAGATGTCGGCCGAGACGGCACAGCCGAGCGGGTGGAGCTCCGATTGGGCCGTGGCGAGGAAGTCGGCGATCACCTGCGGACGCCCCTCGTCGGAACGGGTCCCATCGAACCGGGTGGCGTCCGAGAGCCCGTCGGGATAGCGCACGTAGTCGAACTGGATCTCGGAGATACCGGCGTTGCAGGCGGCGACGGCCAGGTCGAGGGCGTAGCGCTGGGCGCCGGGGTCGGTCGGGTCGAGGAAGTACTGGTCGTTCTTCTCGTAGGGCTGGCCGTTCGTCGTGTCGATGATGGCCAGGTCGGGTCGGGCCTGGGCGGCGATGGGATCCTGGAAGGTCACGACACGGCCGATCAGGTAGGCCCCGAGCTCGTCGAGCTGGGCCCGGACCGAGGCGGGGTCGTAGGTCACGTTGCTCGCCCCGACCTCGTCGACCAGCGGGACGCCGGTCTCGATGTAGACCTCACCGCCTTCCGACTTGATGTCCACGACGAGCGTATTGATCTCGGTGTTCTCGACGAGGTCGAGGATCTCGTCCCACCGCTCACCGCTGCCGGTGACAACCGGGTTCACGTAGAGGCCACGTACGACGAACGGTTCCAAGCCAACCGTCGCTGCTCCCGTCCCGGACCACTCGATCGATCCGGGCAGGTAGGCCGACCGCTCGACGCTGAGCTCACCGGCTTCGACGGCGACCATCTGGAAGGCGCCATCTGCATCGCTGATGACGGTTTGATCGGCGAGGGTGACCCTCGCACCCGGGAGGGGGTTCCCGCCGACACCGGTCACGAGGCCCTCCAGCACGGTCGCCGAGAGCCGGACCTGCAGGTCCTGGGACTCGGGAAGCAGGTCGACGGCAACCGTTTGAGCGTCATGGGCGGGGCCGTCGACGGTCAACGTGATACCCGCCTCGTTCCACTTGACGAACGCGTGGCCCACCTCGTCGGTCTCCAGGAGGTCGACCGTCCCTTGCGTGTCCACCTCCACCGAAGCACCAGCGAGCGGCGCGCCGGTGTAGTCGAGGACGGACACCAGCATCTCGTCCGGCGGGAAGGTGAGTGGCGGAGCCACCTCACCCATGACGAGGGGCGGCGTGGCCACACAGGCCGACAGCGCGACGACGAGCGCGAGCAGGGGGAGAAGTCGCTTCATGAGGAACTGAAAGGGTAATGGTGGGTTTCGCATAGGTTCTATGACCCTTCGACGAACGATCGTTCGTAAAACCGCTTGACGCGCGCCGAGGCCTACTTGTACCGTCGGCCGGGCATGACCACGGAACGCGCCGTAGCGAGCCCAGCGAAAGCTCGCAGACTCCCCCACCAGCGCGAGGCGTCACTCACCGACACCATCGGTGCCTACCTCGACAGGGTCGCAGACCACGAGCTGCTGACTGCCGAGGACGAGGTGCGCCTCTCGCGAGCGATGGAAAAGGGCCTGAAGGCCACCGCCAAGCTCGAGGCCGAGGCCGACGAGCTCTCCCGAGACGACAAGCTCCGGCTACGGCGCATGGTCCGGGCCGGCGAGGAGGCGAAGCAGGAGTTCATCCGCTCCAACCTCCGGCTGGTCATCTCGATCGCCAAGCGGTACTCAGGCCGCGGCCTCGACCTTCTGGATCTCATCCAGGAAGGCAATCTCGGTCTCATCCGTGCCGTCGAGAAGTTCGACTGGCGCAAGGGCTTCAAGTTCTCCACCTACGCCACATGGTGGATCCGACAGGCCATCACCCGGGGCCTCGGCAACCACGGTCGCACCATCCGGCTCCCCGTCCACATGGTCGACATCGTCCGGACCGTCCACGAGACCCGCCAGACGCTGCTGGAGGACCTCGGACGACCGCCGTCGATCGAAGAGATCTCCGAGACGAGCGGCCTCGACCCCGAGCGGGTGCGGATCGCCCTCCATGCCCCCGGTGACACGGTCTCACTCGACCGCCCGGTCGGTGACGATGGCGACGCCTCCCTGCAGGACCTCATCGAGGACGAGGATGCGACGGACCCCTTCGACGCCGCCGTGCTCAGCCTGCGCAAGCGCTACCTGTTCGACGCCCTCGCCCAGCTCGAGCCCAACGAACGGGCCGTCCTGGTGCTCAGGTATGGGCTCGACGAGCACGAGCCCCGGACCCTCGCCGAGGTCGGCGAGGCACTCGATCTCACCAGGGAGATGGTGCGACAGGTCGAGCGTCGGGCCGTCTCGAGGCTCCGTCACCCGTCCAACGTCCTGGCGCTCGAAGAACTGCTCTAGACGCACCGGTCGTCGTGGCGCCCAAGAGCGCTGCATACGATGTCGGCATGGAGCGCCACCTCGACCCCGGGATCCGGCTCGTCTGGGTCGTGTCATCCCTGCTCATGGCCCTGATCCCCGTCGCAGGAGTCGCCGTCGCGGCGATCTTCGGGGCGCCGACCTGGGTCACGGCGAGCCTCGCTGCGTTCTCCGCACTCGCCCTGGTCGCTGCGGTCCTCGGGCCCTTCGCCAGGTACCGCCGGTGGTCCTACCAACTCACCGACCATGACCTCCTCGTGAAACGAGGAGTCCTCACCCGGATCCATCGTCGCATCCCCCGGACCCGGGTCCAGTACGTCGACATCCAACAGGGCCCGGTCGAGCGCTACCTCGGCCTCCACACGCTCATCGTCTACACCGCCGGTGCCGGGCTCCGAGCCGTCGCCGTCCCCGGACTGCCCGATGGCGTCGCCGAGATGCTGCGCTCCGAGCTCCTGGCTTGGGAGACCGAATCGCCCGAGACCACGTGAGCCCGCTACCCGGGCCCGACGACCCCGGTCGACTCCACCCGGCCACGCTCCTGCTCGCGCCGATCCGCCAGCTCGGCGCCTGGGCCGTTCCGCTGGTCATCGCCCTGGTCGCCGGATCCCGATCGAGCGAGGGTTTGGGCGGCTTCGGCCTGGTGCTCTTGGTCCTGGCGGTGACCTTCGTGGGGCAGCTCGTCCGCTGGTTGCGCCTGCGCTGGTGGGTGGAGGACGGGGCCGTGCACCTCCGGACGGGACTCCTCCAGGTCGAGAACCGCACCGTGCCCATCGATCGGATCCACAACGTAGACGTGGTCGAACCACTCTTCGCCAGGGTTCTGGGGATGGCCGAGCTCCGGATCGAGTCAGCCGGTTCTTCAGGCGCCGACCTGTCCCTGAGCTACGTGGCGGCGGACGCCGCCCAAGCGATTCGGGACGCATTGACCGCCTCGGCGGGCGCGTCCGACGAACTCGAGGAGGAACCGCCGGAAACGACCGTCCTGGTCCGAACGCCCACCTCGGAGCTGTTGGTCGCCGGGGCCACATCGAACCGCATAGGCGCCCTCGCCATCGCCGCCGGCGCAGCAGTCGGGTTCCTCATCGACAGTGGCATCGACCCCGAGGGGGTGCTGGACTCGGCCTGGGATCTCGTCCTCCTCGCCCCGTGGGTGGCCGGCATCTCGATCGCCGTGGCGGCCGTGGTCATCGGGTGGGTCGTGTCGATCGCCCAGTCGGTGCTCCGGTTCAATGACTTCACACTGGAGCTGGTCGGCGACGAGGCACACCGCTCGCACGGTCTGCTCACCAAGTCGTCCGGGCGTATCCCGCTCGGCCGTGTGCAGGCGGTGGCCGTCACCCAGCCACTCCTGCGCCGATGGCTGGGACGGTCGACGATCGTTGCCGAGACGGCCGGTTCCGTGGCCGCAGGCGTTGATGCCGGCACCGGCACCGTCTCCCCCATCGAGCACGACGCCCGCGTGCCCGAACTCGTCTCGACGATGCTCCGACGTGCAGGAACCGGCAACGAACGGCTCCAGCCCGTGAGCCGGCTCGCCATCCGACGCGGCTTCGTGCGAGCCTGGGTGCCGCTCGCCGCCATCGGGGTCGCCGGGGCCATCTGGCTCTCGACCTGGTGGCTCGGCCTACCACTCGGAGCAGCTCCGCTGGCCTGGTGGTGGTCCCACCGGCGTTGGGTGGCGATCGGCTACCGGCTCGAGGACGACCTGCTGGTCTGTCGCTCGGGTGTCTTGCTGCGCCGCCGGTGGTTCATCCCGACGGCGAAGGTGCAGGCGGCCGGAACGCGGGCCACGCCGTTCCAGCGGCGGCTGGGTCTCGCCGACCTACTCGTGGAGTCGGCAGCCAAGGGAGCCGCCACGGTTCGTGTCATCGATGTGGAGGCCGACGAGGCCGACTCACTGGCCGAGCGCCTTTCGTTGGTCTCGGCGGACACGGCCTTCCGAACCGACGCCGTCTGATCGACCGACCCTCAGAGGGCGTACTGCTCGTGCCACTTCGCGATCTTGCGGAGGGCGAGCACGAACGCCGCCGTCCTCAGGTCATCGATCCGATCGTCGGCGTCGCGCACCTCGGTGATCCGTTCGTAGGCCGTGAACATCGTGTCGTGGAGTCCCGAACGGACCAGCGAGATCTCGTCCGCCCCGCTCACGATGGTGGGATCGACGCCGATCGCCCGTGCGGCCTCCTCGGCTCGCTGGGCCAGGAGTCGCTTCTCCATTCGGCCATACGTCATGTGGGAGAGGTTCTGGGTCCACTCGAAGTAGGACACGGTGACCCCGCCTGCGTTGAGGTAGAAGTCGGGAACGACGCCGATGCCCCGCTGGCGCAGGATCTCGTCGGCGTCGGCGGTGACGGGCCCGTTGGCTGCCTCCGCCACGAGCTTCGCCCGGATCCGGGGTGCGTTCTCGGCGGTGATCTGGCCCTCGAGGGCTGCGGGGAGGAGGATGTCGCATTCGTGTTCGAGGAGGGCGAGCCCGTCCTCGACGTAGCCGGGCAACCCGGCGACGCCACCGTGCTCGCCGATGTGGGCACGAACCGCCCCCACGTCGAGGCCGGCTTCGTCGACGACCGCCCCATCCCGCTCGACGATGGCGACGACCCGGGCGCCGTCTTCTTCGCTGAGGAACTTGGCGGCGTGGTAGCCGACATTGCCGAGGCCCTGCACCACGACGGTCTTTCCATCGAGCCCGGCGGACAGGCCCCCGAGGCGCTGGGCCTCGCCGGCATCGGCCAGGGCCGCCTGGAGTCCGTACTGGACGCCTCGCCCCGTGGCCTCGGTCCGCCCGGCGATGCCACCCATGTCCACCGGCTTGCCGGTGACGCAGGCGATGGCGTCGACATCGGACGGGTTCAGGGCCAGGTAGGTGGTTGCGATCCAGGCCATCTCCCGCTCGCCGGTCCCCATGTCCGGCGCCGGGACGTTGAGCGACGGACTGAGGAAGCCGCGCTTGGCGAGGGCAGCTGCAAATCGGCGGGTGATGTTCTCCAGTTCCTCTTCGGTGAACTCGCGCGGGTCGATCCGAAGTCCGCCCTTCGAGCCGCCGAAGGGGACGTCGACCACGGCGCACTTGTAGGTCATGAGCGCCGCCAGCGCTTCCACCTCGTCCTCGTCGACGGTCGGTGCGAAGCGGAGACCGCCCTTCACGGGGAGCCGCCACTCCGAATGGGTCGCTCGCCAGCCCTCGATGACCCGGTACTCCCCCCTGATCTTCACCGGGAAGGCCACCTTGATCACCGCATCGGCGGCACGTATCTCCTCGGCGAGGCCGGGCGGCAGGTCGAGCAGCCCGATCGCCCGATCGAGCATCCGATTGACATCGTCGAGAAAGCCGGCCATGCCCCGAGGCTACGCGGGGATGACGTCGGCGGAGGAGCCCGTCGCCCCTAGCCCACCGCTCCGGCGTCGGCCATGTTGAGCTCGATGAGGCGGTTCATCTCGACCGCGTACTCCATCGGGAGCTCCTTCATGATCGGCTCGATGAACCCGGCGACCACCATGGAGGTGGCCTGCTCCTCGGTGAGCCCGCGGCTCATGAGGTAGAACAGCTGGTCCTCGCCGACCTTCGAGACGGTCGCCTCGTGGCCGATCTCGGCGTCGTTCTCCTCGATCTCCATGTACGGGTACGTGTCGGACCGGGATGCGTCGTCGAGGATCAGGGCATCGCAGCGAACGAAGCTCTTGACGCGCTCGGCGCCTGGTTCGACCCGAACCAGACCGCGGTAGCCCGCCCGGCCTCCGTCCTTGCAGATCGACTTGGCCACGATCGTGGACGTGGTGTCGGAGGCGGCGTGGACCATCTTGGCGCCGGCGTCCTGGTGCTGGCCGTCGCCGGCGAAGGCGATCGAGAGCACTTCGCCATGGGCGCCCGGCTCCATCATCCACACGGCCGGGTACTTCATGGTCAGCTTGGAACCGAGGTTCCCGTCGATCCACTCCATCGTGGCGTTCTCGTAGGTGGCGGCCCGCTTGGTCACGAGGTTGTAGACGTTGTTCGACCAGTTCTGGATGGTCGTGTAGCGGCAGCGGCCGCCCTTCTTGACGACGATCTCGACGACGGCCGAGTGCAGCGAGTCGCTCGTCCACACCGGGGCCGAGCAGCCCTCGACGTAGTGGCAGAAGGCGTCCTCGTCGACGATGATCAGGGTCCGCTCGAACTGGCCCATGTTCTCGGAGTTGATCCGGAAGTAGGCCTGTAGGGGCTGTTCGACGTGGACGCCGGGCGGGACGTAGATGAAGGAGCCACCCGACCAGACGGCCGAGTTGAGTGCGGCGAACTTGTTGTCGTTCGGCGGGATGACGGTGCCGAAGTACTCCTGCACCAACTCGGGGTACTCGCGCACGGCCGTGTCCATGTCACAGAACAGGACACCGAGCTCCTCGAGGTCGTCGCGGTTGCGGTGGTAGACGACCTCGGACTCGTACTGGGCCGTGACGCCGGCGAGGTACTTGCGCTCGGCTTCGGGGATGCCGAGCTTCTCGTAGGTCTCCTTGATGGAGTCCGGGACCATGTCCCAGTCCTTGGCCTGGCCCTCCGTCGGCTTGACGTAGTAGTAGATGTCGTCGAAGTCGATCTCGTCGAGGGCGCCGTCGCCTCCCCAGGTCGGCATGGGACGGGCCAGGAAGCGCTTGTAGGCCTTGAGACGGAAGTCCCGCATCCACTGCGGCTCTTCCTTCATGTCCGACATCTGGTTCAGGATCTCTTCGTTGAGACCCTTCTGCGGCTTGAAGACGTAGTCGTCCTCGGAGTCGTGCCAGCCGAGCTGGTAGGCGCCTAGATCGATGTCGACGGTGGACATGGAGGCCTCTTTCGAATTCGCACTAGCGGGATAGGGATAATGGTACTGCCGAGCTCGGCGCAGCGGCGAGGGTCAGCCGGCGGGGGCAGTGACGGGGGTGCCGATGGCGACGGAGCCGGGTCGGGACAAGGGCTCACCGGGGCGGAGCACCCAGAGGCGGCGAACCGTGGACTCCCAGTCGGCGAGAAGGGCAGTGGCCCGGACCGAACCGGTGAACCGAACGTGTTCTTCCAGGAGGGCCTTGGCTTCGATCTGCTCGATCTCGCCGAGGCGCCGCATCGACGGGGCCGACTCGGCGAGCTTCGTGTTGAGCACACCCTCGGGGTCCCAGACGTACGCGGCGCCACCCGTCATGCCGGCGCCGAAATTGCGCCCGACCGGGCCGAGGATGACGGCCGTCCCCCCGGTCATGTACTCACAGCCGTGGTCCGAGCAGCCCTCGACCACGGCCACGGCGCCCGAGTTCCTCACGGCGAAGCGCTGGCCGACGGTCCCGGAGACGAACAGCTGGCCGCCCGTGGCCCCGTACAGACAGGCGTTGCCCGCACCGTGTGCCTGACCACCGCCACGCACCGACGGCGATACCGAGATCCGCCCGCCACCCATGCCCTTGCCGACGTAGTCGTTGGCGGTGCCGTCGAGCAGCAGGTCCACGCCCTTCGAGTTCCAGGCTCCGAAGGACTGGCCGGCGGTACCGGCCAGGTGGACCCTCACCGAGCCCTGCTCGAGGCCATCGTCACCATGCTCGGCGGCGACGGCGCCTGACAGGGCCGCGCCGACGGTGCGGTCCTCGTTGGTGATGGGGTAGGAAACACGGACGGGGTGGGTCCCGGAGATGGCCGGCCCGGCGTCGATGATGAGCCGGTCGCCGAGCTCGGAGCGCTCGGTCTTCAGGTAGCCCGGGTGGCGGCGACGGCCCTCGGCGCGCACCAGGAGCGGAGCGAGCTGCACGGCGATCGGATGGGCCGGTTCGGCGGGAACGAGGTAGTCGGCCCTGCCGACGATCTCATCGATCGACCTCGCCCCGAGAGCGGCCAGGTGGCGGCGAACTTCCTCGGCGAGGAGCGTGAAGAGGATGACGACCTGGTCCGCGGCGCCGGTGAACTTGGCGCGCAGGTCCTCGCGCTGGGTGGCGATGCCGACCGGGCAGGTGTTCTCGTGGCACTGGCGGACCATCTTGCAGCCGAGGGCGAGGAGGGGCAGCGTCCCGAATCCGAACCGTTCCGCGCCCAGGAGCGCCGCGGTGACGACGTCACGTCCGGTACGCATGCCGCCGTCGGCCTCGAGGGCGACCCGGGAGCGGAGACCGTTGGCGAGCAGGACCTGGTGTGCTTCGGCGAGGCCCATCTCCCACGGGGAGCCGGCGTGCTTGATCGAGACCAGCGGCGAGGCGCCGGTACCGCCGTCCATGCCCGAGATCGTGATGACGTCGGCGGCCGCCTTGGCGACGCCGACTGCGACCGTGCCCACGCCGGGCTCGGAGACCAGCTTCACGTTGACCCGTGACTTCGGCTTGAACGCCTTGAGGTCATAGATGAGTTGGGCGAGGTCCTCGATGGAGTAGATGTCGTGGTGCGGGGGCGGGGAGATGAGGGTCGTACCCGGCACCGTGTGTCGAAGGCGGGCGATCTCGGGGCTCACCTTGTGCCCGGGGAGCTGTCCGCCCTCGCCCGGCTTGGAGCCCTGGGCCATCTTGATCTGGAACTCGTCGGCCGAGGCCAGGTACCCGGGCGTCACGCCGAACCGGCCCGAGGCCACCTGCTTGATGCGCGAATTCCGCTCGGTGCCGAAGCGTTCGGCGTCCTCGCCGCCCTCACCGGAGTTCGAGAGCCCGTCGAGGCGGTTCATCGCCTCGGCGAGTGCTTCGTGGGCCTCCTTGGAGAGGGCTCCCATGGACATGGCGGCGGACGTGAAACGTCGGGTGATCGACGCTGCGGGTTCGACCGCCTCGAGCGGGATCGGCTGGCGCTCGGCGAAGCGGAGCAGGTCGCGCAGCTGGGCCGGGTTGCGGTCGTCGATCTCGTCCAGGTACGTCTGCCAGTCGGCGTACTCGCCCGAGCGGACGGCCTTCTGCAGCTTGAGGACGACCTTGGGGCTGGTGACGTGGTCCTCTCCCCCGCGCTTGTATTTGTAGAAGCCACCGGGGGCTTCTTCGCCGTCGGTGTACCGGGCGTGCAACTGCAGGGTGTGCTCGGCGATCCGGTCGAGGCCGACGCCGCCGACCCTCGACTCGGCGAACCCGAACCCGAGGGACCGGACCTCGTCGTCGAGGCCGATGACCTCGAAGAGTGACGAGCCCCGGTAGGCCTTCACCGTGCAGATGCCCATCTTGGACATCACCTTGAGGAGGCCGGCCTTGAGGGCGGAGCGGAAGTTCTCCTGGGCCGTCACCGGGTCGACGGAGACATGGCCGGACTCGGCGAGGCGGCGGACTTCCTCGATGGCGAGGTAGGGGTTGACCGCCGAGGCACCGAATCCGATGAGCGTCGCCAGGTCATGTGAGTCCCGGGGCTCGCCGGACACGACGATCACCGAGGCGTCGTTGCGTAGGCCTTCGGCGATGAGGCGCTGGTTGACGGAAGCCAGGGCCAGGAGCATTGGGACCGGTGCGCGGGTTCCGTCGACCGCCTCGTCGCTGATGATGACGATCGATGCGCCGGACTTGACCCCGGCGATCGCCTCCTCCTCGAGCTCGGCAATCCGGGACCGCAGTCCGTCGGTGCCCCCGGCCGCCTCGAATGTGGCGTCGAGGCGATGGTTCCGGAAGCGGGGGTCGTCGAGGCTCTCGATGGCCACGAGCTCCTCGTACGAGAGCACGGGCGAAGCGATCTCGATCTTGTCGGCCTGCTGCTCGTTCTCCTCGAGCAGTGACCCGTTGGCCCCGAGGAAGGTCCGCAGTGACATCACGAGCTTCTCGCGGATGGGGTCCATCGGCGGGTTGGTGACCTGGGCGAAGAGCTGGTGGAAGTAGTGGGAGAGACGCCGGGGTTGGCTGGAGAGTGCAGCCAGCGGGGTGTCGGTTCCCATGGAGCCGATCGGGGTTCGACCCTCTGCCATCTCCTGGAGGATCAACCGGCGCTCTTCGGGGCTGTACCCGAAGACGCGTGCCAGTCGGTCGTACTCGACACGGTCTTCGTCCTCGTCGGTGAACGGGTCCTGGACGTAGAGGGTGTCCTTGCGGATCCACTCGCCGTACGGGGCGGCGTTGGCGAGCCGGGGGAGGATGTCGTCGGAGAACTCGACGTCGCCGGTCGTCCGGTCGAACAGCATGGACTCGCCGGGACCGAGCTGTCCGGTGGCGACGGCATCGGCTTCGACGGACGGGCAGACGCCCGCCTCGGAGGCGACGAGGACGTGGGCGTCGGTCATCACCCAGCGGGCCGGGCGGAGCCCGTTGCGGTCGAGGCCGGCGAGGAGATTGGTGCCGTCGGTGGCGCAGATGGCGGCGGGGCCGTCCCAGGGCTCGGTGAGGAAGGCGTGGTACTCGTAGAACGACCGGAGCTCGGGCGACAGGTCGGCGACGTTCTCCCACGCTGCCGGGAGCAGCATCTCCTGGGTGTGCTCGAGCGAGCGTCCGGCGAGCATGAGGAGCTCGAATGCGTTGTCGAGACTGCCGGAGTCCGACTGGGAGGCCTGGAGGAACGGGGCGAGGTCGGCCGAGCGGTCACCGAAGACCGGGGAGGTCGGATTCACTTCCCGGGTCGACATCCAGGCCCGGTTCGAGCGGACGGTGTTGATCTCGCCGTTGTGGGCGAGGACGCGGAACGGCTGGGCGATGCCCCAGGCAGGGAAGGTGTTCGTCGAGTACCGCTGGTGGAAGATGGCGTAGGAGGTCTCGAAGGCCGGGTCGGTGAGATCCCAGTAGAAGTCGGCGGCGGCCGCAGCGGTGAAGAGGCCCTTATAGACGACGGTGCGCGTCGAGGCGGACGGGATGGCGAAGTCCTCGAGGCCCTCTGCTTCGCCGGCTCGTTCCATGCCGCGACGCGCGAGGTAGATGAGTCGCTCGGCGGCGTCGGCGTCGAGACCCTCGGGGAGGGCGACGATCGCCTGCTCGATGACGGGCATGGTGGCCGCAGCCCGGTCGCCGAGGACCTTGGCGTTGGTGGGCACGGAGCGCCAGACGAGCAGCTCGATGCCCTCGGCGGCAAGCGCCTCCTCGACGATGCTGCGCCCAGCCTCGGGGCGGTCGGCTGGGAGGAACGCCATCACGAGCCCGAGCCGGTGCTCGTCGGGTACCTCGGCGTCGGCTCGCCGGATCTCACGGGCGAGGAATCGACGGGGGATCTCGGTCAGCAGGCCGGCGCCGTCGCCGGTGCCATCGGCCGCCTTGGCGCCACGGTGGTCGAGTCGGGCCAGACACTCGACGGCCAGCCGAAGGAGTCCGTGGGAGGAGGAGGCATCCTTGGTCGCGATGAAGCCCACACCACAGGCATCCCGGTCGTGGGACGGGTCGTACAGCGGGAATTGGGGATGCGCCACCACGCCTCCTCTCGAGCGTTCTCGGGGGCGTCAGGGGGTCCGCCACCGGGGGTGCGCACTATAGGAGGGGTCCGATGGTTGCCCCCCGAGCGGGATCAGAGCTCGGCGACGTCGTCCAGGCGAGCCACCTCGGCCGCGAGGCCATCGGTCGCGCCGGGCAGTCGCAGGACGACGTGTTCGGGCGTCACGACCGGGGGGTCCCAGTCGGCATGGGCCTCGTCGGTGACCCAGATGGCCCTCGTCACGTCCTTCGTGCGGATACCACCGGCCCAACCCTCGAGGACGTCGGTATCGGATCGCGCGAACGCTCGTTCCCGTTCGTCGATCGCCGCCGTGGTGATCATCACGGCGCTGAAGCAGCGGGTCGAGGCCGCCTCGACATGGGAGGCGTCGGAGACATCGCCCTCGGCAACCTTCACCTTCTTGGCCCGGAGTCCGGCAGCGACGTCCGGATCGGTCACGAACGCCCGGACCTGCCCCTCGCGATCGAGGAGGGCGTCCACGATGTCGGCTCCATGGGGCGTGTCGGCCCCCACGACGATGACGGGCATGGGGGCGACGCTAGGCGGAAGCGAAACTCAAGTGACTGACGGTGCTCCGTCCGCATGGACGGGCGAACTCTCGGGGTGGCCGTAGAACCGGCGGGGCCGGCTGCTCGACTCGACTGGCGTCAACCGGTCGACGACCACTTGTAGAGGAAACCGTCGCGGGTGCCCACGAAGATCTCGCCCTCCCAGACGGCGGGCGTCGACTCGATGCAGGAGGCTTGGTGGTCGTACTGCCACATCCGGACCGGGTTGCGCTGATCGGAGATGTCGTACTGGCGCATCCCGCCGCCGGCCTCACAATTCACGGGGACGAGCAGCGCGTCGTCGACGATGACCGGTGAGCCCCAGGCATGGTGGCCCACGGGGTCCTCCCAGATCACCTCTCCCGTCTCGGTGTCGACCGCGATCAGCCTCCCCGACTCGGTCGAGTTGTAGATCACACCGTCGCCGAGGGCGGGAGTCGCCCACATGCCGCCGTAGGCACCGGGCCCGGGCCCAACGGCGACGCCCCATACGAACGGATCGTCGGGGTTCGAGGGATCGAGTTTGATGAGCTGGCCCACTTCTTCGGCGCGGCTGTTGTATCGCTCGAGCTCGACCGAGGCGTAGATGAAGCCATCGGCGTCCCCGACGAGCGTCGCGTCGGTGTCGTCACCGGTCCACCAGTCGAAGACGATGGGTGCCTCTTCGCGGATGTTGCTGATGTCGATGCCGAGGACGCGACCGGCCGAGTTGGCGAAGAACGCCGTGTCATCGACGATCAACGTCGAATTCTCCACGGAGACGATTCGGTCCCCGACCCGGCTTATCAACTCGTCGTTGTAGCTGGTGATGACGTGGAGCACCCGCGGGTCGACGGTCACATTGCCATCGGCGTCGTAGCCGCGGTTGAGCTCGATCGCGAACCACTTGCCGTTCTCTGCACCCTGGTACATGACGTCGTCGACGATCACCGGGTTCGAGTCCCAATCATCGTTCCACAGCCCGGGGTAGTCGTTCGAATCGATGCTCCACAGCGACTCGACCGGCTCCCGGTCCAGGGCGATGATCCGGGTCTTGTTGTCTCGGCTACCGGTGTAGAGAAGCGGGAAGCCGTCGGGGTCGATGGAGAGCGAGCCTTTGATGATGTCGCCGGTGACGAACCGTTCACGGGTGGCCTGACCGGTGGCGGCGTCGACGAAGTGGACCGCCCGATCGTATGCCCCGAAGGCGACCTCGGTGATCCCGTCTGGACGCTCCCAGACGGCGGGCTGGCCGGTCCACCCGGTGCCACACCACGTCTTGGTCTCGCCGAGGTTGACGGACTGCGAGCACATGGCCTGGGAGGGGTAGCGCCAGACCCGTTCGGGCGTCGTCAGGGGCATCGGACCGGTGCCGTAGAACGTCCTCGTCGGGTTCCCACGGAACATCAGGAGGCCCTCGACGCTCCCCCACGGTCCACCCACCTCGCCGACGCCGGCTGACGGGATCGTGGTGTCGGTCGGGTCGAAGCCGGGGAGCGTGGACGACGTGGTGGTCGTGGTTCCGGGCTCCGAGGTGGTGGTCTCGGCAGCGATCGTCGTCGAAGTCGTGTCGGCTGCCGCCGGCGGCGTCGGGTCGTCGTCGCCGAGCCACGAGATGCCGAGGACCACGCCGATCCCGACGACCAGGACGAGCACTACCAAGCCGAGGGCGGAGGCGCGCGAATCGGGTTCCGGGCTGGTGTGGGACATCGCACGGCATCGTACCGGCGCGATGCGTGTAGCCGGCGCCTCCCTTCCTAGGCTCCGCCCGATGTTCGAGCGAGTGGGCCGGTCGGCGCCGGTTCGGTGGGTCAGCCGCCGGGTCAACGCCGCCATGGAGACGATCCTCGGCCGGTCCGTGCTCCGACTCACCGGCGCAAAGCCGCGCGTCCTGGCCTCGGCGATCGCCTACAACCTCTTCTTCGCCGCCGTGCCCCTCGTGTTCGGGGTGATCGCCATCGCATCACTCGCCGGAAGAACCGACGAGGCGCTCCGTGAACTGGCCGATCTCCTGGCCGTGCTGCCCGCCCAAGTGGCAGCGTTCCTGATCGACCTCGTCGAAGGCTCGGCCGAAGTGTTGGGCGACAGCACGGGGATCGCCGTGTTCGTCTCGCTCGCCGTCGCCCTCTGGTCGGGAAGTCGGGCGGCGCTGACCCTGATGGAGGCACTGGAGGTCATCGAGGGCCAGAACGACACCCGCAGCTTCGTCACGAAACGGTTGATTGCCATCGCCGCCACGCTTGGTCTGATCATCGCCCTCCTGTTCGTGGTCACGGCGCTGGTCCTGGGAGAGGTCATCGTCCTCGTCCTGGAGGGCGCCGGGTCGGACCTGGCGGCGACGGCGGTCGACCTCCTCGCCGAGCCCGTCGCCGGGGTGGTGCTCGTCCTCTTCCTCGTCGGCTTCTACGAGTGGGCGCCGCCGGACCCGTTCCCGGCGAAGTGGACGAGCACACTCGTCTCCGCCGGCGGGATCGCCGTGGCCTCGTGGGCGTTCGGCTGGCTCGTCGGCGCCGGGTTGTTCGGTGAGTCGACGACCCTGGCCGTGCTCGGGAGCGTCGCCCTGGTGCTCATCTGGCTCTACCTCGTGTCCTACGTCCTGATCGTGGCGGCCGCCTTCTCCTTCACCATCTCCAACGAGCCCGAGGAGCCTTCATGGGGGACGTAGCCGGACCCGAGCCGGGGGCCATCGGCCTCGGACTGCGGTTCATAGCCCGGGTGGTCCGTCGCTACCCGAGGGAGACCACGCTCTCGATCCTCGCCGCCCTCGTGTGGATGGCGATGGTCATCGCCGGCCCCTACCTGACGGCGCTCGTGGTGGACCGGGCCATCACCGAGGAACAGCCCGACCTGCTCCTCCCGCTGGTGGGGCTGGTCCTGCTGGCGGGCGTGGCTCGGGCCCTCGGCATCGGTGGCAGGAGGTACTTCGCCTTCCGCCTGTCCTACCGCGCCGAGACCGACCTCCGGAACCGGATCTTCGAGCACATCCAACGCCTCGCATTCTCGTTCCACGACCGGACGTCGACGGGCGAACTGATGGCCCGCGCCTCCACCGACCTGAGCCAGTTCCGGATCGTGCTGGCAATGCTGCCCATCACCGTGGCGAACCTGGCCCTGCTGGTCGCCGTGTCGACGGTGCTCATCGTCATGGACCCGTTGCTCGGGACGGTGACGGCCCTGGCCATACCTGCCCTGCTGCTGGTCGCCAGGCGCTACGCCGGTCAGGTGCTCTCGATCTCGTTCGAGGTGCAACAGTCGCTCGCCGACATGTCGACCGACGTGGAGGAAGCCGTCTCCGGCATCCGCGTCGTGAAGTCCTACGGCCAGGAAGAGCAGGAAGTGGCCAGGGTGGGGGCCACGGCCGACCGGATCTTCGACCGGGCCATGCAGTTGATCGGCCAGCGGGCGATCCACGTCCCGTTGTTCGAGGCGCTCCCGGCCATCGCCACGGGGCTGGTGCTGCTCATCGGCGGCCTGCGGGTCATCGATGGTGTGCTCACCCTCGGGCAGTTCGTCGCATTCACCGAGTACATGGTCGTGCTCAACTTCCCGCTCCGGATCACCGGCTTCTTCCTCGCCGAGCTCCCACGGGCCTCGGCTGCGGCCGTGCGGATCCGTGACCTGCTCTCCACGGCGCCCGAGATCTCCGACCCGGAGCGGCCGGAGCCGATGCCCAAGGGACGGGGCCGACTCTGCTTCGAGGGTGTGTCGTTCTCCTACCCCGACGGTCCGTCGGTCCTCGACGGCTTCGACCTCGCGATGGAGCCGGGCAAGAGCGTGGCGCTGGTGGGGCCGACCGGGTCGGGCAAGTCGACGGTCGCGTACCTCCTCCCCCGCTTCTACGACCCGACCGCAGGCTCGATCCGCCTGGATGGGACCGACATCCGCGAGCTCGCCCTCGAGGACCTCCGAAGCGCCGTCGCGGTCGCCTTCGAGGAACCGTTCCTGTTCTCGGCGACGGTGCGGGAGAACATCGCTTTCGGTGCGCCGGACGCAACGCATGAGCAGGTTCGCCTCGCCGCCCGACTCGCCAGCGCCGACGCCTTCATCCTCGACCTGCCGGATGGCTACGACACGACGGTCGGCGAACGGGGCTTCTCCCTCTCCGGCGGGCAGCGCCAGCGGATAGCCCTGGCCCGCGCCGTGCTGCGGGACCCGCGGGTCCTCGTGCTCGACGACGCCATGTCGTCGGTCGACGCGACCACCGAGCAGGAGATCCGGGAGTCGCTGGCCACCGTGATGGAGGGCCGGACGACGATCATCATCGCCCACCGACCGGCCACCCTCGCCCTCGCCGACGAGGTCGTGTTCTTGGACGCCGGCCGGGTCGCGGCAGTCGGCCCGCACGAGCGGCTCCTCGCCGAGGTCCCCCGCTATGCCGAGGTCCTCGCCGAGACCGTCGGGGAGGTGGTCTAGGTGTACGCCCGGTTCGGCGGCGCGGAGCACAAGGTGGAGTCGGCTCGCGGCGTCATCTCGCGGGCCGCACGCGAGTCCGGCGACCTCCGCGGCAAGTTCCTGCTCGCGGCCGGGGTGACGACCGCCGCGACCCTGCTTCGGCTCGCCGGGCCCCTGGTGGTCCGGTTCGGCGTCGACGAGGGCGTCACGGCCGATGACCGCGGCGTGGTCACCTGGTCGGCCGTTGCGTTCTTCGTGCTCCTCTCACTGCAATACGTCGCCGGGCGGGCGGCACTCCGATCGGTTGCCGGCGTGGGCGAACAGTTCCTGCGACGACTGCGGGAACGGGTGTTCCGCCACATGCTCTCGCTCGACGTCGGATTCTTCGGTAGGAACAAGACCGGCGTGCTCGTGTCGCGCATGACCTCCGACGTGGAGGCCCTGACCAAGTTCGTCGACGAGGGCGCCGTGCAGGTCATCACCTCGGTGCTCATGGTCACCGGCGTCTCCGTGGCGATGTTCATCGTGGACGTGCGGATGGCGCTCGTCATCCTCGCCCTGCTCCCGTTCCTGCTCGCGGCGTCACTCGTGTTCCGGCGGTACGCCGACCGTGCCTACCAGCGGGTCCGCGAGCACATCGGCCAGGTCCTTGCCACGGTCCAGGAGGGCATCTCGGGGGTCAGGGTCGTCCAGGCCTACACGCAGCAGACCGAGCAGGCGGAGGACTTCGGACAGGTCAACGAGAAGTACTACGAGGCGAACCTCGCCGCTGCCAGGGCGATCTCCACGTACTTCCCCGCCGTCGACCTCCTTCGGACGACGGGCCTGGCCTTGATCCTCCTCGTCGGCGGCCGACGCGTGCTGGACGGGACGCTCTCGTTCGGCAGCCTCTTCGCCTTCATGCTCTACCTGAGCTGGTTCTTCGAGCCGATCCTCAACCTGTCGAACGTCTACAACCTCATGCAGGCGGCGATCGCCGCCCTCGACAAGCTGTTCGGCCTGCTGGACACCGAGACCGACGTGCCGGCCGCCGACGACCCCTCGCCGATGGACTCGACAGAAGGGCGCATCACCATGGAGGCGGTCCGGTTCGGGTACGACCCGGCGATTCCCGTCATCAAGCGGCTGGACCTCGAGGTGGCACCAGGTGAGCGGGTCGCCGTCGTGGGCGAGACCGGAGCGGGCAAGTCGACCGTGGCCAAGCTCGCCGTCCGCTTCCACGACCCCGACGACGGCCGCGTGAAACTCGACGGGGTCGATCTCCGCTGCATCGACACCGACGACCTCCGACAGCACATCGTGTTGGTGCCCCAGGAGGGGTTCCTCTTCTCCGGTTCGCTGAGCGACAACCTCCGCTACGCCGACCCCGACCTCGACGACGCAGCACTCTGGGAGGTCTGCCGCCAGATCGGTATCGCCGACTGGGTCGCCTCCCTCGAGGACGGTATCGACACCGAGGTGCGTGAGCGGGGGTCCCGGCTCTCGTCCGGCGAGCGCCAGCTGGTGGCCCTGGGACGGGCCTTGGTGGCCGACCCCGCGGTGATCGTCCTCGACGAGGCAACGAGCAACCTGGACCCCGAGAAGGAGCAGGCCGTCGAGGTGGCCCTGGGGACCCTGCTGGAGGGCCGGACCGCCATCGTCATCGCCCATCGACTGGCGACGGCCGACCGAGCCGACCGGGTCGTCGTGATGGCTGACGGGGAGGTCGTGGAGGTCGGGCCGCCCTCCGAACTGGTCGCAGCGGGCGGCGCGTACGCCGAGCTGCATCGCGTCTGGGAGGCGTCGGCGAACGGTCGCTGAGACGCTTGTAAACGTTTGCACATACTCGGGGGACCCTTAGGGTTCCCCTCGCACCACCCGATACCGGGTGTTCGTCGCACCTTCCCCTCTTCCCCTGGAGTCCCCGTGCGAACCCTTTTCATACTCATCATCTCGGCCGCGCTCGTCGTGTCCGGTCCGGCTGCACCGGCGTCGGCCGCAGACGACAACGTCCTCGAGGCGGGCATCGTGTTCCCCCAGGACCCCGAGGCCACCCACTTCGTCAACTCATGGGGCCATCGGCGCTCCGGGGGTCGGCGTCACACCGGCAGCGACCTCATGGCGCCGCGCTTGACCCCGGTATACGCGATCGCCGACGGCACGGTCGCAAAGATGAGCCACTCCCGCCTCGGCGGCTGGGGCCTCTGGATCGACCACGGCGACGGTGTCGTGTCGATCTACCTCCACCTCAACAACGACAACCCGGGCACCGACGACGGCCGCGGCTACCCACAGTGGACCTACGCCCCCGGCCTCGAGGTCGGCGACGAGGTCCTACAAGGCGAGTTCGTCGGCTTCGTCGGCGACTCCGGCAACGCCGAGCGGACTGCCCCCCATACGCACTTCGAGCTGCACGTGAATGGCCGGAAGGTCAACCCGTACCACTACCTGAAGCCGGTGCACGACGCCGAACTGGCCGAGGTGTCGACGGGGGCCGAGCACAATCTCGAGGTGGTGTTGGTCGAGTACGCCGGTGTGCGGCGCGTTTCCGATATGGCGCCGATCTAGCAAGACTTCCTTCCACCGGTCGGCAACCCTCCCCCTCCCTCAGCCGGCCGGGGCCGCCCCACTCCCCCCAGTGGGCGGCCACGACACTCGGTCTCCCCCAAGACCGGTGTCGACAGCAGAAACGGCGGGCTCTCCGGAGCCCGCCGTTTCTCTTTGTCGAAGTACTGGGTACCTGGTGCTGGGTACTCAGTTGGCCATCGTGCGCGCCAGTTCGACCAAGGTGCGGACGCCGGCGGCCGTGCCGCCCTTGTGCGTGTAGCCCTTCGCCTCGGTGGCCCAGGCGGGGCCGGCGATGTCGAGGTGGGCCCAGGGCGTGTCGCCCACGAACTCCCGGAGCAACAGGGCAGCCGTGATGGCGCCGCCGTACCTCGTCTTGCCGGTGTTCTGCATGTCGGCGACG
>JAHEFX010000108.1 GCA_024639975.1 bacterium
AGTCTGAGGAGTCTGAGCCCAGTCCGGAGTCCGAGGAGTCTGAGCCCAGTCCGGAGTCCGAGGAGTCTGAGCCGTCCCCGGAATCGCCTGACTCTGACGACTGAGCATCTGACCGAACCCGTCCTCCGGGATGTGCCGGAGGCCGAGGTCTTGTTGACCGACCGAGCCCGCCCTGCGCTTGAGGCCTTGAGCGCCGAGGGCGGGCTTCGGCTCGTCGAGACCCGTCGCTCCCAGGTCGTCTACCGGTTGGCCCGGTCGCTGACCGTGTCATTCGACAGCCTGTTGGAGGACACGAACGGCACCCGAACCCGACGAACGATCGTTCTGGCAGCCGGTCCCAACGCACCCGAAAGTGGCGCTGCGATCGAGGGCGGTGGCTTCGAGCTCCGCGGCTGGGTGTACCCGCACGACCCGGCACTGCCGGGCCTGGCGATGTGGTTCGATACCGAGAGCCGCCGCTCCCTGCTCGCCTCGACGGGTCTAGGGGAAGGTGGCACCTTGCGAGCCAGGAGCTACCGGCCCGGTCGTCGGGCGGTGCTGGAGCTCGGCTTCCCCGATCGAAGGATCTTCGTCAAGGCAGTCCGACCGAAGACGGTGGCCGACCTCCAGGCGAAGCATCGTCTGCTCGCCGATCGCCTACCGGTGCCCAAGAGCCTTGGCTGGCTCCCGGACCACGGGGTGGTGGTCATGGAGGGCCTCCCGGGAAAGACCATGCTCGAGAGCGAGGTCACTCCGTCGGCGACGGAGATCGAGGGATTGCTGGAGCTGCTCCCCGCAAGCGGATTCCGGGTGACGCCACTGCGCGAGCGCGCCGCTTCCCATGCCAACCGGCTGCGAGCGATCCTGCCGGAGGACTCGGAGCAGATCTGCGAGCTCGAGGAACGTATCGCGGCAATCGAGCCTGAAGAGAAGGTCCCGGCCCATGGAGACCTGCACGGCGGCCAGCTCATCCTCCGAGGAGAGACAATTGCCGGCCTGATCGATGTGGACACGGTGGGTATGGGAGAGCGATCGGACGACTTGGCGACTTTGATCGGTCACCTGCACGTGACAGCGCTGGGTGGTCGACCGTTGATGGCCGAGGTGGGACAGCGACTGCTCGCCGGCTTCGAGGCTGGTCACCCACTGCTTCGACGACGGATTGCAGCTTCGCTGTTTGGTCACGCTGCGGGCCCGTGGACGCGTCAGGTCGACGAATGGCGTGCCGGGGTCAGGGATCGCCTGTCGGCCACCGAGGCTTGGCTCGAGTTCGTCTAGGGGTGGTCCGGAGCGCGGCGCCGGGTCGACTCGTCCTCCGATCGGCCGACGGGCTGTCTCGCCGGGGAATGGCCCCACCTGCCTCGGGGCCCCTCGGTGGTCTGTCGGCGCCGTTCAGATCGGGAAGGTCATGGCGCCCGAGGTGCGATTCCAGCTGGGGATGCTCCCTGAGGGGGAGTGGCAAGCCTTCATCGACCGCTCGACCAGCGTGACGCCGAGACCGCAGAGCGGCTGTCACGAAAGGCCGGGTATCGCGAGTCTGTGGACCGGGACTCGGTGCAGGCGCCGCCGCCGTCCACGCGATTCCGTGGCCGTTGTCCGGGTCAGCCGGGTCGACCCCTCGGGCGACCGACCTCTCGACGCGCCCATAGGCTGGTACCTCGATGGGTGAGGAGACCGACCCGGCCCGGCTGCTCGGAGCAGCTATCAGTGCCCAGGAGCAGTTGCGTGGCTCCGTGGATGACGCCGTGATCGACGCGGCCCTCGAGGCCCTCCAGGCCCAGCTGGGGCTGGTGTCGCCTGACGCCCTGGTCGAGCGTGAACGTCGGCTGGTGACGGTGCTCTTCTTGGATGTGGTGGACTCGACCCGCCTCCTGGTCGATGTGGATCCCGAAGAGACGATGACGATCATGGATGGTGCCCTCCAAGTCCTGGCGGAGCCGATCAGGGCCCGAGGGGGCCGAGTGACCCGATTCATGGGAGATGGGTTCCTGGCCGTCTTCGGCCTGCAACGGACGCGCGAGGACGACGCCGAGATGGCTGTTCGGGCGGGCCTGGACATCATCGATCTGGCAGGCCGAGCCGGTGGCGCCGCCGCGGTGGAACACGGGATCGCGGGACTCGACGTCCGGATCGGCATCAACACCGGTCTGGTCGTGACCGGCGGCATCAACACGGTGATGGGGTCGGCCGTGAACCTGGCGTCGCGGATCGAGACTTCTGCCGAACCGGGGACGGTCTTGGTCGCCCAGTCGACGTTCCGGCAACTTCGTGGGCGGTTTGCGACAGAACCTGCGGGCACGATCGAGGCGAAGGGTTTTCCCGACCCGGTCGCGGTGCACGTGGTCCTGGCGGAGGGATCCGGTGTGGCAGCGCGAGGTGCCGCCCCGGCCTTCGTCGGGCGCGGTTCGGAGATGGAGGCATTGGGGCGGGAGTTCGCAGACGCGGTGTCGTCGGCTGGTGTCCGAGCGGTCACCATCGTCGGCAATGCAGGGGTCGGGAAGTCGCGGCTCGTCGACGAGTTCACCGCGTCCTTGGGTGATGGCCATGTCGTGTCGGTCTTCCGGGCCGGTGCCACGGAGAGCCGGTCCACCGTCCCCCACGCCTTGCTCCGGAGCCTGCTCGACGGACAGTTCGGCGACCGAACGGATGCACCCCGCACCCGAGACGAGTTGGCCGTCGAGCTCGAGCCGTACCTGTCCGACGATGGTGCCCGGCAGGCAAAGGTCGAGCTCGTCGCGCGCCTCCTCGGCTACGGGCACACGGTCGATGACGTGCCGGAGAATCCTGATCGTTTGCGTAGCCGCGCCGCCGTCCATCTAGCTGAGTTCTTCCGCAATCGCGCCGAGTTGAGACCGATCGTGTTCGCACTCGATGACGTCCATTGGGCCGACGATGGCTCGCTGGCCGTGATTGTCGACGTCGCCGCTCAGCTCGGCGCCACGCCGGTCCTGGTCGTCGGGGCCATGAGGCCGGAGCCGCGAGATCCGGAAAAGATGTGGGTTGGTCTTCAGGCCCGCCGGGTCATGACGCTTGGCCCGTTGGCCGACACCGCCTTGGCGGAGCTGCTCGACAAGCTGCTGGCGCGGATCGAAGATTGCCCCGCAGTCCTGCGGGAGCGCCTGCTCGAGCACGCGGGCGGCAACCCCTACTACCTCGAGGAGCTCGTCCTCATGTGCATCGACGAGGGAATCATCGTCGTCGGTGATGATGCGTGGTCGGTCCGGCTTGACCGGTTCACAGCGCTCTCGGTGCCGACGACGCTCGCCGGTGTGCTCCGCGCCCGGCTCGAGGGTCTCGAGCCTTCGGAACGCTCGCTCCTCCAGCAGGCGGCGATCCTCGGGAGTGCCTTCTGGGACGACGCCGCGGCGCACATCGCCGACCGGTCGCTGGAAGCGATCGCCGGACCACTCCTGTCCCTCCAGAGACGCAACATGATCGAGTTGCGGACCCCGTCGGTCTTTCCGGAGTCGGCGGAGTACGGCTTCTCCCACGTGCTCCTTCGGGACACCGCCTACGACGAAGTCCTACTCGAAGACCGGCGTCGCCATCACTCGTCTGCGGCCGACTGGCTGATGGCTGCGAGTGCTGGACGGACGCCCGAGTTCGCCGGCCAGATCGGTGATCACCTCGAGCGGGCAGGCCGCATCGACGAAGCTGCGGGATTCCTGGCGGTGGCGGCCGAAGCGGCATGGAAGAGCTATGCCATCGCTACGGCGGACGAGTTCTACCGGCGGGCTCTTGAGCTCGTGTCCGAGTCCGACGACCGACGCTTCGACCTGGTACTTGGACGCGTCCGAATGCTGGCCCTCCTCGGCGATCTGGCTGCGCAGCGCCGAGAGCTCGATGCGCTCGAGCGTCTGGCCACCGAGTCCGGAGACGAACACAGGCGCGCTCAGGCGGCAATCCGACGGACGTTCTTCGGCTTCCATGCAGCGGACTACACCGACGCTTTGGCGGCTGCAGAGCGGGCTCGCCTTCACGCTTCGGCGACGGTCGACATCGGCCTGCAGAGCCGGGCCATGTCGAGCATCGCCTGGGCATACCTCTACCTTCAAGATTGGGAGGCCGCGCGCGCTGCTGGCGAGGAAGCGCTGGCGATTGCGACCGGCGCGGAGGACACGCGCAGTACTGGGACCGCCCTCAACATCCTCGGTATGGCAGCGATCTCGGCCGGGGAGCTCTCGGAGGCCAGGCAAAGGACGACGCAGGCCCTCGGGATTGCTCGGGAAGCCCATGACCTCGACGGCGAGATCACCTACTTGAGCAATCTCGGGGTCGCGCTCACGACGTTGGGTGACTACGGCGGGGCGCTCGACCGCTTCTCCGAGGTGCTGCGGCGGGCGGAGGACAGCGGGGATCGGTTCATCGAGGGCACGGCGGCGGTGAACCTTGCCTGGGTGGCAGCCGCGATGGGACGGTGGGACGAGGCGCGGCACATGGCGACAAGGGGGTTGGGGCTCAAACGGTCCCAAGGCCAACGCGAGGCCGAGGCCGAGGCCCTGCTCTGGCTGGGACACGCACTTGTGGGCCTGGGGGACCTGGACGAGGCCGAGGCCGCCTACCGGGGTTCGGGAGCCATCAGGGTGGGCCTCGAACAGATCGCGCTCGGGCTGGAGGCGGACGCCGGTCTGGTCCGGGTCGACCTGGCGCGTGGCGACGTCCAACAAGCGGCGCAGCGGGCGGAAGGCTTGCTGGGGCACCTCGACGGTGGCGCAGGCCTCGAGGGGGCCTGGGAACCCCTCCGCATCCATTTGGCCGTCATCGAAGCGTGCATCGCGGCCGGGGACGAGCGGGTCGACGCCTTGTTGGCGGGCGCTGTCGGGGCCCTCTCGACTCGCGCTTGGAAGATCTCAGACCCATCGGATCGGGACCGCTACCTCGAGGCGGTCCCGTGGCACCGTCGCGTCCTGGAGCTCGCCGCCGCAAACCGGTCCCGCGACGGCTGAGGCTCGTGCCCCGCGACGCGAGTCCGAGGTCTCCCGTGAGGTGGGAGCAGTCGGCAGGTCCCGGTCGGCGGGCGGGTCTCTCAGGGAAAGATGGCGGGGGGATCCGTCGGTGCCGTGCGTGAGGCCGTTCCTGTCGCCGAGCACAACCGGTCGGTCTCGTAGGGCCCCAAGTGGGACCCGCGTCGCATGCCCTAGGTAGACAGTGCGGCAACGAAGAGCACGAACGACGCTACCCACGAGGCGCCCGGCAACCACCACCTGTTCGGCCGGGAGATGATCTGCAACTGGGGCACGAGCGCTCCGAGGAGGGTGCCCATCAGAATGATCGCCAGGAACCAACCGCCGGCTTCCGCAGCCATGAAGGTGGCCAGGGCAGCCGGCCAGATCAAGATGATGGCGACAAGAGCGGCGAGCACCAGTGCCACGAGTTGCGGGACGGAGAAGTTCTCCCGGTTGTCGTTGCTCGTCGCGAACCAGAACCCAACGGCGGAGAAGCCGAAGATGCCTGTCCAGGCCGACGCATAGCTCGCGTCAGGCATGACGACGGCAAAGACGACGGTTGCGAGCGCCAGGAGGCCGAAGGCCCCCGTTGTCAGATCAGCGGCAGTCACCCGGCGGATCTTGTGCAACAGCGCGTAGAGCGTGGAAGTCAGGGCAAGTGTTGTGCCGGCGAAAAGGGCAAACAGCTCGTACTCATTGACCGCATGCCCAGCGAAGGTCTCTTGGTAGCCGCCCACCACGTTCGACAAGAAGGCCCAGAGGGCCAGCGCAAGCAACGGCGACGCAACGAGGCCGAGAGAGAACACGGCGGCGCCGAGTCCGATCCCGGTAGGAGTCAGAAGTTTCCGGCGGACTCCAAGGCCGACGGCGCCCACATGGACGAGCATCGCCAGGACCCCCAATGGGATCACCCATCCTGCGGGGTAGTGGACCACTCCCAGCCGGAGCAGGTTGAAGTAGATCGGATCCGGGGTTCGTGGGTCGTCCAAGGAATCGAGGTTTCCGAAATGGCGGGCAAGGTCGAGGACCCGGTACCCGTGGTGCTGGAGGCTGGAAGGATTCACGTTGTCTACGTTGTCGATTGGGGTGTGAATCCGTCTGTCCCAGGAGTAGTCGAGGGCGTAGCCGGAGAAACCGTAGAAGTCGAAGACCCGGAAATCCGAGTAGCCCTCGCCGGAGTCGGACGTGCCGTAGAAGTGTGACTCTGCGCTGGCCGCCTCGCTGATGAGCCACCCGTTGTCCGGACTGGTGCTGGTCAGCTCTGACGGGCCGCTCAGCCCACCTGCATCGATGTTGATCACCAGCTTGACGTCCTCGATCCAGGGATGCTCCTGGATGAAGGCGACCGCGCCGTGGTAGCCGGTTTCTTCTGGCCCGGTGAAGAGGAAGATGACCGAATTGCGGAGCGGGGGGCCCTCGTTGAGGACGCGTGCAGCTTCGAGCAGGACCCCGACGCCGGCGCCGTCATCGGTCGCTCCGGGACCGTAGGGAGTCGTGTCGAGGTGGGCGACCAGCAGGACGGCTTCGTGGGAAGCCGTGCCGTCCATCCTGGCCATGACGTTCTCCACGTCCACGACGGGCATATCTGGCCATCCGAAACTGGCCTGCATCTCCGGTGGGATACCGGTGGTGGTCTTCTGGACCTCAGGGCGAAGACCCAACGCCGACAGCTCGTTCACCACGAAGTCGCGAGGTTCCGCATACCCGGGCGTGCCCGGGATACGAATGTCCCGCGCGATGAACTCGATGTGCTCGATCGCTCGCAAGGCAGAGAACTCCGAGGCCGGCGCGGTGGACGGAAGTGCGTCCGGAGGCAGCGTCTGATCTGTCGCGACGAATATCGCTGAACCGACGACGACGAGGACGAGGACTGCCTGAATGGCGCTCGTCCTCTTCGGATTCCTCACCTTCACGCGCACTCCTTGACCTTGCAGAGGCGACTGCCTCCAACTCCAAGCAGCGCCCTCTAGAGGCCCTCGACGGGCGAAGCTATCACGGACAGGAAGTGGGCGAATCGTCGAGGGGGCTGGGGAAAGCCTCCGCATCCATTTGGCCGTCATCGAAGCGCCATCGCGGTTGGGGACGAGCGGGCCAACGCCTTGTTGGCGGGCGCTGTCGGGGCCCTCTCGACTCGCGCTTGGAGGATCTCAGACCCAT
>JAHEFX010000022.1 GCA_024639975.1 bacterium
GCGCGGCTGGCCACGAAGGTCGGGCAGGGGAGCGGTCGTCGGCTCATGGTCCAGACCAGTCGACCCGACCACCCGGCCATCGAGGCGTTGCGCCGCGGCGACCCGAGGGAGTGGCTGCCGGGGGCGATCGCCGAGCGCGAACTGTTGGGATTCCCGCCGGCCGGGGACCTGGTCGTCGTCGAGGTCCGCGGCGGCAAGCATGGTGGAGATGTCTTCTCCGGGCTCCGGGTCCCCGACGTGATGGTCCTCGGCCCGACGGTCCTCGGCGACCGAACCCGCTGGCTCATACAGGGTCCCGATCTGGGTCCGGTGCGCGACGGCCTCCGATCCATCGTCCGGCGGCTCCGCGATGGAGGCGCCGAGGTGCGAGTGGACGTGGACCCGATCGACCTATAGGGACTCGACCGATCTGGGGCCCATCTGCGGCGGGATCTCTCCTTTCCCAGCCTGCGCCCTAGCCTCTCCGGCCGATGGCCATCTATCCGATAAGGACCTTTGGGGACCCCGTGCTCAGGGCGCCTGCAGCCCCGATCGACGAGGTGGACGACCGACTTCGAAGGCTTGCCGACGACATGATCGAGACGATGTACGACGCTCCCGGCGTCGGGTTGGCGGCTCCCCAGATCGGTATCTCGAAGCGCCTGATCGTCTTCGATGCGGGCTTCGGGCCCCGGGTGATGGTGAATCCGGAGCTGGTGGAGCTGCATCCGGGTGACGAGGTCGAGTCGGGCACCGAGCACGGCCCCTTCGTCGTGCCGGAGGATGCGGACGACGAGTGGATCTTCGACGAAGGCTGCCTGTCGGTCCCCGGGCACTACTGGCCGATCGGCCGGCCGGGGTTCGCCGCAGCACGAGGCACCGACCTCGACGGCAACGAGGTCGCCTACGCCGGTGACGAGCTCCTCGGCAGGGTGCTCCAACACGAGGTGGACCATCTCGAAGGGATGCTCCTCATCGAGCGACTCCCGACTCGGGCAAAGAAGAAGGCGCTCAAGACCCTCCGCAACGAAGCACTCGGGCTCGCATGATCTCGACCGCCTTCTTCGGATCCCCGGAGGCGGCGGTCCCCACGCTCCGCCGTCTCGAAGCCGATACCGATCTTCGAACGGTCGTCACCATGCCGCCCCGACCGAAGGGACGCGGCAAGGTGCTCACGCCGACCCCGGTCGAGGAGCACGCCGTCGACCTCGGGCTGTCGGTCCTGCACTGCAGTCGGAAGTCGGAGCTCGCGGACCTCGACCTGGACGTCGATGTCGCCGTGGTCGTCGCCTACGGGGCAATCATCCCGCCCGAGCTCCTCTCCCGACCCCGGGCCGGATTCGTGAACCTCCATTTCTCGCTGTTGCCCCGCTGGCGCGGCGCTGCCCCGGTGGAACGTTCGATCCTGGCCGGCGACGAGCCGGTCGGGGTGACGCTGATGGCCATGGACGAGGGCCTGGACACCGGTCCGATCATCGCAACGATGGAGACCCAGGCCGGAGCCATGGACGCCGGGGAGCTGACCGCCGTCCTCGCGGAGCTCGGCACGGACCTCCTCGCCCTTCGATTGGGGGACTGGGTGGCAGGCGACCTCGCCGCCACACCCCAGCCCGACGGTGCCACCTACGCCCCGAAACTGGAGAAGCGTGAGGGGTACCTCGACCCCACAGAGCCGGCAGAGGCCCTTGCGAGAAGGGTGCGTGCCATGACCCCACGACCGGGAGCCTTCCTCGAGACGAACCACGGACGCCTGGGCGTGGCAGGCGCGACAGCGGTTCCGACGGTTCTGGTCGGGGGCACCTTGGAGCAGGTTCCCGAGGGCGTTCTCCTGGGCACGAACGATGGAAGCCTGTTGTTCACCTCCGCCCAACCGCCCGGCAAGCGCATGATGAAGGCAACCGACTGGGCCAACGGTCGACGTGGCGACCTCGGAGAGGCGACATGAACCAGCGAGCGCAGGCGGCAGAGCTGCTGCGACGCGTCGAGGCCGGAGGCGCCTACGCCAACGTGCTGCTGCGCGACGCCGACGCCGGACTCCGATCCGACGTGTACGGCGTGCTGAGGTGGCAGGGGGAGCTCGACGCGTCCCTCTCGGTCGCCGTCTCACGCCCCCTGGAACGCCTCCAGAAGGAGGTGCTCGCGGTCCTGCGGGTCGGTGCCTACGAGTTGCTCCGAACCGACGTCCGGGCGTCCGCGGTCGTCTCGGAGTGTGTCGACGCCATCCGGCAGATGGGTGCACCCAAGGCCTCGGGACTGGTCAATGCCGTGCTACGCAAGGTCGCCGAGGCCGATGGTCCCGAGATGGAGGTGGCCCGAGCCGGTGCGTTCCCCGATTGGCTGGTGGAGGACCTGACGGCAGCGTGGGGGCCCGAGGAGGTGGAGGCATTCCTGCTGGCATCGAATACGGCGGCACGTCCGGGCGTTCGGGTCCGTCCCGGCGAGCCCGGCGATGGGGAGCGCCTCGAAGGCATACCGGATGCGCGGCTGATCGGTCGCCCGGGCGACGGACTGACGTTCCAGGACCCGGCTTCAGTGGCCGTCGTGCAGGCCTTGGACGTACCGGCCGGGGCCAAAGTCCTGGACCTGGCTGCGGCACCGGGCGGCAAGACCCAGCACCTCCTCGACCTGGTCGGCCCGGGCGGTCGCGTCACCGCATTGGAACGACATGCCCGACGAGCCAGGACCGGCGCCCGTCGGGTACCGGATGCCCGATGGGTCATCGCGGATGGCCGACACCCGCCGTTCACCGGAGGTTTCGACCGGGTCCTCCTGGATGCCCCGTGCAGTGGGCTCGGGACGCTCCGGCGACGCCCGGAGATCCGCCACCGGATCCGGGCCGGCGACGTGGACCGGCTCGCCGGCCTCCAGAGCGAGCTCCTCGAGGCGGCCATGGGCTTGGTCGCACCGGGGGGACGCCTGGTCTACAGCGTCTGCACGATCACCCCCTCCGAGACGACCGACGTGGTGGACGGACGGGGGTTCGAGGCACCCTCCGGGCTACCCGGACGCGCGGCAGGCGACGGCTGGCTGCTCGCACCCCACCTCGCGGAGACCGACGGCATGTTCATCGCCGCATTCGACGCCTGATCGGCGGGATGGTGGAGCGAGTGGGGAATCGGGCGGTCGGTACACTGCCCCGGATGCCCGCGACCGCCTCCGACATCGATCCGAACACCCTTGCCGTCGTCTGCGACGACGACCCCGAGGTGGCTGCCTACATTGCCCACCACCTGAAGGAGGCCGGTTTCGAGGTGGTCGTCGAGGACGGGCCCGGATCGGCCGGAGCCAAGCTGCTCGAGGATCCGCGTTCGGGAATCCTCCTCCTGGACCTGCACCTCGACGGAGCCTTGCCTGCACTGCGACGGCTCCGAGCGAACCCGAAGACCGTCGGGTCGGCGATCGTGGTGCTCACGCACTCCCTGGACCCCGACCTCCTCGTCGGCGCGCTGGAGGAGGGAGCCGACGACTTCATCCGCAAACCCTTCGAGATCGCCGAATTCGTGGCCCGGGTCAAGGCCGTCTTCCGACGGACGACCATGATGATCGGCGTCAGCCCCCTGACGGGGCTGCCGGGGAACCACCGGACGGAGTCGGAGATCGATCGGCGCCTCCAGGTGGCTTCGCAGACGGCGGTCGCCCACGTCGACCTCGACAACTTCAAGGCCTTCAACGACCACTACGGGTTCCTGCGGGGTGACCATGTGATCGCCTTCGCTTCGAACGTCTTGCAGAATGCCCAGGCGGCGTCTCCCGATGCGTCGTGCTTCGTCGGGCACATCGGTGGGGACGACTTCGTCGTCGTCATGGCACCCGAGCACGTCGAGTCATTCGCCCAGGACGTCATCGAGGAATTCGACGCCGGGATCCTCGACTTCTACGACCCCGAGGACGCGCTACGGGGGTACGTGGAGGTCCCGGACCGCCGTGGTGATCGCCACGCCTTCCCGATCGTCTCCATCTCCCTCGGCATTGCGACGAACGAACGACGCGCCCTGAGCACCTCCCTCGAGGCGTCCCAGCTCGCCGCGGAGATGAAGGAGTTCGCCAAGCGAAAGCCCGGCTCCACCTACGAAGTCGATCGTCGCACGGATTAGCGGCATGGGAGCCGCCCTGACCACCGACGAACGCCACATGGCGCGAGCCATCGAGATCGCCGCCGGTCGTCACACACACCCGAACCCGACCGTTGGATGCGTGGTCGTCCTCGATGGTCGAGTGGTGGGGGAGGGCTTCCACTCGGGACCGGGGACTGCCCACGCCGAGGTGGAAGCGCTCGGTGCCGCCGGCGACTCGGCGCGCGGTGCGTGCGCCTATGTCACGCTTGAACCCTGCTCACACCATGGCCGGACCCCACCTTGTGCCGACGCGCTCATCGAGGCGGGGGTCGCCTCCGTGGTGGTGGCCGTGGAGGATCCCGACGTGAAGGTCGCCGGAGCCGGCATCCGTCGCCTACGCGCCGCCGGGATCGATGTCGAGGTCGGCGGGTTCGCCGAGGCCGCCGAAGCGCTCGACCCTGCCTACTTCCACCATCGGCGCACCGGTCGAGCGCTGATCACCCAGAAGCTCGCCGTCACGCTCGACGGTGTGTCGGCAGCTGACGATGGTTCGTCCCAGTGGATCACCGGATCCGAGGCCCGGGCCGATGGACATCGACTTCGTGCCGAAGCCGACGCCGTGCTCGTCGGGGCAGGCACGGTTCGTGCCGATGATCCACGTCTCGACGTGAGACTCGACGGCTTCTCGGGCCCCCAGCCCCGCCCGGTGATCGTGGCCGGCAACGGCCCTCTCCCCGAGGGCGGGCACCTGGCCGAACGAGGAGCCCTGGTCATGGCCACCGAGGCACGTCCGGGATGGGAAACGGTGGTGGTCGAGGGTTCCGGAGGTCTTCCGGACCCACTCGCCGTGGCGCAGGCATTGGGTGACCGAGGACTGCTCTCGGTGCTCTCCGAAGCCGGTGCCGTCCTTGCCGGCGCCCTTTGGCGGGCCGGGGCGACCGACCGAGCCATCCTCTACCTGGCGCCTCGGATCGCCGGGGGAGCGGGTCGGAGCGCCTTCACCGGCCCGGTGCCGACCCTCTCGGCACTCACGGATGGTGTGGTGACCGAGACCCGTACCATCGGTCCCGACCTCCGCATCACTTTCGAAAGGACCTGATGTTCACCGGCATCGTCGAATCCGTGGCCACGGTTGTTTCCGTCTCGCGAAGCGACGACCACGCCCGCTTCGGTGTCCGGGCTCCGGAGATCCTCGACGGCGTCGGGATCGGCGACTCGATCGCGATCGAGGGCGTCTGCCTCACGGTCGTGGCTACCGACGGAACCGAGTTCGAGATCGAGGCCGTGTCCGAGACGCTGTCGCGCACCTCGCTGGGCGGTTGGGAAGCCGGTACGAAGGTCAACGTGGAGCGAGCCATGCCTGCGAGCGGTCGCTTCGACGGCCACATCGTCCAGGGACACGTCGACGGCGTCGGCATGGTCGTCGACATGCTGCCCGAGGGTGAGGGCCGACGCCTGACGGTGCGCCCGCCCGGCGAGCTGCTCCGCTACCTCGTCAAGAAGGGGTCCGTCACGGTCTCCGGTGTCTCGCTCACCATCGCCGCCCTCGATGCCGCCACGTTCGACATCGCCCTGATCCCCCATACACTCGAGGTCACGACGCTCGGGGGGCTCGCTCCCGGTGCGCTCGTGAACCTCGAAGTCGACGTCCTGGCCAAGTACGTCGAGCGCCTCACCCAAGGGACCACGTGACCCGGCAACCCATCTCCGCCGCCGTCGAGGCGATCAAACAGGGGCGATTCGTCATCGTCACCGACGACGAGGATCGCGAGAACGAGGGCGACCTGATCATCGCCGCCGAGGCGATGACCCCCGAGAAGGTCGCCTTCATGGTGCGCTACACGTCCGGCGTGATCTGCATGGCGATGAAGAGCGAGCGGCTCGAAGCCCTCGACCTGCCGCAGATGGTCGCCAACAACACCGACCGCCGCGGGACCGCCTTCACCGTCTCGGTCGACGTGACGGAAGGGACCACGACCGGCATCTCGGCCGCAGATCGCTGCCGGACGATCGCCGCCCTCATCGACGAATCGACCACCGCCGCCGACCTGACCCGTCCCGGACATGTCTTCCCCCTCCGCTACGTACCCGGCGGAGTGCTCAAACGTGCCGGGCACACCGAGGCAGGCGTCGACCTGGCCAAGGAGGCAGGCATGTATCCCGCCGGCGTGCTCGCCGAGCTGGTCAACGACGATGGCACGATGATGCGCGGCGACCAGCTCGGGGCCTTCGCCCTCGAGCACGACCTCCCCATCATCACGATCGCCGACCTCATCTCACACCGCGCCGAGGTCGAGCGACTGGTGGAGCGGAAGGCCGAGGCGAGGATCCCGACCGCCCACGGCGAGTTCCGTGCCGTCGGCTACGCCTCCACCGTCGACGGCCGAGAACACGTCGCCCTCGTCAAGGGCGACGTCGACGGGAAGGCTGACGTGCTCGTACGGGTCCACAGCGAGTGCCTGACCGGCGATGTGTTCGGGAGCCGGCGCTGTGACTGCGGTCTCCAGCTCGACGAGGCCCTCCGCCGTGTCGCCGAGGAGGGCGAAGGTGTCGTCCTCTACATCCGTGGCCACGAGGGCCGGGGGATCGGCCTGATGCACAAGCTCCAGGCCTACGGATTGCAGGAGAAGGGCATGGACACGGTGGAGGCGAACGTCGCCCTCGGATTCCCTCCCGACGCCCGGGACTACGGCGTCGGCGCCCAGATCCTCGTCGACCTCGGGCTGTCGACCCTTCGACTGCTCACCAACAACCCGACCAAGCGCGCCGGCATCGAGGGCTACGGACTCGAGATCACCGAGCGGGTCCCGATCGACGTCGGCACCACCGACGAGAACGCCGTGTACCTGGCGACCAAGAAGGCGAAGATGGGTCACCTGCTGGAGCCGGCCGAGTGAGCTCGACCGAGCTGACCATGGACTCCGACGGGACCGGGCTGGCCGTCGGCGTGGTCGTCGCCACGTTCAACGAGGCGATCACCGAGCCACTCGCTGATGGTGCACTCGAACGGCTGGCGGCACTCGGAGTCACATCCGTCACGGTGGTGCGCGTACCCGGGGCCCTCGAGGTGCCCGTGGTGGCCAAGGCCCTGGCCCGATCGAATGATGCAATCATCGCCGTCGGTGCGGTCATCGAGGGGGAGACCGACCACTACGAACATGTCGCGACCCAGGCATCGGCCGGTCTCATGCAGGTCAGCCTCGACACCGGCGTCCCGGTCGGGTCGGCGGTGCTCACCGTCCGGTCCGCCGCCCATGCCGTCGAGCGAAGCAGACCGGGGCCGGGCAACAAGGGAGCCGAGGCCGCCGAAGCCGCCGTCATCGCCGCCAACGCGCTGCGCAGGCTCTCCTGACCGTTCGGGTGGCATGAATCGGCGGGGTGGGTACACTGCCGGGCACAACCCAGCGAAGCAAGTGGAAGCCTGGTCGCTTCCCACCCGGCCACTCGAGGGTGCGCCGTCGGTAGCCACGAACGATCCCGCCCGATGGGGGCGGTGTCCGGTGACGTGAGAGCAGCGACCCGTTTCGCTGCTCTCTTTGCGTTCCGGGAGGCCCATCCCCCGGGGGACCGAGAAACGAAGACACATCGGAGGTACCGAGATCGCAGACCTGCGCGTAAACGGCGGCATCCGGGCCCGTGAGGTCCGGGTGGTGGCCCCAGACGGCGAGCAAATCGGCGTCAAGAAGATCGAGGAAGCCCTGTGGCTTGCCCGACAACTGGACCTCGACCTCGTCGAGGTCGCCCCCCAGGCCAGGCCCCCCGTCACCAAGATCATGGACTACGGCAAGTTCAAGTACGAACAGTCGGTCCGTGATCGCGAAGCCCGCAAGAACCAGACGAGGACCGTCATCAAGGAAGTCCGGCTCCGCCCGTCCATCGGCGAGCACGACTACCAGATGGTCCGTCGGCGTGCCGAGAAGTTCCTCATGCACGGCGACAAGGTCAAGGTCACCGTCCGGTTCCGCGGCCGTGAGAACGAGCGCCCCGAGCTTGGACGAGAAATGGTCCAACGACTCGTGGAGGACATCGGCGACATCACGTCGGTCGAGCAGAACCCCCGCAAGGAAGGGCGACTCATGCACGCCGTCCTCGCCCCGAACGCCGCCAACATCAAGCGGCGCAAGGACGAGGAGGCGGCCCAAGAGGCCGAGGACGCCGAAGAGGCGGACGAGGCCAACGAGGCCGAAGAGGTGCTCACCGCGCAGCAAGAAGCGACCCCGGAGACCCCCGCACCTGATCAGGAAGAACAGGAGTAGCGATGCCGAAGCAAAAGACCCACAAGGGCACCGCCAAGCGGTTCCGCCGCACCGGTAGCGGCAAGCTCGTCCGACGCCAGTCGGGCCGCGGCCACCTCAAGCTCGCCAAGGGCAAGGAGAGCTACCGACGCCTCGACGGGACCACCGACGTCGCCAAGGCCGACGCTCCCCGCATCAACCGACTGTTGGGAGGCAACTGATGGCACGCGTGAAGCGCTCCGTCCACGCCCGCAAGAAGCACCGCAAGGTCCTGGACCGGGCCTCCGGCTACAAGGGCGCCCGCAGCCGCCGCTTCAAGACCGCCAACGAGCAGGTCATGAATGCGATGCAGGACTCCTACGACCACCGGCGTGCCCGAAAGGGTGACTTCCGGCGTCTCTGGATCACCCGCATCAACGCGGCGGCACGCCAGCACGGCACCACCTACAGCCAGCTGATCGCCGGCCTCAAGGCGGCCGAGATCGAGGTCGATCGCAAGATGCTGGCCGAGATGGCCGTCTCCGACCCGGCAGCCTTCGGCAAGCTCGTCGAGCAGGCGACCGCAGAGTGACCGACGAGGGGCCCCGCACGGGGCCCCTTGCTCATTCCATGGATCGAGTCACCTCGACGAAGAATCCCGTCGTCAACCGGGTCCGCAAGCTCCATCGGGCCAGGGGCCGGAAGGTCGCCGGTCAGGTGCTCGTCGAAGGGCCGAGCCTCGTTGCGGATGCCCGGGCTGCGGGCCTGCGCCCGATGATCCTCGTCACCGAAGAGCCCCAACGGTGGACCGGCTCGGCGGAGCTCGTCCTCGCCGTCGACCGACGGGTGCTCGAGGCCTGCTCCACCACGGCGACACCCCAGGACCCGGTCGCCGTCATCGCCCGCCCCGAGACCGTCGCCGCGGGGCCACGTCGACTCGTTGCGTGGGGGATCGCCGATCCCGGCAATCTCGGCACCATGATCCGAACCGCTGCCGCGGTCGGCGTCGAGGTCGTCGTCGGGGGGCCTGGCTCAGCGGATCCTTGGGCGCCGAAAGTCGTGCGCTCCGGTGCGGGCGCCCACTTCACGGTGGCGTTGGAGGAGGTGGCGCACTTCGAAGACGCCCTCGGCGGGCGGGAAGGGTTGGCGCTCGTGGTGTCCGGCGGAACACCGCCCGAGTCAGACCCGGACGGCTCATGGGGCCTTGTGGTCGGGTCCGAGGCCCACGGGCTACCGGCCGAGGTCGTGGCAGCGTGCCGGGCCGTCACCCTCCCGATGCCGGGCGGCACCGAGTCCTTGAACGCCGCCGTGGCGGCAGCCGTGGCGCTCTACTCGCTGGCGGTCTGACCCTCGCACCAGGCGACGATCGCGCCGAGGTCCTTCTCCAGCGCCTTGTTCAACATCGGTGTGATCAGCGGCAGGCTGGCCTTCCCCTTGAGCCCGTGGGGCGTCGCCTCCATGCGCATGTCGAGGCGGGTGCCGTCGGCATCGGGCGAGACCTCGAATACCGTGTCCCACGTGATGCCGCCCTCCTCGGACACCAGACGGACCCGGCGCGGCGCCTCGTACTCGGTCACCTCGAGCTCCGTGGTGGCTTCGCGGCTCCCCATGGCCCGTGTCTCGCGGAACCGGGTACCGACGCCCTTGCGCGATTCGGTCAGGAACTCGACGCCGAGGATGTCGGGTGCCACCTGCTCGAACGTCTCGATGTGGGCGACGGCGTCGAAGACCACCTCCGGCGTCGCTGCGATGCTCATCTGGTTCTCGAAAGTCGCCATGGCCAGACCCTACCGGGGGACCTAAGTCGGGCAGGGCCTGCGACGGTCCTATCCTCCCGCCCTCCATGGATCCCCGACTCGAAACCCTGCGGACGCAAGCACCGGGCCTCGTCGACGATGCCGATTCGCTCGAAGCGCTGGACGCCGTCGAGCAACAGGTGGTCGGACGCGCCTCGCCGATCGCCGAGATCCGTCGGGGTCTCGGCCAGCTGCCCGCCGAGGAACGGCCGATCGTGGGCCGAGCGGTCAAGGAGGTCGCCGACGAGATTGCGGTCCTCGTCGATCGACGCCGGTCCGTCCTGGAGGACGAAGCAGAGACCGCGCTCCTGGCCGCCGACGCCGTCGATCTCACCGTGCCGATGGATGAGCGTGCCACAGGTACACACCACCTGATCACGTCGACCATCGACGAGATCGTCGACATCTTCGTCGGGCTCGGCTACCGGGTCGCCGACGGTCCCGAGGTGGAGACCGGTTGGTACAACTTCGATGCCCTCAACACGCCTGCGGACCACCCGGCCCGAGCCGAGTCCGACACGCTCTACGTCGACTTCGGCGAGCCCGAGGACGAGATGCTCCTTCGCACGCAGACGAGTCCGATGCAGGCCCGGTACATGCAGGATCACGACCCGCCGGTCCACGTCGTCGTACCGGGCCGGGTGTTCCGCAACGAGACATTGGACGCGACCCACTCCCCGGTCTTCCACCAGGTCGAGGGCCTGGCCGTCGACACCGACATCACGTTCGGCGACCTCAAGGGAACCCTCGAGCACTTCGCCCGGGAGTTCTTCGGGCCATCGACGGGTACCCGGTTCCGTCCGCATTTCTTCCCGTTCACCGAACCGTCCGCCGAAGTGGACGTGACCTGCTTCGGCTGCGACGGGTCCGGCTGCAAGGTCTGCGGCGGCCCCGGCTGGGTCGAGGTGCTGGGTTGTGGCATGGTCGACCCTGCCGTTTTCGACGCCGTGGGCTACGACTCGGCCGGCGTGACCGGGTTCGCCTTCGGGATGGGCGTCGAGCGCATGGCCATGGCCAGGCACGGCCTGACCCACATCCGGCACCTCTGGGAGAACGACCTACGAGTGCTGGGACAGTTCCGATGAAGGTCTCGCTCCGCTGGCTGGCGGATTACGTGGACCTCCCCACCTCGGATCCCGACGAGATCGCCCGTGCCCTCGACGACCTGGGCCACGAGGTCGAAGGGATCGAGCGCCTGGCGCCATCCTTCGAGGGAGTCCTGGTCGGCCGGGTCGAGACGGTCGAGGCCCATCCGGATGCGGACAAGGTCCGACTGACGACCGTCGACACCGGTGACGGTCCGACCGACGTGGTCTGCGGCGCCTGGAACTTCGAAGCAGGGGCAATCGTCCCCGTTGCCCGTCCCGGCGCCGTGCTCATGGACGGTTCGTTCCCGATCACCGAGCGGGCCATCCGAGGCGTCACGAGCAACGGCATGATCTGCTCGGCCAAGGAGCTCGGGTTGGGTGAGGACGCCGACGGCATCATGGTCCTCGACGACGGCTTCGAGGTGGGCACGGACTTCGCCGACCACCTCGAGATGCCCGATGCCGTCATCGACTTGTCGATCACGCCCAACCGGCCGGACGCGATGTCGATGATCGGCATCGCACGCGAGCTCGCCGCCCACTTCGGCATCGACTGGCGGATGCCCGACACCTCTCCCATGCCCGGGGATGGCACATCCGCCCTGACCATCGAGATCGATGACGACCGCTGCCCACGTTTCACCGGACGAGAGGTCCGTGGTGTGGAGATGGGGCCATCGCCGCTCTGGATGCAGCTGCGTCTGGAGCGCGCCGGCGTCCGGGCGATCTCCAACGTCGTCGATGTCTCCAACTACGTCATGCTCGAGCTCGGCCAGCCCACGCATGCCTTCGACTTCGACCGGGTGGCCGGCGCCCGCATCGTCGTCAGGAGCGGACACGAGGGGGAGAAGCTCACCACCCTCGACGGCGTCGAGCGCTTGCTCGGACCCGAGGACATCGTCGTCGCCGACGACGAACACGGCTCCTCCCTCGGGGGCACCATGGGCGGTGAGGACTCCGAGGTATCCACCTCGACGACCAACGTGCTCGTGGAGGTGGCATCCTGGGACCCCCCGACCATCCTGCGACAGAGTCGGCGACATGCGCTGCGCTCGGAAGCGTCGGCTCGCTACGAGCGAGGGGTCGACGTGGCCATGCCGATACCGGCGAACCATCGGATGGTCCGCCTGCTGGCCGAGACGGCCGGCGGGGCGCCCGTCGGTGAACTCGTCGTCACCGAGACGGTCCCCTTCGTGCCCGCCACCATTCGACTCCCGCTCTCGCTGGTCGAGCGCACGCTCGGGGTGGCCCTGCCGGCCGAAGAGATCATCGACCACCTGACGCCACTCGGAGTCGAGGCCACTGCGACCGACGACGAAGTCGTGGCCGTCCAGCCATCATGGCGTCCGGACCTGACCCGTCCGATCGACCTCGTCGAGGAGGTCGCGAGGCTCCGGGGCTACGCCACCTTCGAATCGAGCACGCCCTCGGGCGCCGGAGGCGGGCTCTCGACCGAGCAGGTGCGCGAACGCCGCCTGCGAGCGGCCCTCACCGGTCTCGGCCTCAGCGAGGCCAAGACCTTCTCCTTCCACGGTCACGGCGCCCTCGACGCGTTGGGCCTCGATGCCGACGACCCACGACAGTCCGCCATCGAGGTCCGGAACCCGCTGCGCGAGGAAGAAAGCCTCCTGCGCACGACCCTCCTTCCCGGACTGCTCGACGCGGCGAGGTTCAATGTTGCCCACGGTGTGGGCGACGTGGCGCTGTTCGAGATCGGACGCGTCTTCCTCGACGAGGAAGCCCCGGAGTTCGGGACGGTCCCGGAGCAGCCCGCCGTGCTCGGATTCGTACTCGTCGGGGCGTCGGGTTCCTCGGGTGTCGGCAGCAACCGGAGGCCGGTGGACGCGTTCTCGGGCGTCGGCCTGGTGCGCGCCCTTGCCGCCTCGATCGGCATGGGTGCGGTCGGGGTGGAGTCCATCGACCAGCGGCCACTCCATCCGGGCCGGGGGGCACGGGTCCTGCGTGACGACGGCCTCGAGTTCGGTGTGGTCGGTGAGCTGCACCCGAAGGCCGCACGGGCTTGGGGCCTGCCGGGCCGGGTCGTGGTCGGCGAGCTCACCGTCGCCCCGATGCTCCAGGACCCCGGCATGTGGTTGTTCGTCGAGCCGAGCCTCCAGCCACATGCCGATTTCGACCTCGCGTTCGTCCTACCCGATTCCGTCAGCGCGGCCGCCGTCGTCGAGGCCATCGCCGCCGTCGATGGCGCCACCGAATCCGTGGTGCCGTTCGACCTCTATCGGGGTCCCGGGGTGCGCGACGGCCAGCACTCGCTCGCCGTGAGGATCCGGCTCCGCGCCGCCGACCGGACCCTCACGAGTGACGAGGTGGCCGAGATGCGCGATCGATGCATCGAGTCGGTCAGGCAGCTCGGCGGAACCCTGCGAGGTGCCGAGTGACGGACTTCCTCGAAGTCGACGGGCTCGGCGATCGGCTGGGTCCGGTCGTGGCCGCCACCCGGAGCATTCGGGAGGATCCCTCCATCGGCGCAGGCCACCTCGCGGGAAAGCAGATCGGCCTCTACTTCGCGCTCCCGTCGCTACGCACCAGGGTCTCGACCGAGGTCGCCGTGCGTCGACTCGGCGGCGACCCCGTGGTACTTGCGGCCGACGGAGTCGGATTGGGAGAGCGTGAGAGCGTCGGTGACGTGGCTCGCGTGCTCTCGAGGATGCTCGACGCAATCGCCCTCCGGGTCACG
The DNA here is from genome assembly GCA_024639975.1 of bacterium. Taxonomy (GTDB): domain Bacteria; phylum Actinomycetota; class Acidimicrobiia; order Spongiisociales; family JAENVV01; genus JAHEFX01. The sequence goes on from JAHEFX010000022.1 coordinate 13,828, forward strand.
ATGCACAAGCGACTGACCGAGCTCGCCAGGTACTCCGACATCCCGGTCGTCAACCTGCTCTCCGACGTCGCCCACCCGTGTCAGGCGCTCGCCGACCTCGCAACCATTGCCGACCACCGACCGATCGAGGAGAGCACCGTCACCTACATCGGTGATCCGAACAACGTCGCCCGGTCCCTGGCCAGTGGCGTCACTGCCTTGGGTGGGACCATGCGGGTGGGATCGCCTGCCCGCCTGGAGGCCGATCCCGCTTCCTTCGCCGCAGGGACCGAGTTCCACGACGACCCGGACGAGGCGATCGCCGATGCCGACGTCGTCTACACGGATGCATGGGTCTCCATGGCCAGTGAGGACGGTGGACGGAGGAAGGCCCTCGACGGATGGGGTATCGACATCACACGTTTCGGACGCGCCGCGGACGACGCCATCTTCCTCCACTGCCTACCCGCCCATCGCGGCGAGGAGGTCGCCTCGGAGGTCATGGAGCATCCCCGCTCGCGTGTCTTCGACCAGGCCGAGTACCGACTCCACTCGTTCCAGGCGCTCCTCCTGGAGCTGCTCTGATCGACGTCGTCGCCGAGGCTCGGGGGGTTCTCGGCTCCAAGCTTCGCACCAGACGGATCGGCGGACCGACGGCCATCGTGGTGACCGAGGTCGAGGCCTATGGCGGTGTCGACGATCCCGCATCACACGCGTCGCGGGGCCCCACGAACCGGAATCAGGCCATGTACCTCGGACCCGGTCACCTCTACGTCTACCGGATCCACCAGGTCGTCTGCGCCAACCTCGTGGTCGGGCCAGAGGGCCATCCTGCCGCCGTCCTGATCCGAGGCGGCGTTCCCGTCGAAGGGGACCGGACCATGGCTCGCCGCCGGGGGAGAGCCGACCACCTCGCCGATGGGCCGGGGAAGCTCTGCCAAGCCCTGGGGATCACGATCGACGACGACGGCCTTCGCCTCGACGAGGTATCGGGCGTGTGGCTGGAGCCGGGCGAGCCGCCCGATGCAATCGAATCCACGCCCCGTATCGGCATCTCCCGGGCGACCGAGCGCCCCTGGCGCTTCACCTTCCAGCCCTGAGGGGCCAGACGGGCCGCTCAGCTCACGGGTTCACCCAGATCGTCACCGAGCCGGTCAACGGTGCCTGCGGCGCCGGCTCCTGCTTCCACACCGACCCGGCATGTTCAGCCGCCTCCGCTGCGTCCGACTCCGCCTCGACGATCGTGAGGAACTCCGTCCCGAGGCTGTCGAGCCGTTGCTCGGCCTCGGCCAGGGGGAAACCCAGCAGGCTCGGCACGACGGTCCCGGGCTCATGGGCGTCGACCTTGATCGTCACGGCCGTCCCGGCCTGGGCCGGCGTCCCGGGCTCCGGGGACTGGTCCCAGACATGCCCCGACGGCGTGCCGTCCAGGGCTTCCCACAACGTGACCACCGAGAACCCACCGCCTTGGAGGGCCCCGACGGCGTCCTCGATGGAGAGTCCCAGGGCCGACGGGACCGTCGTCGACCCCGCCGAGACCACGGCGCTCGAGTTGTGGATCGGACAGACGATCGTCGGGGCCTGCTCCACTGCCAGTTCCAGGGTGATCACGTGCTCGCGGGGGCAGAGCGGCCCGGCCAGGTAGCCCGTCGACGTGTCGACGTCGACCCGAACGGTCGACCCCGCCTCGACCTGGGCCATGGCACCGAACGGCTGGTCGGCGAGCGCCGCGGGCATGAACGCAGCGAAGATCTGCGCCGGCCAGGATCCCCCGGTGACGGCGAATGGGGTGGTGGGTGGCTCCATCGGGATCTGGCCCTCCGGGTACCCGACCCAGACCGCCGTCACCAACTCCGGTGTGTACCCGACGAACCAGGCGTCGTTGTGACCCTGTGTGGTGCCGGTCTTGCCGGCGACCGGGCGGCCGATCTGCGCCCGCACCCCCGTGCCGGCGCGCACGACCTCCGTGAGGGCTGCGGTGACCTCTCGGGCAACCTCCACCGTCACCGCTTCGGTGACCACCGGCACCTGCGACCAGATCTCCGTGCCTTCTCGGGTCTCGATCGAAGAAACGAGCGTGGGGGAGAGGTGGAGTCCATCGAAGGCGAACGTGCCGTAGGCGGAGGCCATCTCGAGGACGGTGACCTCCTGGGCCCCGAGCGCGAGGGAGTGGTAGGGCTGCAGGTCGGACTGGATGCCCGCTGCTCTGGCCAACTCCACGACCTCATCCGGTCCCACGGCGTCCATCAACTCGGCATAGACCTTGTTCACCGAGAACCGGGTGGCATCGAGCAGCGTCATATCGGGGAAGCTTTGGTTCTCATAGTTCGAGACGGTCCAGGGACCGCCATCGGTCTGGATCGTGATCCCCGACCCCCGACCGAACACCGAGCTCAACTCGAAGTTGCCTTCGAGCGCTGCGGCGAGCACGAAGGGCTTGAACGAGGAGCCCGGCTGGCGGCGGCCCTGTGTCGCCAGGTTGAACCTCGCCACGGGGTCATCCGGATCGTAGAAATCCCGCCCGCCGACCAGCGCCCGCACCTCACCGGTCGACGGGTCGACCACCGCAACCGCCCCATAGGGACCGTCCTCGGGCAGTACCTCTGCAATCGACGCCTTGGCAGCCTCCTGCACGGACGGCTCCAGCGTCGTCTGGATGGTGAGCCCGCCCCGGAAGACGGCGTTGTACCGGTCCGTCGGCGTGAGTCCGAGGGACTCGTCGTCGAGGAGTTGCTGCTTCACCACTTCCGAGAAGTATGGGTACCGGTCGATCAGTGCCGGCGCCTGCTCCACGAGCGTCAATGGCTCGGCGTCCGCCCGGGCAGCGTCCTCGGGCGTTATCAGTTCGAGTCGCAGCATGTTCTCGAGGACCACCCGACGCCGTCCGAGGGCAGCGTCCTCATCGGCGAACGGGTTCCAGGTCGACGGGTTCTTGATGATGCCGGCGATCATCGCTGCCTCGCCAAGGGTGAGGTCGGAGACCTGCTTGCCGAAGTAGTGGGCGGCGGCCGATCCGACCCCGTAGGCACCATCGCCGAGATAGATGGTGTTGACGTACCGCTCGAAGACCTCTTCCTTGGTGAGTGTCTCTTCGAGTCGGACCGCCAGTTGGGCCTCCTCGATCTTGCGCTCGAAGGACACTTCCGGGGTCAGGACGACGTTCTTGATGTACTGCATCGTGATCGTCGAGGCGCCCGAGGCGATGCCGTCGGCCTCGGCGTTCGCGACCAACGCTCGTGCGATCGACCTGAGGTCGATGCCGGGATGGCCCCAGAAGCGTTCATCCTCGATGGCGGTCACGGCGTCCACGAGGTCCGTCGGGAGGTCGCCGAACTCCACGAGGATCCGGTCTTCCTCGGCGTGCCACTCGGCGATCACACTGCCGTCGGCCGCCAGGACGACACTGGTCAGGCCGAGGTCCCCGAGCCCGGGGTCGGCCAATGGGTTGATCTCTGCCGAGCACGCCCCTGCGACGAGCGTGAGGCCCGCGAGGAGTGCGACCAGCCGGGGGAAGCCGTCCACGACGCCATTATCGGCAGGCGTGCGGCGAATCCGTAGCAACTACGCTGCCGCAGCGCATCAATTCGGAGCACCGATGACCGTCGACGACCAGCTCGCCGCCCTCACATCACGCGTTGACACCCTCCTTCCGGAGGACGGCCTGCGCGAGAAGCTCGAGGAAGGACGCCCCCTGCGGGTGAAGCTCGGCCTCGATCCGACCGCTCCCTCGGTGACGCTCGGCTGGGCAGTCGTGCTCCGAAAGCTCCGCCAATTCCAGGAGTTGGGTCATACGGCCGTGCTCATCGTCGGTGACTTCACGGCCCAGGTGGGCGACCCGTCCGGCAAGAGCGAGACGCGCAAACGCCTGTCGGCCACTGAGGTACAGGGCTATGCCGACACACTGCTCGAGCAGTTCGACCGGGTGCTGGATGTCTCCCGAGCCGAGGTCCGGTACAACTCGGAGTGGCTCGCTCCGCTCGACATGGCCGACGTCCTCGAGCTGACCGCCCAGGTGACCGTGGCCCAGATGCTCGAGCGGGAGGACTTCGCCAAGCGGTTCGGGGCCGGCAAGCCGATCTCGGTGATGGAGTTCATGTACCCGCTGTTGCAGGGATACGACTCCGTGGCCGTGGAAGCCGATGTCGAGCTCGGCGGAACGGACCAGCTCTGGAACCTGATGATGGGACGGGTGCTGCAGGGCCGGTACGGACAGGACGCGCAGGTGGCGATGACGATGCCGTTGCTCGTCGGTACGGACGGCTCCCAGAAGATGTCGCAGTCGCTCGGCAACTACATCGGCGTCACCGACGAGCCCGATGACATGTTCGGCAAGACGATGAGCATCCCCGACGAGCTGCTCGAGCAGTGGTTCCACCTCGCCACGACGCTCGACGATGCCGAGGTCACGACACTCGTCGGCGGCCATCCCAACGAGGCAAAGCGCCGCCTCGGTCGCGAGGTCGTCGACCTCTACCACGGTGCCGGCGCCGGCGAACGCGCCGAGGAAGCCTTCAACGCCCTGTTCCGACGCAAGGAAGTCCCCGACGACGTTGCGACCCATCCGCTCGGTGACGACGACCCGGTGTTCCTCCCGGCGGCGCTCTCGGCGGCCGGACTCGTCCAATCCAATGGCGAGGGGCGGCGGATGATCGCCCAGGGCGCCGTCCGGGTGGCGGGGGAGCAGGTCACCGACCTCGAGGTCCCCCGCGATGGCCTGGTCGGGCGGGTCGTGCAGGTCGGCAAGCGCCGTTTCGTGCTGTTCGAGTAGGCCGCCGGAAGAAACCCGTCCGCAGTGCTTGCATAGGGTTGGGGCCCGCGTATACTTCTGTCTCGCTGGCCCGACGGGTCGGCGGCCCAGCCAACCGGTACGAGTCCGGGAACTCCGGAACGACGGCGGTTGGCATATACGGGTGCCCTCCACTACAGTGGCGGGTCCGCCCGCAAGGGCAGTCGGAACGCCTCCAATCGGAAGCCTCTCCCGACGATGCATACGGTCCGGCGCTCGTTACTGTGCCGCCGGCTCGTGAAGAGCACAGGCTCCTTGACATCTGAACAGTGCGATCAAAAGCCAGTTATGTCGTCCGACGGCGAACTGCCGAGCGGCCCCTCACGGGGTGTAGGCAGGGAGTCCCGAAGACGGCAAACAAAACCAAAAGGGTGGGCAACGGTTCCAACGACCCGAGTCCACCCGAGCAAGGTAAGAGTGTCCGCGACCCCTCGTGGGAAGCGGACTCCCCATTATCAGCTCACCAATGATTGATTTCCCTGCCCTCGGGCGGGAATGATTTACAACGGAGAGTTTGATCCTGGCTCAGGACGAACGCTGGCGGCACGCTTCAAGCATGCAAGTCGAGCGACGCATACCGGAGGGGTAACCCACTGGTATGACGGAGCGGCGAACGGGTGCGTAACACGTGAGCAACCTGCCCCAAAGATCGGGATAGCCCGGGGAAACCCGGATTAATACCGGATACCCTCACCGGACCGCATGGTCTGGTGCGGAAAGCTCAGGCGCTTTGGGATGGGCTCGCGCTCTATCAGCTTGTTGGTGAGGTAACGGCTCACCAAGGCAACGACGGATAGCTGGTCTGAGAGGACGATCAGCCACACTGGGACTGAGATACGGCCCAGACTCCTACGGGAGGCAGCAGCTAGGAATATTGCGCAATGGACGAAAGTCTGACGCAGCGATGCCGCGTGAGGGAAGACGGCCTTCGGGTTGTAAACCTCTTTCAGGAGGGACGAAATTGACGGTACCTCCAGAAGAAGCCCCGGCCAACTACGTGCCAGCAGCCGCGGTAATACGTAGGGGGCGAGCGTTGTCCGGAATTATTGGGCGTAAAGAGCTCGTAGGCGGCTTGGTAAGTCGACCGTGAAAACCAGAGGCTCAACCTCTGGATGTCGGTCGAAACTGCCATGGCTAGAGTCCGGTAGAGGAGAGTGGAATTCCCGGTGTAGCGGTGGAATGCGCAGATATCGGGAGGAACACCAGCAGCGAAGGCGGCTCTCTGGGCCGGAACTGACGCTGAGGAGCGAAAGCGTGGGTAGCAAACAGGATTAGATACCCTGGTAGTCCACGCCGTAAACGTTGGGTACTAGGTGTGGCGTCTTTTTCAACGGATGCCGTGCCGAAGCTAACGCATTAAGTACCCCGCCTGGGGAGTACGGCCGCAAGGCTAAAACTCAAAGGAATTGACGGGTCCCCGCACAAGCGGCGGAGCATGCGGCTTAATTCGATGCAACCCGAAGAACCTTACCTGGTCTTGAAATCATGGGTCTATCCCCCGAAACGGGGAGTGCTTTGCGCCCATGACAGGTGGTGCATGGCTGTCGTCAGCTCGTGTCGTGAGATGTTGGGTTAAGTCCCGCAACGAGCGCAACCCCTATCCTATGTTGCCAGCGGTTCGGCCGGGGACTCATGGGAAACTGCCGGGGACAACTCGGAGGAAGGTGGGGACGACGTCAAGTCATCATGCCCCTTATGGCCAGGGCTGCACGCATGCTACAATGGCACATACAATGGGCTGCCACTACGCGAGTAGGAGCTAATCCCCAAAGTGTGCCTCAGTTCGGATTGAAGTCTGCAACTCGACTTCATGAAGCCGGAGTCGCTAGTAATCGTGGATCAGCTAAGCCACGGTGAATACGTTCTCGGGGATTGTACACACCGCCCGTCACGTCACGAGAGTCGGCAACACCCGAAGTCAGTGGTCCAACCCGTTAGGGAGGAAGCTGCCGAAGGTGGGGTTGGCGATTGGGACGAAGTCGTAACAAGGTAGCCGTACGGGAACGTGCGGCTGGATCACCTCCTTTCTAAGGAGCACAACGAGGGTCTCACGATCCTCCAGCTCTCAGTTGAGAAACTGGTTACTCGGCCTGGTGCCGAACCGAATCCGCAATCGAGTTCGCTCTTGTGGAGCCGGCGAGAACCCAGGCAGGATCGCACTGTTCAGTCGTGAGGGAGTCTGTCTCCACCCCCCGGTGGAGAGACCCTCAGGTACCTTGAGAACTGCATAGCGAGCACTATTGTCTCGGATTCTTTCAAGTCGAAAGTGTCCAAGCTACTAAGGGTCCACGGTGGATGCCTTGGTGCTAGGAGCCGAAGAAGGACGTAGCAGGCTGCGATAAGCCCCGGAGAGCCGTCAAGCAGGCATCGATCCGGGGATTTCCGAATGGGGAAACCCGGCGGGAGTAAGTACCCGTCACTCTGGTCTGAACACATAGGACCGGTAGAGGCAAGTGGGTGAAGTGAAACATCTCAGTAACCCGAAGAAGAGAAAGCAAAAGCGATTCCCTGAGTAGTGGTGAGCGAAACGGGAACAGCCCAAACCTGACCTGGTGTGATAGCCCGACGGCGTTGCCAGGCGGGGGTTGTGGGAACCATTTGACGGTACGTCGGTGCCGTCGAGGAGTTACAAAACTGCTGGCTAGCAGAACCGGATTGGAACGTCCGGCCGTAGAAGGTAAGAGCCCTGTAAGCGAAAGCCAAGCAGTCTCCTGATGGATCTCCCAAGTATCACGGAGGATATTCCGTGTGAATCTGCGAGGACCACCTCGTAAGGCTAAGTACTCCTAGCGACCGATAGCGGAAAAGTACCGTGAGGGAAAGGTGAAAAGCACCCCGGCGAGGGGAGTGAAATAGAACCTGAAACCGTGGATCTACAAGCAGTGGGAGGATTCCTTGTGAATCCGACCGCCTGCCTTTTGAAGAATGAGCCTACGAGTCATCGGTATGTGGCGAGGTTAAGGCGTGAGCCGTAGCCGAAGCGAAAGCGAGTCTGAACAGGGCGTTCAGTCGCATGCCATGGACCCGAAACTGAGTGATCTATCCATGGGCAGGGTGAAGCGAAGGTAAGACTTCGTGGAGGCCCGAACCCACGCAGGTTGAAAACTGCGGGGATGACCTGTGGATAGGGGTGAAAGGCCAATCAAACTCAGTGATAGCTGGTTCTCCTCGAAATAGCTTTAGGGCTAGCGTTGCGCGTTTAGCACTGGGGGTAGAGCACTGTTTGGGCGACGGGGCCCACAAGCTTACTGACCTCAGGCAAACTCCGAATCTCAGTGTTTTAGAGCGCAGCAGTCAGACTGTGGGGGATAAGCTCCATAGTCGAGAGGGAAACAACCCAGACCGCCGGCTAAGGTCCCAAAGTTCGTGCTAAGTGGGAAACGATGTGAAGTTGCCCAAACAGCCAGGAGGTTGGCTTAGAAGCAGCCACCCTTTAAAGAGTGCGTAACAGCTCACTGGTCGAGTGATTTCGCGCGGAAAATGTAACGGGGCTAAGCACGACACCGAAGCCGCGGACTTCTGCTTTTGCAGGAGTGGTAGAGGAGCGTCGAGTAGCCAGTGAAGCGGCGGCGTAAGCCAGCCGTGGAGGCTGCTCGAGTGAGAATGTAGGCATGAGTAGCGAAAGGGGAGTGAGAATCTCCCCCGCCGGATGTCCAAGGATTCCTGGGGAAGGCTCGTCCGCCCAGGGTTAGTCGGGACCTAAGGTGAGGCCGAAAGGCGTAATCGATGGATAGCGGGTTGATATTCCCGCACCACCACATGCGCGTCCAGGACGAACGTCACTTGCTAAGGAAAGCCCTTCGGGGCCTACCGACCCAGCGGCTATTAGTCCAGCGATGGAGTGACGCAGGAGGATAGTTGAACCCGGGCGTTGGTTGTCCCGGGGTAAGTATGTAGGGCGGGGCCCAGGTAAATCCGGTCCCCACAAAGCCTGAGATACGATGCCGAACCGCAACAGGTGAAGTCAACGATTCCATGCTGCCAAGAAAACCTTCTAGCAAGTTCATGTGGTGCCCGTACCCCAAACCGACACAGGTGGACAGGTAGAGAATACCGAGGCGAGCGAGATAACTCTGGTTAAGGAACTCGGCAAATTGGCCCCGTAACTTCGGGAGAAGGGGCGCCCCAGTAAGGTGAAAGACATACGTCTGGAGCTTGAGGGGGCCGCAGTGAATTGGCGGGAACGACTGTTTACTAAAAACACAGCACGGTGCTAAGTCGAAAGACCACGTATACCGTGTGACGCCTGCCCGGTGCCGGAAGGTTAAGGTGATTGGTTAGCTTCGGCAAAGCTATGAACTTAAGCCCCGGTAAACGGCGGCCGTAACTATAACGGTCCTAAGGTAGCGAAATTCCTTGTCGGGTAAGTTCCGACCTGCACGAATGGCGTAACGATTCCCGCACTGTCTCAACCAGAGACTCGGCGAAATTGCAGTGTGAGTAAAGATGCTCACTACCTGCGACAGGACGGAAAGACCCCGGAACCTTTACTGCAGCTTGGTATTGGCGTCTGGTATGTGATGTGTAGGATAGGTGGGAGACTAAGAAGCGTTGGCGCCAGCCGGCGTGGAGTCACCCTTGAAATACCACCCTTCGCATATAAGGCTCCTAACCTCGATCCGTTATCCGGATCAGGGACATTGCCTGGCGGGCAGTTTCACTGGGGCGGTGGCCTCCTAAAGAGTAACGGAGGCGCCCAAAGGTTCCCTCAGCCTGGTCGGCAATCAGGCGTTGAGTGTAAAGGCACAAGGGAGCTTGACTGCGAGACCTACAAGTCGAGCAGGGACGAAAGTCGGGCTTAGTGATCCTATGGTGGCACGTGGGTGCGCCATAGCTAAACGGCTAAAAGGTACTCCGGGGATAACAGGCTTATCACGCCCAAGAGTCCATATCGACGGCGTGGTTTGGCACCTCGATGTCGGCTCGTCGCATCCTGGGGCTGGAGCAGGTCCCAAGGGTCGGGCTGTTCGCCCGTTAAAGCGGCACGCGAGCTGGGTTTAGAACGTCGTGAGACAGTTCGGTCCCTATCCGTCGCAGGCGTAGGAAATTTGAGAGGAGCTGCCCCTAGTACGAGAGGACCGGGGTGGACGAACCGCTGGTGTGCCAGTTGTCCTGCCAAGGGCACGGCTGGTT
>JAHEFX010000023.1 GCA_024639975.1 bacterium
CCGTCCGTCGGCTGGTCGTCTCCAGCCGGTTGCGGGCTGCCGCGAGCGTCTCGCGCACGTCCTTCACGCCGGCGGTCACGGCCGAGAGCTGCTCGAACTCGGCGTCTGTCTCCGTCGCGACGGCTCTCGCGATGGTGGTCTTCCCGGTGCCGGGTGGGCCCCAGAGCAGGATGGAGACGAGGCGCTTGTTCTCGACCATGGCCCGGAAGGCGGTGCCGGGGCCGAGAAGGTGGCGTTGGCCGACGATGTCGTCGAGCGTCGCCGGGCGCATCCTCGCCGGCAGGGGCGCCGCCGCCTGCCGACGTTCGGCTCGGTCCGCGGCGAACAGGTCCTCCACTAGGCGTCGTCGGCCGAGAGTGCGGCTTTGGTCGCGGCGCTGAGATCGAGTCCGAGTTCATCGAGCTGATCCGGTTCGACCGGGTTCGGGGAGCCGGTCAGCGGGTCCACGCCACGCTGGGTCTTCGGGAAGGGGATGACGTCGCGGATCGATGTCGCCCCCACGAGGATCGCCACCAGGCGGTCCATCCCGAACGCGAAGCCGGCGTGGGGAGGGGTGCCGAACCTGAGCGCTTGCAGGAACCAGCCGAAGCGGCGCTCGGCCTCCTCCGGCGCGATGCCCAGCACGTCGAACACCTCGGATTGTGTCTCGGAATCGTGGATCCTGACCGACCCGGAGCCCAGCTCCGTGCCGTTGAGCACCAAGTCATAGGCATGGGAGAGCGCCACGGCGGGCCGCTCCTTCATGTCCTCGAGGGAGTGCGGCTGCGTGAAGGGGTGGTGGGCGGGGGCGAGACCGCCGTCGGCGGTCTCCTCGAACACCGGGAAGTCGACCACCCAGAGGTACGCGAGCTCGTCGGGATCGGCGGGTGTGCCGAGCTGGGCACGCAGGTGGCCGAGCACCTCGACGGTGGTCCGCCAGGGACCGGCAACGACGAGCAGCGTGTCACCGACCGAGGCGTCGAGGCCCGATTTGAGAGCCGCCTGCTCCTCGTCGGAGAGGAACTTGGCAACCGGGGATCGGAGGGACCCGTCGTCCTCTACAACCGCCCACACCAGGCCGGCGGCTCCGTGCGACTTGGCCGTTTCGGTGAGTTCGTCGAACCCCTTGCGGGAGAGCCCGAGGGCGCCACCGTTGATGCCGTAGACGACACCACCACCTTCCAGAGCGGCACCGAAGCCCCGAAATGCGGTGCCATCGAAGACGGTCGAGAGGTTCTTGAGCTCCATGCCGAATCGGATGTCGGGCTTGTCGATGCCATACCGATCCATGACCTCCTGCCACGTGAACACCGGGAACGGCGTGGCCGGGGTGACATCGCGCACGGCCTGCGTGGCGGCGACGATGGCCACCTCGACCGTGGCACGAACGTCCTCCTCGCCCCAGAAGGCACCCTCGAGGTCGAGCTGGGTGAACTCCAGCTGCCGGTCGGAACGGAAGTCCTCATCTCGGTAGCAGCGGGCGAACTGGAAGTAGCGGTCGATGCCGCCGACCATCAGGAGCTGTTTGAAGATCTGCGGGCTCTGCGGGAGGGCGTAGAACGACCCCTGCCGCAGGCGGGAAGGGACGAGCATGTCGCGAGCACCCTCGGGGGTGGACGCGATCAATGTGGGTGTCTCCACCTCGAGGAACTCCTGTGCGACGAGTGCCGCCCGGATCGCTGCAGTGGCGTGACTCCGGGCCCTGAGGTTCGAGGCCATGCCATCGCGGCGGAAGTCGAGGTACCGGTACTGGAGCCGGGTGAGCTCGTCGACGTCGAACCGGTCGTCGATCATGAACGGCAGCGTCTCCGAGGTCGACAGGACCTCCAGCTCGGTGGCGTGCACCTCGACGAGTCCCGTCTCCAGGTCGTGATTCTGGGTGCCCTCAGGGCGTGGCCGTAGCTCCCCGACCACGCGCACGCAGTACTCCATGCGCAGTTCCTCGAGGCCGGGTACGGAGTCCGGGTCCGCAACGACCTGGACCTTGCCGGAGGCGTCGCGAAGGTCGAAGAAGACAACGCCACCCATGTCGCGGGTCCTGGCGACCCATCCGCCGAGCGTCACGACGGTGCCGTGCTCGGTGCCGGCCGTCTCGGCGGCTCGGTGGGTTCTCAGCTGCGTAGCCATGTCGCGATCTCCTCGATGCGTACGTCTGTCTCGTTGCCGTCTGCCATGCGCTTGGCGCGGACGGCGCCACCGTCCCACTCGTCGCCGACCACGAGCGTGGTGGCGGCGCCGGAGCGATCGGCGGCTTTGAACTGTGCTTTGAGGCTGCGGGACGTGTCGATGGAGTCGACACGGACACCAGCGGAACGGAGCCGGCTGACGAGGCCGGCGGCGTCGATGTCCCGACCGGCCGTGGCGACCACGAAGGCGTCGAGGGCCACCTCGGCGTCGGTTTCGCCGAGGCTGAGGATGATCCGGTCGATGCCCATCGCGAGGCCGACGCCGGGGACGCTCCGACCGCCGATCTGATCGGCGAGACCGTCGTAGCGGCCCCCACCTCCGAGGGCGGTCTGGGCAGTATCCAGGCTCGTGCCGACGTACTCGAACGCCGTTCGGGTGTAGTAGTCGAGGCCGCGGACGAGCCTCGGGGTGGTCTCGTATGGAACGCCGACGGCGTCGAGCCTGGTCCTGACCTCGTCGAATGCAGCCGAGGCTCCTTGCCCCAGGCGCTCCGAGGGAGCCGGCGCTTCCGAGATGAGCTCGGCGTCGGCCTTCGAGTCGAGTACCCGCATCGGGTTCACCTTCAAGGTCTCCCGGGCGTCGGGGCTGAGGTCGGCGGCCCTCGCCTCCAGCCAGGAACGGAGCTCGGCCACGTAGGCGGTGCGGTCCTCGGGGTCACCGAGGGAGTTGAGTTGGACGCTGACGCCCTCGACTCCGAGATCGACCAGGAACCGGTACCCCAGCTCGATGACCTCGGCGTCGGCTCCCGGCCGGTCGGTGCCTAGGTGTTCGACGCCGACCTGCCAGAACTGGCGGCGCCGGCCGCCCTGGGGGCGCTCGTACCGGAACTGGGGGCCCGAGTAGGCACCTTTCCACTCCCCCTGGATGCCGGCGTTCAGGTAGGCCCGCACGACCGAGGCAGTGTTCTCCGGTCGCAGGGTGATGGACCGTTCGCCGCGATCGGTGAACGTGTACATCTGCTTGCGGACCACCTCGGTGCTTTCGCCGACGCCTCGTTCGAAGAGGTCGGTGGCCTCGAAGATCGGGGTCATCACCAAGTCGTAGCCGAAGCGCTCGGACCAGTCGTCCCAGGTGCGCAGCACGCGCCGCCATACCCGGGAGTCGGGCGCGAGGATGTCGTCGGTGCCCTTCGGTGGGCGCAAGTTGGGGGCCATGGAGCCGAGATGGTACCGGTGGCCCACCGCCACCGGCATTCCCGCCCGCAACCCTGAGTTCCAGGACCGCGAGTTCAACGAACCGCGGGCCGACAGTCCGCCCCAGACGGATCCACAACCCGGGGTTCTGATCTCGACCGGTTGCACAACCCAGGGTTGGGCTACTGCCAGAGGTCTCGGAAGGGGTTGGTGAGCCGTTCTCGGCCGATGGTCGTCTCGGGGCCGTGGCCCGGCAGCACCCGCACGTCGTCGGGGAGCGTCATCACCTGCTCGGCCATCGAGCGCGCTAGCTCTGGCATCGAGCCGCCCGGGAGGTCGGTCCGGCCGATCGACCCGGCGAAGAGCTGGTCCCCGGACAGGAGGATGCCCTTCTCCTCGAGCAGGAAGCAGCAGTGGCCCGGCGTGTGCCCGGGTGTGTGTCGCACCTCGATGTCCAAACCGGCCACCGTCAGCGATTGACCTGCGACCAAGGGCTGCATCCCGGTCGGTGGCGAGAAGTCACCCGGCGGGACCATCCCGAAGAGCGAACGCAGTTGTTCGTCCGGGTGCATCGTCAGGAAGTCGTCGTCGCCGTGGACGAAGGTCCGCATGCTCGGATTGGCGACTGCCACTCCCCCGGCCCCACCCATGTGGTCGATGTGGCCATGGGTCAGGAGGAGAGCCTCGGGGTGGAGGTCATGTCTGGCGAGCAATGCCCCGATGCCTTCGGGGTCCGGCGGGGCATCCACCAACACACTTGCACCACCGCCGTCGCGGGCCAAGACCCACGCATTGGTCGCTGCGATCCAGAGCTCGGCTTGGTCGACGATCACCCGGTCAGGCTAGGCCCTAGGGCTTGCACTTCCCGTTGGGGAGGGTGGGACAGGTGTAGATCGAGGTGGTCGTGGTCGGCGGTGTCGTCGTGGTCGTCACGGCGATGGTGGTCACGGTCGATGGGACCGTTGTCGTCGTGGTGGTCGTGCCGCTCGGGGCCGGAACCGACGCCGCCGCTCCGCCAGGGACCCCGCAGTAGTCGGTGATCGGCGTGGGTTCGGCAACCTGCACCGCTCGCCAAACCACCGGTTGGGGTATAAAGGAATCGGGGTCCGGGATCACGAAGTCGAAGCCCTTCACCAAGGAGTCCTCCGGCGGACGGAAGTGCACCTCGACCCGGTTGGTGGAGACGTCTTCGTACCCGTAGATGGCCCCGTAGATGACCGTCTGGTTGGCGGCGTCGAACTCCCCGTTGCTGAACATGAGTTGGTGCAGCACGCCGTCGGCGCCGATCACGCCATTGGCCGTCGTGAGACGCCCGGCCGGATCCGACTGGACCACGATCAGGTCGAGTGGCTCGTCGGACGGCGCAGTGGCGGGCGTCGAACGGACTTCGACATCGCCTTCGACGACCACCATGAAGTCCCCGGCGAGCGTTGCGTTGGTGAAGTTGAGATCGGTGGGCCCCGGGACACGGTGTACGCCGTAGAGCGCTGACTCGTTGGCCGCGAACCACGTCTGGAAGTCACCGACCGTGGAATGCTCGAGCACCGTCCCGACCTCGGTGAGGTCGTAGTCGTTCCGATCCCAGACGAACTGCGGCAGCGTGATCGTCGGGACATCGTCCAGTCCGGTGGCGCCCGGGATGACGCTGGCTGCCGGCTCGAGGTCGCCCGTGTGCCCGGGGTTGGTGGAGAACCGCGCCTCGCCGGTGAGAGTCGCCGACTCGAAATCCGACTCCGTCCAAACCGTCGTCCCGTCAGCGGTGGCGTCGTTGAGGACCTTCAAGTCGGTGAAAGCCGACCCGGGGGTGTCGTCGCGGACCATTCCCTGGACGTGGACCAGGCCGTAGAACTCGTTGTTCGAGCCGTTGCCGAGGTTCAGGTCCCCCTGGACCCGGAGCCGGCCCTCGCCGATGTGGCCGGCGTCGTTCGGGTAGATCCGGGTGTAGTTGGTGATCGTCGCCGTCTCGCCGGCGTAGACGTCCCCGTAGATCTCCTTGCGATTCAGACCCGAGAGGTTCGCTTCGGCGAAGATGGCGTTGGTGAAGCCGGAGTAGGCCGGAATCAGTCTCACCTGGACGGTGACCTTCTGATTCGCTGCTTGGCGGTGGGTGGTCTGGGGCGACCAACCCCAGGACTCGATCTGGTAGACGTACTTGGCGGCGTCGACGGTCCACACTCGCGCCCACCACTCACCGATCTGCTCGCCGTTGGCCGAGATCAGGTGCGCTTCCAGGCCACACGTGCCGCCGAGACCGGACCCGCCGGTGCCGGAGGAGACGTAGTCGTTGGCGGCCAGGGCGGAGCGAAGCCCCATCGCCGAAACGTCCGTGGTGGAGTTGCTCGCCGAATCCACGCCGATCCAACCGGCGCCGACCAGGTCGTAGGCCAAGGCCGACATCGCCCAGCGTGCGCCGGCTTCCGCCGAGTTGAGGGCCGACGTCCGGTGCTCGTGGTACTCGGTCTCGTCGATCTCGTGGTACGACGTGACGATCCAGATGGTGGCAAGGCTCATCACCACGAAGGCGATGGCCAAGGCGGTCACGAGGCCCATGCCTCGGTCGTCAGTGTGGAGTCGTCGCATCATCCTCTGCACCTATCCGCTGCACCCGGCGTTGGGCGTCCAAATGTTCCGGCCACTCAGCTCGGTCGTCTCAAGCTTCGGGCTGATGTCGTCTCGCGGGTTGGAGTCGACCCAGACCCGTACGCTGATGACCTTGCCGAACGAGGGAGACCCCACCACGGTCGAGGAAGAACCGATCTCTTCGTTGACGCCCTGGTTGGTGAAGAGGAACTCCTCGGTGCCGTTCTGGGTCGCCACGAAGCCGTTGACGATCGTCTCGACGACCTCGGTCTCCTGCCCACCGTCGACCGACTTCATGAGTGAGCCGACACCGTCGTTGTCGTCGTCGGCGTACCGGTACATGATCGTTCTGGTCGCGCCCGTGGTGGCCCTGGTCTCGAACACGAAGGTGTTGGCCGAGAACTCGGGAGCCGGCACGCAGATCTGCGAAGCCGAGCGGACCTCCCGGTCCATCGTCGCTATGGCCAGGCGGATGTCGTCGTTCGAGCGCGCTGCACCTTCCGCGTTCCGGGTGGCATCGAGCGAGGAGACCATGACGGCGCTGAAGATCACGCCGACGATCGTCAGGAGCATGATCGTGACCATCAGCTCGGTGAGGGTCACGCCGCGGTCGTCGTGGATGTCGAGGTGTCGCATCATGACTCCGGAGTGACGTGGACGGATGTGAGCTGCATCTGCTCGCCCTGCCAGTCGAGTGTCAGGTCGAAGAGCTCGATCGGGTCGGCAGTGGGATCCGAGATGAGCGTTCCCTTGTCCAGCACCCGGTACTCGAGTTGTGCCGCCACCATCGGCCCGACCGTCTCCCAGGTGGACTCGGCGGTCACGTCGACGAAGCGGGGATCGGCCTCGTTGTAGAGGCACCATGGGTTGATCGTGATCGTTCCGACCACCTCGTAGGACAGCCAGGGCAGCGGTGAGACGTTCACTTCATGGGCCAGCGGCGCTCCCGCGGTACCCACCGCGACCTGGATCGGTGCAGGCACGGTGTCGCACGACGACCCGTGGGAGTCGTAGTCGATGACCGTGTCCACGTAGGCACCGGCGGCGGGGTCCCAAACGCTCACGACGAGGTCGGTGGCCGAGACCGGGTCTGGCAGGGCGAGAGCTCCTTCACCAGCCGTGATGCCGGTGACGGTGACGTCCGGCAGCGACAGGACGACCCACCCATTGAACTTGTTGCCCCCGGCCTCGAGGTCCATGACGTCGTCGCGGAGTAGCTCGACATTCGGTGACGAGAACTTGATGGAGCCCGTCGTGGTCTCGTCGCCGGCGCTGGAGGAGCGATCGGCGGTGCCGGTCACTCCGAGGACCGAGTTGCCGCTGCGGTCGGCTCGGCGCCACAGCGAGAAGCCGAACTCCGCCATGGGGAATGCGGTTCCCCAGTGGGTCTCGTAGAAGGTTCGGCTGCCGGTGTCGCCGTACTCGAGGAAGCCGATCACGGTCTTCTCGGAGTCGGTGATGTCGACGGTGGCGTAGGGCAGGCCGTCGGCAAGACCTTGGTTGTCCTCGGCGGCCACCCGAGCCGTGACCGACCCGTTGCTCGCCGCCCCGGATGCGAGCGGTCCCGCCTTCTCCACTTGGACCAGGTACAGGTCCTCCGGGAATGCGGTGCGCTGGACGACCGCCGGGAGTGGCTGCACGGTCGAGTTGATCACGAGCCCCGGTGTGGTGAGAGGATCGTCATCGGCCACGAGGCTCAGCTCACTGGGATCGAGGAATGTCCGGATGTCGTCTGCCGTTCCTTCGAGTCCGTCCGCACCGAACCAGAGGAGGTGCGGGATGGACGATCCCTCGGCGAAGGCGCGCCCCTCGGAGACATAGTCCGACAGGGCGCTCGCCTGGAACGATGGCAGGGCCAGCCCGGCCTCGAACGGCGTTCGTTCCTGGGCCACCGACCCGGCCCACTGGGAGCTCTTGGCAATACCACCCTCATAGGTGAATCCGTTGACGTCGACGCTGCCGGCCGAGTACGCCACGTCGGTGCGGATGAGCGGCTGGGAGGGGCGGACGAATGGGGCGACCATGGCGGCCTGCTCGACGGAGCGCTGGTGACCACTCGGCGCGTTCCACCGGACCACGGCGGTGATCCGGCGCAGGTCCTCGCTGCCGTCACCGTCGTCGTCGACCGACGTCACGAAGATGTAGCGATCGAAGTCGGTGCCGTCGCGGTCGACGGTTTCGTGGAAGTCGAGGAACGGCTTGAAGGTGTCTGCGTTGGAGAAGACGACGGTCTCCCCGTCGTAGTTCCAGCCGCCGAACCCGTCGGCGACCACCTCGGGGAACTCGGCGAGGTAGGTGGTGCAGCCGATCTCCTTGTTGGCACAGGATGTGCCATTGGTCGACGCGGCAAGGCCCATGTGCTGCCACTCGAGCGCTTGGGCACGTTCGAGGAGTTCGGTGGCGAACTGATTGGCAGCGCTGGCCCGACGGGTCTCCACCAGGACGCGAACCGAGGAGTCGAATGTCCGCATGAGCGTGAGGATCAGGCCGAAGATGATGACGAGCGCCACCACGGCCTCGACCAGGCCGAATCCGCGGTCGTCTCCGAATCGATTGGTGGACGCGCCTTGGTCCACACACACCTCCGTGTCCTTGAGGTGCGTTTCGGCCCTTCGGAGACGGGCCTTTAGGAGAATCTGCCGGGGTTTTCGCGCCTCAGCGGCTCGGGAGGAGCCGGTGGACGTCGTAAACGCCATCCACCCGACGGATCTCGTTCACCAATCGGGCGACCTGCTCGGTCTCCGAGAGTTGGACCTCGTAGCGAAGCCAGGCGATCCGGTCGGAGTCGGTGACCGACGAGGAGGCGAGGATGTATGCGCCCGCCTCGGAGATCGTGGTGGTCACATCCCGGAGGAGGCCGGTTCGGTCGAGAGCCTCCACCTCGAGCCAAACCGAGAACTGGCCAGAGGTGTCGTCGGCCCAGGTGACGTCGACCATCCGACCCTTGTCCATGGTGCCGATGTTCACGCAGTTGGTTCGGTGCACCGAGACGCCGCGCCCGACGGTGACGAAACCGACCACCGGTTCCCCCGGCATCGGCGTGCAGCACTTGGCGAGCCGCACGAGGACCCCGTCGAAGCCATCGACGATGACCCCGGGACCTTCCGTCGTCTTGCGACGCACCTGCGGCGGCGGCGCGAGGAACTCCTCCTCGGTCGGCGCCTCGTCGGGCCGCACCTCTCGGACGACCCGGGTGACCACCATGGCCGGGCTGATACCCCCCTCGCCGACGGCTATGAACATGGCTCTGAGGTTCTTGTGGCCGAGCTCCTCGGCCACCTTCGAGAGCAGGGCATCGCGCTTGGCCTGGGCGAGACCGGTGCCTTCCCTGCGCAGCAGTTCCATGACCCGTTCCCGACCGTCGTGCTCGGCGGCCTCGCGTCGCTCGCGCTGGAACCACTGCTTGATCCGGGACCGCGCTCGGGACGAGGAGACGAACTTGCCCCAGTCCCGACTCGGTCCAGCATCCTGACGCTTGGAGGTGATGATCTCCACCACGTCGCCCGAGACCAGCTGCGTGTCGAGCGGCACCAAACGGCCGTTGACCTTGGCCCCGGTGCAGCGATGGCCGACCTCCGTGTGCACGGCGTAGGCAAAGTCGACCGGGGTGGCACCCCTCGGGAGCGTCTTGACATCGCCCCTCGGCGTGACGGCGAAGACCTCGTCCTGGTAGAGGTCGAGCTTCAACGACTCGAGGAACTGCTCGGGGTCGGCACTGTCCTCCTGCAGCGTTCGCAGGTCCGAGAGCCACGGCACGTCCTCGGACGTCGCCCCCTCCTTGTACCGCCAGTGGGCGGCGATCCCCTTTTCGGCACGCTGGTGCATGTCCCACGATCGCACCTGTACCTCGAGCGGCTTGCCATCGGGTCCGACGACGGTGGTGTGCAGGGATTGGTAGAGGTTGAACTTGGGCATCGCCACGTAGTCCTTGAAGCGGCCCGAGAGTGGCGTGAAGAGTGCGTGGACCTCGCCCAGGGCGGCGTAGCAGGAGGCCACGTCGGCCGTGATCACCCGGATACCGACGAGGTCGAAGATGAGCTCGAACGGCTGGCCCGAGTCGACCATCTTCTTCCAGATGGAGTAGTGGTGCTTCGGGCGTCCCGTGACCTCGGCGTCGATGCCGGCGACATGCAGGCGGTCCCGGATCGCCCCGATCGCCTCCTCCATCACTTCGTTGCGCAGCGGCGCCCGATCCTCGATCAGCGACGAGATCTCCTCGTACGGACCCGGATGGAGGATCCTGAAGCAGGCATCCTCGAACTCGTGCTTGATGTCGGAAGCACCGAGCCGGTAGGCCAGCGGTGCGTAGACGTCGAGGGTTTCGGCGGCAATCCGTTGCTGCTTGTGGTCAGGCATGGCGTCGAGCGTCCGGATGTTGTGGAGCCGATCGGCCAGCTTGATGAGCAGGACGCGCACGTCCTGGGCCATCGCTACCACCATCTTGCGGATCGTGGCTGCCTGGGCTTCCTCGCGGCTGTCGAACTTGATGCGGTCGAGCTTCGTGACGCCGTCGATGAGGCTCGCCACCTCTTCGCCGAACTGCGCGTAGAGCTCGTCCAGCGTGACCTCGGTGTCCTCCACCGTGTCGTGGAGGAGCGCGGCCGCAATCGTCGTGGAGTCGAGGCCCTCGGAGGCCAGGATCATCGAGACGGCGAGCGGGTGGGTGATGTAGGGATCACCCGACTTCCTGAACTGTCCCTCGTGGGCCTGCTCGGCGATGTCGTAGGCCCGCCGGACCAGGTCGACGTCGGCATCCGCGTGGTTCTCCCGCAGCTCATCGAGCAGGTCGACGAGCCGCTCCTTGGGCTCCACGGGCAAAGGCGCCGCCGTCATGGGGGAAGAGTACAACCCGCCGTTCGCTCCGCTCACGACGGCGTACTACGCACCGCCGGATCCGCGCCGAGCCGATCGTCGGTACCTGGTGCCCCAGGACCCCTGGGCCGTCAAGGGCGGCGCTTGGGGGGTCGGTTGCGCTGGGAGCCCGGGGGCTTCGCCGACTCGTAGCCGCCGGCCACGTAGGTGCCACCGGCCTTCTTCTTGCGGGCCGACGGCCGATCGGCCTTGGTCGGCTCGTCGCCGCGCCAGGCCTTCCAGGAGACGAGGATCGGTGAGGCCAGGAAGATCGACGAGTAGGTCCCGGCGGCAATGCCGACAAACAGCGCCAGGGCGAACTCCTGGAGCGTGCTCGCCCCGAGCAGCAAGCTGCCGACGAACAGCAACGAGCCGACCGGCACCAACGAGGTGAGCGAGGTCATCAACGACCGCATCAGGACCTGGTTGATGGAGCCGTTCACGATGTTGGCGAATGGGACCTTGCCCTCGGCTAGCTCCACGTTCTCGTTGATCGTGTCGTACACGACGACCGTGTCGTAGAGCGAGTAGCTCATGATCGTCAGGATGGCCACGATCGTTGCCGGTGTGATCTCGAAGCCGACGATCGAGTAGATGCCAAAGGTCAGGACCAAGTCGTGCATCAAGGCGGTGATGCCGCCAACAGCCATCGGGAACTCGAACCGCCATGAGATGAACAGGACGACGATGACCAGGAACACGCCGAGGGCGATGAGCGACTGGCGTGTGATCGACGACCCGAAGGTTGGTCCAACGGACGCCAGCTCGGCATCGGCCTGATCGGCGCCGGTCGCTTCGACGATCGTCTCGACGAGGAGGATCTCCTCCTGCTCACTCAGCTCCTCCGTACGGACCCGGAGATCGGCCCCGTCATCCAACTCCTCCACTCGGACTTGTGAGAACCCGACGGCCCGCAGCTCGGCATCGAGCTCGTTGGCCGAGATGGCGTTCTCGTTGGGGACGGACACCGTGGTCCCGCCGGTGAAGTCGATGGAGAGGTTCTCGCCCAGGAAGACCATTGCGAGGAGGGAGACGAGCACCAGTACGCCCGAGAGGCGATACCAGATTCGGCGGCGGCCGATGAAATCCACATCGGACTGCCCACCGAGAAGGCGCGAGAAGGCGCTCATGCGGTCACCTCCTCGGTCTTCGTCGGGTGGGCTGCGCCGGCTGCGGCCGGGATGGAGAGCCAACCGCGTTGGCCGAGTCGGGTGGAGGCGAGCATCTTCACGGCGTTCACCGTGTACCAGCGGGCCACGACCACGTCGATCAGGGTGGCGATGCCCAGGGACACGGCAAAGCCCTTGACCGGGCCGATGGCGAGCACCCAGAGCAGGAAGGCTCCGGTGAACGAGACGAAGTCGGCGGTCAAGATGGTGCGGAAAGCCTTCTTGAAGCCGATGTCGACGGCTTCCTCGACCGGGACCCCGTTGCGGACCTGTTCCTTGAGTCGCTCGAAGTAGACGATGTATGAGTCCGAGGTGATGCCGATCGACACGATGATGCCGGTCACACCGGCAAGGGTCAGCGTGAGCCCCCCCGCCTCGCCGAGCAGGATGAACACGAGCAGGAGGAACGACCCGAAGACCGAGAGGCCGAGCATCGCCACCAGGCCGAGTGAGCGGTAGTACGCAAGCAGGATGGCGCCGACCACCGCGAGTCCGACGAGACCGGCGATGACGCCCGTGCGCAACGCTTCTTCACCGAGCGTTGCCGAGACTTGCTGGAGGGATTGGCGCTCCAGCTCGACGGGCAGGGCACCGTAGCGAAGGACCACCGCGAGTTCCTCGGCCTCATCCCGGGCGTCGGCTCCCCCGCCGAGGGTGATGATCGCCTGGCCGCCCGAGATCCCGATGTTCGGTGAGACGTCGCTGGCGACCGGCGGGGCGTTGATTACTTCGGCATCCAGCACGATGGCGATCTCGCGCCTTGGGTCGCCGATCGGGAATGAAGCAGCCTGCGCGGTCAGCTCGGCGAAGAGCTCGGCACCGACGCTGCCAAAGGCGAGGTTCACGACGTAGGCACCGGTCGGGCCCGGAGCCGCCACGGCCTCGTCGACGTGGGAGCCGACGAGCTCGGATGGACCGACGTGGTAGGCCAAGCCACTGGGACCGGGAAGCCAGGAATCGCTGTCGGGTGTGTCGCTGTCGGAGTACGTGACCGTTGCGGGGTCGGCGACTTCGAGGACGGGGCGGAAGGACAGCTGGCCCGTCTGGCCGATGATGCCGAGTGCCGCCTCCGTGTCGGTGACGCCGGGCAGCTGCACGAGGACCGCGTTGTCTCCCTGGATGGAGATCTCCGGCTCGTCGACGCCGGCATCGACGATGCGATTGCGCATCACATCGACGGCCTGCTCCAACTGCTCCTGGGGTGTGTCCTCGGGCGCCGTGAGGATCACCGAGATGCCACCACGTAGGTCGAGGCCCAACGCAGGGGCAAGGCCGGCGCTGAGCGCAGCGGCGAGTCCGCCCCACGCGAAGGCCAGGATGAGGAGGACCGCTACGGCCCGACGGGCCATCGGCTAGCCCTCCGCCGTGATCTTCTCGGCTATGGCTCGCCGGATCAGTCGCATCGAACCGCCGTCTTCGACGGTGATCACCACTTCTTCGTCGGTCAGCTCACGGACTCGGCCGTAGATGCCACCGATGGTGCGGACCTTGTCACCGATCTCGATCGAGCCGAGCAGGTCCTTCTGCTCCTTCTGGCGCTTGCGCTGGGGACGCATCACCAGGAACCAGAAGACCGCACCGATGAGGAGGAACGGGAGGAGGGAAGTCAGCAGGCTGCCGGTACCGGCGGTTTCCTGCGCGAACAACAGCATCACGAGGGAGTCCTTGGAATGGGTGGCCGCAGGTTAGCGACGCCCTCCGCCAACACCCCGTTCTGATCACGTGACCAGGGCTCAGGTCGGTCGCCGTCCGGCCTCGAGGTTGGAGCGGTACTCGCCGAACCGGCCTTCGGCGATGGCCTGCCGGGAGCCACGCACGATCCCGAGCGTGTAGTGGAGGTTGTGGATCGAGATCAGCCGCATGGCGGTCAGCTCACCCGTCCGGAGGAGGTGTCGAAGGTACGAGCGCGAGTATCGGGCGCAGGTGTGACAAGCGCAGTTGTCCACGAGGGGCTGCGGTGCCTCGGCGTGCTCGAGCGTCCGCAGGTTGTAGTCACCGGTCGGCGACAAGACCTTGCCGTGCCTGGCGAGACGGGTGGGCCAGACGCAGTCGAACAAATCGGCACCCCGCTCGATGGCATCGAGGACGCCTTCGGTGTCGCCGAGTCCCATGACGTAGCGCACCTTGGTCGTGGGCAGCTCGGGGATGCAGGCGTCGAGGGCCGCATTGCGCTCCTCGGCCGACTCGCCCACCGACAGGCCACCAATCCCGAATCCGGGGAGGTCGAGATCGGCGGTCCGCTTGGCGCTCTCGGCCCTCAGCTCGGTATCGACGCCGCCCTGGACGATGCCGAAGAGAGCCTGGTCGGGCCGGTCGTGCGCGGCGATCGCCCGCTCGGTCCATCGCAGTGTCCGCTCCATCGCGGCTCGCACGACGCTCCGCTCCGCCGGCAGGCCGACCAACTCATCGAAGGCCATGGCGACATCGGCACCGAGCTCCTGCTGCACGCGCATGGAGTCCTCGGGCCGCAGCACCACGGTCGAACCGTCGTAGGTGCTCTTGAAGACCGCACCGTCTTCGGAAAGGTCCGGGGAGAGCGAGAACACCTGGTAGCCGCCCGAGTCGGTGAGCATCGGCTTCTGCCACCCGGTGAAGCCGTGCAGGCCGCCCATCCGGTCGATCAGGTCGGAGCCGGGACGGAGCATCAGGTGATAGGTGTTGGCGAGCAACATGTCGGCGCCGAGCGCCTCGAGGTCGTCCGTATCGAGTGCTTTGACCACCGCACGGGTCCCGACCGGCATGAAGTTCGGCGTGGGCACGTCGCCGTGCGCCAGCGAGAGCACTCCCGTGCGCGCCATCCCATCCGTCGCTTCGGTGGTGAAGGGCGCCTGGTGCATCACGCGCAGGGTAGGTGTCCGACCGCTACGAAGCTCTCGACGGGTAGTGGCCTTCTGGCGTCGGCCGACGAGCGACGGCGTCCCTGAGTCCCCACCTGCGCCCGGGGGTCTGCACTGGCGTCGGCCCGACGGGCGAACGTCGCGATCACGGCAACGGCAGTGGAAGCTCGGGGTGTCGCTGCCAGCGCTGTGCAGGTCCTTGGCGAGAACCCTGGAGTGGTGGCCGATCCACTCGACAACGTCGGGTTCCTCTTCTTCGACGACCCGGACGGCAATGGCCGGGCGATACAACAGATCTCAACTCCAAGACCCAGCCAGCACCCACCCCGAGTCGGGGTCGCTGTCACCACTCGACCGGACCAGATCCCTAGTGGGTCCTGGGGATGTCGCAGAGCATGGCGTCGCCGAAGGACAGGAACCGGTAGCCACGCTCCAGTGCCGAGTCGTAGTGGTCCCGCCAGGCACTCCCCAGAGCTGCGGCGACCAGCGCAACGAGTGTCGATCCGGGCACGTGGAAGTTGGTCAGGAGCAGGTCGGCGACCTCGAACTCGTATCCGGGCGTGATGAAGAGGTCGGTGACCCCTTCGTCCGCCCGGATCCGGCCGTCGGCCTCCGCGACGCTCTCGAGCGTCCGCATGACGGTGGTGCCGACTGCCACGACCCGACCACCACGGGTCCGACACGTCTCGACGGCGGACACGGCCTCGCTGCCGACCCGATACCGCTCGGCGTGCATCACGTGGTCGGCCAGTCGGTCCGCCGTCACCGGCCGGAACGTCCCGAGACCGACCTCGAGCTCGACCTCCGTCATCTCGATGCCTCGGCTCCGGAGGGCCCCGACCACACCATCGGTGAAGTGGAGTGCGGCGGTCGGGGCGGCGGCGGAGCCGACGACCTCGGCAAAGATCGTCTGGTAGCGCTCGTCGTCCTCGAGCTCGGCCCGGATGTAGGGGGGCAACGGGATGGCGCCGATTCGTCCCACCCAAGCTTCCTCGTCTTCGGCTCCCCGGAACCGGATCCGTACCCGACCGGCTTCCGGCTCGCTCTCGACGGTGCCGACGACACCCTCGTCGAATCCGAGCTCGATGCCTGGTCTCAGTCGCCGGGACGGTCTGGCGAGCGCCACCCAACCGCCATCACCCGACGGCCCGAGGAGCAGGAGCTCAACCGACCCTCCGGTGTCGACCCGGGTACCGGAGAGGCGCGCCGGACGCACGCGGGTGTGGTTCACGACGACGAGGTCACCGGGCTCCAGCAGCTCAGGGAGCTCGGAGAAGACATGGTCGGTCCCATCCCGGGTGTCGAGAAGCCGCGACGAGTCGCGTGGTTCGACCGGGACCTGGGCGATCGCCGACTCGGGCAGGTCGTAGGTGAAGTCCTCCACGCGCAGCGTGGGGTCGATCTCCGGCACGGTCAGTCGAGAAGTCGGCCCTGGGCGTCTGCGACGCCTTCTGCCCCGGCCGGTACGGGCAGGCCCAGGTGGGCATACGCCGCCGAGGTGGCGACCCGTCCCCGCGCCGTCCGCTTCAGCAGGCCTCGCTGGAGCAGGTAGGGCTCGTAGGCGTCCTCCACCGTGTCGGTCTCCTCTCCGACGGCGACGGCCAGGGTGGAAAGCCCGACCGGGCCGCCTCCGAAGCGCTCGGCGACCGCTCGCAGGATCGCCCGGTCAACCGGGTCCAGTCCGAGGGCGTCGACCCGGAACACCTCCAGGGCCTGCTCGGTCACGGATTCGTCGATGACCCCGTCGGCCCGGGCCACGGCGTAGTCGCGGACCCGTGCAAGGAGCCGGTTGGCAACCCGGGGTGTTCCCCTCGAACGCGCGGCGATCAACTCGGCCGAGGGGACGTCGACCTCGACCTCGAGGATGCCCGCGGATCGCTCGACGATCCGGGCGAGCTCGTCCGCCTCGTAGTGGTCGAGACGATCGACGATGCCGAACCGGTCCCGCAGCGGGCTGGAGACCATTCCGCGGCGGGTCGTCGCCCCGACGAGCGTGAACCGAGGCAGGGTCAACCGGATGGACTGGGCCGCCGGGCCCTTGCCCAGGACCACGTCGAGCTGGAAGTCCTCCATCGCCGTGTAGAGCACCTCCTCGACGGTGCGGGGTAGCCGGTGGATCTCGTCGATGAAGAAGACGTCACCCTCGTCGAGGTTTGAGAGGATGGCGGCGAGGTCGCCCGGGCGCTCGAGGGCCGGACCGGACGTGACCTGGAAGCGGGCACCGAGCTCGTGGGCAATGATGCCGGCCAAGGTGGTCTTGCCGAGGCCTGGGGGCCCGGACAGGAGGACGTGGTCAAGAGCTCGACCAAGCGTCTTGGAGGCATCGACCGAGATCGAGAGCCGCTCTTTGAGGTCGAGCTGGCCGATGAACTCGCCGAGCTCGTGGGGTCGCAGCGTCGTCTCGAACTCGTCGTCGAGTGTGGCCGGGGTCGGGTCGATCACCCGTTCCTCCCTCACGCCTTGCGCCTCCCGCCGAGTGATCGCAGGGCCGACCGGAGCTGCTCTTCGGTGCTCGCCGACGAGTCGATGTCCGGGATGACATCGGCAACCTCGGCGTCGGTGTAGCCGAGCTGGCCCAGTGCCAGTCGCAGATCCGTCAGTCCACCTCCGCCAACCCCGCCGACTTCGACGGCGGTGAACTTGGGCTTCAGTTCGATCACGATCTTCTGGGCGGTGCGTTTGCCGATGCCCGGAACCGAGGCGAGGGCGGTCAGGTCCTCGTCGGCGATCGCGACGGCCACGCCATCGGCATCGAGGGTCGACAGCATCGCCAGCCCGACCTTGGGTCCGATTCCCTGGGCTCCGATCAGGAGCTTGAACGTCGACAACTCGCGCTCGGACGGGAAGCCGAAGAGCGTCAAGGCGTCTTCGCGAACGTGGAGGTGGGTGTGGAGCACCGCCTCCTCCCCAACGGATGGCAGGTCCCGGACGGCCCGTGTCGGGACATGGACCTCGTAGCCGACCCCGGCGACGTCGATGATCACCCGGTCGCCATTCACGCCTGCGAGCGTGCCCCGAAGACGGCCGATCATGAGGCTGCGGCCCCGAATCGGGCCTGCTGGAGATGACAGAGGGCGACGCCGAGCGCATCGGCGGCGTCGGCGGGCTTGGGAACCTCGGCGAGATGGAGCCGGCGCGCGACGAGGGCACCCACCTGCGACTTGTCCGCGTTCCCATCACCGGCCACGGCGAGCTTCACTTCGCTGGGCGTGTACTCGTGGAGGGCGACACCGGCCCGCGCCGCGCAGACCATGGCCACGCCGCTGGCGCGGGCGACCGACATGGCGTTGGTGAAGTTCTTCTTCACGAACACCCGCTCCAGGGCAACCACGTCGGGAGCCACCTCGGCGATGAGAGCGTCGAGGTCATCGGCGAGCTCGGCGAGGCGCTGGGGCATCGGGAGCTTCGGATCGGTGCTCAGGACGCCGACACGAGCGGCACGGGGCCCCTTCCGGGTGTCCTGGACCACCCCGAACCCGGTACGCGTCAATCCCGGGTCGAGCCCCAATACGAACATGTGTACGAGTGTATGGCCGGCGTGCGACGAGTCCAAGGACTCGGGCGAGATCTCCTCGGACTCTGTTGGGACGAGGGCCTCCGAGGCCCCCCTCCCGAGGGATCCCGCCTGGATGTCACTCAGGCCCGTCACCGATTCACGCGTCGAGCGCCTCCATGACCTCGTCGGGGATGTCGAAGTTGGCGTAGACGTCCTGCACGTCGTCCACGTCCTCGAGAGCGTCGACCAGACGGAGCACCTTGATGGCGCCATCGGCGTCCATGGGGACGGTGGTCTTCGGGAGGTACGTGACCTCGGCCTGCTCGATGGCGAGGCCGCCGTCCTCGATGCCCTGTCTAGTGTCGATGAAGGCCGACGGTTCGGTGATGACCTCGAACTTGCCGTCGCCGGCGTCCTTGACGTCGTCGGCTCCGGCGTCGAGCGCGGTCAGCATGACCTCGTCCTCGTCTCCTTCGACCAGCACGTAGCCGCACTGGTCGAAGAGGTAGGCGACCGATCCGGGCTCGCCCAGGTGTCCGCCATTGCGGGTGAAGGCCACCCGGACATCCGACGACGCACGATTGCGGTTGTCTGTGAGGATCTTGACCAGGAAGGCGACCCCGCCGGGGCCGTAGCCCTCGTAGAAATACTCCTCGTAGACGACGCCCTCTGATGCCTCACCGGTCCCCCGCTTGATGGCGCGGTCGATGTTGTCGTTCGGCATCGAGGCGGACTTGGCCTTCGCCACCGCCTGGGCGAGCGTCGCGTTGCCCTCGATGTCCCCACCGCCGTCCTTGGCAGCGGCTTCGATCGCCCGGGCGAGCTTGGCGAACAGCTTGCCCCGGGCTGCATCCTGGCGGCCCTTCCGGTGCTTGATGTTCGCCCATTTGGAGTGACCGGCCATCACCCATCTCCTTCGATCATGTCCAGCAGCATCTCATGGATGCGTGTCTCGTGTGTCAGTTCCGGGTGGAACGAGATCGCCAGGATGTTGCCATCCCGAACCACGACCGGGTGCCCGGCCCATTCGGCGAGCACCTCCACGTCGGGGCCGATCTCGGTGATCCACGGTGCCCGGATGAATACGCCGTGCACGGGCTCGTCCAGGCCGATCACCTCGAGCTCGGCCTCGAACGACTCGTTCTGGCGGCCCCAGGCATTCCGTTGCACGGTGGCGTCGAGGACACCGAGTTGGGGTTGGTCCCGCTCCACCGTGTCGGACGCGAGGAAGATCATGCCGGCGCAGGTGCCGAGCGTCGGCAGCCCCGAACGCAGGTGCTTGCGTAGCGGGTCCATCAGTCCGTAGAGGCCGGCCAGCTTCGCGATGGTCGTCGACTCGCCGCCGGGGATGACCAGGGCGTCGATGGCGTCCAACTCGTCGGGACGACGGACCTCGATGACGTCGGCACCGAGTGCCTCCAGGGTGCGGCGATGCTCCCTGAAGTCGCCTTGGAGGGCGAGGACGCCGACCGTCACCAGCCGCGTTCGGCGAGGCGTTCGCCTTCGCCGAGCTGGTCCATCTCGATGCCCACCATCGGCACGCCGAGGTTCCGGGAGACCTTGGCGAGGGTCTCGGGATCGGCGTGGAAGGTGGTGGCTTCGACGATCGCCCGGGCTCGGGGGGCCGGGTCCTCCGACTTGAAGATGCCGGAGCCGACGAAGACGCCGTCGACGCCGAGCTGCATCATGAGGGCCGCGTCGGCCGGGGTGGCGATTCCACCGGCCGCGAAGTTCACGACGGGGAGCTCACCGGTCTCGGCCACTTCCTTGACCAATGCATAGGGCGCACCGAGGTCTCGTGCGGCCGTCATCAGCTGCTCCGGTCCGTAGCCCCTGAGTGTTGCGATGTCGTTGGTGATGGTCCGCATGTGCCGCACCGCCTCGACGACGTTGCCGGTGCCCGCCTCCCCCTTGGTGCGGATCATCGCTGCCCCTTCGCCGATGCGTCGGAGGGCTTCACCGAGGTTGCGGGCGCCACAGACGAACGGCGTCGTGAAGGCCCACTTGTCGATGTGGTGGTCCTCGTCGGCCGGGGTCAGGACTTCGGATTCGTCGATGTAGTCGATGCCGAGGGCCTGGAGCACCTGGGCCTCCACGAAGTGGCCGATCCTGGCCTTGGCCATGACCGGAATGCTCACGGCCTCCTGGATACCGATGATCATCTCGGGGTCGGACATGCGTGCGACGCCGCCGTCGGCGCGAATGTCGGCAGGGACGCGTTCGAGCGCCATGACGGCGACGGCGCCGGCGTCTTCGGCGATCTTGGCCTGCTCGGCGTTGACGACGTCCATGATGACGCCGCCCTTGAGCATCTCGGCGAGGCCTCGCTTCACGAGGTCGGTGCCACGTGCGGTTTGCTCCATCGCGGTCTCCGGTCGGGGTGACCCGCAAGTGTAGGAGTGCCCGCCTCGCTGGGTCAGCCGTCAGTCCAAGGCGCGTACATACATGGCGAGGTACTGGTCGCCGATGGTCTCCCAGTCGAATCGGCGAGCCCGCTGGAGCCCGGCTCCGGCCAAAGCCTTGCGGTATTCGGCGTCCCGGAGGAGGTTCGCGAGGTGTCCGGCGAGATCGTCCCCGGGCGCCAGGAACGCACCCGCCTCACCGACCGTCGCCCTGAAGGCCGGCAGGTCGGAGCACAAGACGGCGCAGCCGGAAGCCATCGCCTCCACGAGCACGATCCCGAAGCTCTCACCGCCGGTATTCGGCGCACAGAGAACGGACGCCGACGCGAGCCGTTGCCACTTCTCGTCCTCGGCAACCCGTCCGAGGCCGATGACACCTGCGCCATCGGCCTCCGCCCCGACCACGACCAGCTCGGCATCCGGGAGCTCCCCCCGAACCCGCGGCCAAGCCGCCAGCAGTCGACCGAGGTCCTTTCTCGGGTCGTCTCGACCTACGAAGACCACCCGGTGTCCCCCGCGTTCCCCAGCATCGATGGTTCGGGGCAGGGAGACGCCGTTCGGGATGATCACCGGATCGAGCCCGATGGCTCGCCAGGGTGCCGAGGCGACCTCGGAGACCGCCGTCAGGACCGCCCCCTCGAGTCTCGAACGGATCGCGGGTGCCGTAGCCCGGATCGCCCTGATCGCCCACCCCGGGGGATCGGCATGGAAGGTGGCCACCGTCGGGCGATCGCCGAGTGCAGCCAGACCGAACGGCAGCACCGGCTCGTGGACGTGCACCACGTCGACGCCCTCGAGTGCCTCGCCCACTCCCCCGACGCCGACCGGGGCCAACGAGCCATTGGCCCGGACCCGAAGGGCCCGCTTGGGGCCGACCACCGTGGTCTCGTGCCCTCTGCGAGTGAGGACTTCGGAGAGGCCGAGCACCTGTGCCTGGACGCCGCCGGGAGCGTCAAGCGCATACGGGCTGACCAGGCCGATCCTCACCCGGGCTCACCCCACCGGTAACCCGGGTCCGACGGCCACTGCGGCTGGAGGAGGTGCCACTGGGTCGGGTCGACTCGGATCAGATCCTCGAAGGCGACGGCCAGGTCCTGGACGGCGTCGGCCGTGTCCGCCGCCCGGTCCTTCGTCCTCGCGACCTCGATCGGCGGCGCCGCCGTGATCCGGTGGCCGCCTTCGTCGTCGATGTAGCAGGCGACCGGCAAGAGTGGCGCTCCGGTCAACCGGGCCAGGGCACCGGGGCCGGCCGGCATCCGGGTGCGCTCACCGAAGAAGTCGACGCCGATCCCGGTTCCGGTGACGTCCCGGTCGGTGACCAGTGCGACGGCCCCGCCCTCCCGCAGGACCCCGGCGAGCCGACGGGTGAGGCCGCTGGCTCCGGCCAACTCCACCTCGATCCCCACCTCCGCCCGCATCCTCGTGAACCAAGCGGTCATCTCGGCGTCGGCCAGGTCCTCGGCGACGGCTACCAGCCGAACGCCCTGCAAGAGCGGGTAGACGGCGGCGAACTCCCAGTTGCCGACGTGGGGCAAGGCCAGGACGACCCCGCCCCCGGCCGCTATGGCGTCGTCGAAATGCTCCTTGCCACCGATCGCCGTCTCGCGCCAGATCCGATCGAGGTGTCGCTGCCGCAGCCAGAGCGTCTCGGCAACGTAGGTGCCGTACCGGTCGAAGACGGCCCGAGCAGCCGCCCGGGCGGCATCATCGACGCGATCGGGATCACCTCCAAGGATCCGTGCCATGTGGCGCTCGGCCATCGCCCGTCGATCGTCCCATCGTCGGTGGGCCAACCGACCGCCCCGCAGGCCAATCGTGCGCACCGCCCCGAGCGGTAGTCGGGAGAGGACTTCGGACCCGGTCCGGTAGGCGTTGTCGAGCATCAGTCGTCGAGGCGCTGCCAGATGGCCCAGAACCGTTGGACCACGGACACCGATATGCCGACCAGGAGGATCCACAGGACTGGTTCCATCCAGCCGAAGACGAGACCGATCCCGAGGATGACGACTCGCTCGCCCCGGCCGAGCATGCCTCCTCTGCCGTCGGCCCCGACCGCCTCGGCCTTGGCCCTGAGGTACGGCATCAGCATCGCGCCGGCCAGGCAGAAGATGACCGCCATGACCAGGCGTGGCGTGCCCGCAAGCGAGAAGGCAACAGCTCCCCACACGGCGGCCTCGCCGATTCGATCGGCAACCGAGTCGATCAGGGCGCCGCGTCGGGTGGCACTGTCGGTGACCCGCGCCACCGCGCCGTCGAGTGCATCGAGGGCGGAACCGACAAGGAAGACGAGGCCGCCAACCGTGTGGTGGTCGCGTGCGATCAGCACGGCACCGGCGACCGTCACGGCGAGGCCGATGATGGTGAGCAGGGTTGGCCTGATCCCCAATCGGGCCAAGGACCGCCCGATGGGGTCGAGGTACGGCTCGATGCGTCCGCGGATCCGGTTCTCGATCATCCGGGGGAACGGTAACAACGGCCCG
>JAHEFX010000024.1 GCA_024639975.1 bacterium
GCCGGGCTCCGGATCGACGGCGAGTCGCCGGTACCACTCGAGCGTGAATCCTTCCGCCCCCGAGAACGAACGGACGACCAGCCCGACCAGTGGGATGGCGAGCGCCGCGCCGGTCGCCACCATCACAGCGGCTGCAGCTGCCCGGGTGGCCCGGCTGCTCGGGGCAGGCCGTCCCGGAGGTGGCGTGGTCACCGTCCCGGCCTTCCGATACCAAGCGAGCAGGACGGCGACGGCGACGAGTTGGACGAGGGCGATGACCGATGCGGCGCCGAGGTCGAGGCGTTGGGAGACCTGCCGCCAGATCTCCACCTCGAGGGTGCGGACCCGGAGCTCGCCGAGGATGAGCACGGTCCCGAACGAGGTGAACGACAGGAGGAACACCAGCGAAGATGCCGCGACCATCGCCGGCCGTAGGGCGGGGAGGACGATCGTGCGGAACACGGTCGCCGGCCCGGCGCCGAGCGTGGCGGCTGCGTCCAAGGTCGCCGGGGCCAGGCTGGCCCAGCGGGTCCCGACCACCCGCACCACGACCGCAACGTTGTAGAAGACGTGGGCGACGATCACGGCCGTGGCCGTTCCGCGCAGGTCCACCCCGAGGGGTCCCGATGGGCCGAGGAGGTCGGCGAACGCCGTTCCGACGATGACGGTCGGGAGAACGAACGGGATGGTCGTGGCCGCCATGAAGAGCCGTGATCCGGTCGCCCCCGTTCGGGAGACCGCCCAAGCCGCCGGGAGGCCGACGACGATCGTCAACCCTGTGACCACGAGGGCCTGCCAAGTCGTGAACCACGCCGCCTCGAGGACGGTCGTGGTCGTGACGGCCTCCCAGAGCGTCTGTCCCGCTCGTCGAGGAGCCGACAGGCCGGTCCAGGCGACGTTGGTGAGGGGCCAGGCGAAGAACCAGGCGAGGAACCCGGCCGGGATCGCCCAGGCCCACCACGGCGCCCTTTGTCGGGTCATGGCAGCACGATCGCCGTCCAGGCGTCGAGCCAGGTGTCCCGACGGGCCTCGATGTCGGCCGGGTCGATCGACGCCGGGTCGGACGGGAGCTCGGTGTACTCGACGAACTCGGGCGGCAACGGTGTGTCGGTGACGGCCGGGAACACGAACATGTTCAGGGGGATGTCGGACTGGAAGGTCTCCGAGAGGAGGAAGTCGACGAGCAGCCGGGCCGATTCGGAGTCCTGGAGGATCCCGGCGTACTCGACCTGCCGGAAGCAGCCCTCGGTCATGACGGCCGTGGGGGCCTCGTCAGGGGTCTCCTCGGCGAAGATCACCTCGGCCGGGGGGGACGAGGCGTATGAAACGACGATCGGCCGATCGCCGCCACCTCCGATCGTGAACTCGCCGTAGTAGGCCTCCTCCCAACCGGACACCGCGCGGACGCCGTTGTCCACCAAGGACTGCCAGTAGGCCTCGAAGCCCTCCTCGCCATAGGTGTCGATCGTCGCCAACAGGAAAGCGAGACCGGGCGAGGAGGTGGCGGGGTTCTGCACGACGGTGAGATCGGCGTAGGTGGGGTCGGCGAGGTCGTCGAGGGAGGTGGGTGGTCCCAACTCGCCCGAGAAGTAGGCGACGTCGTAGTTGATGCAGACATCGCCGAAGTCGACCGGCGTCACGCGATCGTCGGCGACGAGATCAGGGTCGACGCCGGCCAGCGCCGCCGACGCGTACGGCACGAAGATGTCCGCCTCGAGTGCGCGGGAGAGAAACGTGTTGTCCACGCCGAACAGCACGTCGGCCGTGGGGGAGTCCTTCGTGAGGATCGCCTGGTTGACGAGGGTTCCCGCATCGCCGACGGTCACGTGCTCGACGGTGATTCCGGTCTCGGCGGTGAACGCCTCGAAGACGGAATCGGACACCAGGAACGAGTCGTGGGTGACGAGGGTGACCTCGGCGGGAGCTCCGGTGGATTCGGTTGCCTCGCCGTCGCTGCAGGCGGCTGATAGGAGGGTGAGCGCCAGGGCAATGGCGAGGACTCTCTTCGTGCGCATGTGCGCCTCCTCACCGACTTGTGGGAGCGGCGACTGCGCCGGCCACGCCTCCCTCCGCCGGCATGATCCGGTTCAGGTATCGGGTCGGAGGCTCTGGTCCCTCCCTCTCAGCCCGCCTGCGCGGACTCCCCGGTGTGACTGGGGCGAATCCTAGGGGGCTTCGCCCCAGTCGGGAACGGGATCGCTCTCACCCGGGACGCGAACGGGCCGGCCCCGGGAGGAGCCGGCCCACTCGGACGTTGGTGGTTCGGAAGGCGCTAGGCGCTCGACGTCTCCATCTTCTCGGCCATCGAGCCGACGGCGATGCCGAGGAACAGCAACACGACACCGAGCCCGGCGGCCATGGCGGCCACGCCGTAGGCGACCACCGAGGTGAACAGCGAAGCCCGCAGGAACGAGGCGTTCATGGCGACGGCCCGAAGGGGGTCCTCACGGTCCATCTGCGCGTACGTCTGACCATCCGTGGCGTTCAGGGCGTGCTCGTTGATGATGTCCGCCTGGCAGTAGGCCGTGATCGGACCGTTGACTTCCTTGCCCGCCATGCAGTTGGCGTCGTCGCTGAGGGTGATGCTCTCGGCTTCGAGCTGGTTCGTCACGAGGACCCAGGTGGCCGCCGCCGCGACGATCAGGATGATGCCGGCGACGACGCTGAAGATTCCTGCGAACTTGGTCATGGACCCTCCCAATAGGTGTGGAGACGAAATCCTAAGCAGGTTGGCGTAGCTGTTCATCTCCCGAAACGGACCACAATGTCGCCCATGGCACCAGGAACAGCCAGCCCCGAAGTCCAACAGATCGTCGAGGAGATTCGCCGGAAGCTCTGGCGGACCCGGGGGCGAATGGCCTGGAACGCCACCGACCAGGACTGGTACCACGCCATCGCCAGAACCGTCCGCGATCGCCTCATCACCCGGCGCCTGGACACCGAGGCGGCCGCCGAGCGGGCCAGCGCCCGCACCGTTGCCTATCTCTCAGCCGAGTTCCTCATCGGTCCCCAACTCGGCCGAAACCTGCACGCCGTCGGCGCCTGGGACCTCTACCGGGCTGCGGTCCGGGAGCTCGACCTCGACCTGCTCGATGTCCTCGCCCTCGAGCCGGAGCCGGGGCTTGGCAACGGCGGTCTCGGGAGGCTCGCCGCGTGCTTCATGGAATCGCTCGCCACCCTCGAGATACCGGCCATCGGCTACGGGATCCGATACGAGTACGGCATCTTCACCCAGGAGTTCGAGGACGGTTGGCAGGTGGAGCGCCCCGACCATTGGCTGTCGGCCGGGAACCCGTGGGAGATCCGTCGTCCGGAGCTGACCTACCCGGTGCGGTTCGGGGGCCACACCGACCACCAGACCGACGCGCGGGGCCGGGTCCGCACGATCTGGCACCCCGAGTGGGAGCTGCGGGGGATGGCGTTCGACACCCCGATCGTCGGTCACAAGGTCAGCTCGGGCAACCTGTTGCGCCTCTGGCGGGCGGAGGCAGCCGAAGCCTTCGACCTGGCGAGATTCAACGCCGGTGATTACTGGGGGGCCGTCAGGCAGGCGGTCCGCTCGGAGACGATCTCGAAGATCCTCTATCCCAACGATGAGCCGGCCGCCGGCAAGAAGCTGCGCCTCCAACAGCAGTACTTCTTCGTCACCTGCTCGCTCCAGGACATGATCCGCCGACACCTCCGATCAGGCGCCTCCATCGAGGAGTTCGGCGACCGATACGCCGTCCAACTCAATGACACCCATCCGGCGATCGCCGTTCCGGAACTGATGCGCCTACTCGTCGACGAGCACGACCTGGACTGGGACACGGCGTGGGAGGTCACGAAACAGACGTTCTCGTACACGAACCACACGCTGCTCCCCGAGGCGCTCGAGACGTGGTCGGTCCGCCTGCTCGGCGAGCTCCTCCCGCGCCACCTGGAGCTCATCTACGAGATCAACCAGGTGCACCTCGACGAGGTTCGGGTTCGAACGCATGGCAATGAGGAGAAGATCCGGACGCTGTCGATCATCGGCGAGGAGAACGGCCGTTCCGTTCGGATGGCCAACCTCGCCGCGGCGGCATCCCACACGATCAACGGCGTGAGCCAACTCCACACCGACCTCGTGAAGCAGAGCGTGATGAAGGACCATCACGAGTTGTGGCCCGAGAAGTACGTCGCCATCACCAACGGCGTCACTCCACGCCGCTTCCTCCGGTTCGCCAACCCGGCGCAATCACGCCTGCTCGACAAGACGATCGGTAGGGCGTGGGACACCGACCTCGATCAACTGACCCGCCTGGAGGAGCACGTCGACGACCCGGCCTTCCTCGACGAGTGGCAGGAGGCCCAGCGCCGGGCGAAGCGGTTCATCGCCGCCCTTGCGTCCGATCGGGGTATCCACGTGGACCCGAGTTCGATGTTCGACGTGCTGATCAAACGCATCCACGAGTACAAGCGCCAGCACCTGATGCTGCTGCACATCGTTGCCCGCTACAACGCCATCAAGGCGGGCAACCTGGCCGATCCCGTGCCTCGTACCTTCATCTTCGGTGGCAAGGCCGCACCCGGCTACCACATGGCCAAGTTGATCATCAAGGCGATCAACTCGGTCGGGGCGATGATCAACGCCGATCCGGATGTCAGGGATGTCATGCGTGTCGTGTTCGTCCCCAACTACAACGTCACCTCGGCCCAGCTGATCTACCCCGCCGCCGACCTGTCGGAGCAGATCTCCACGGCGGGGTACGAGGCGTCCGGCACCGGGAACATGAAGTTCGCGATGAACGGAGCCCTGACCATCGGCACCCTCGACGGTGCCAACGTCGAGATCCGTGACCGTGTCGGGGAGGAGAACTTCTTCCTCTTCGGGCTCGATGCCGACGAGGTGGCCGCCAAGCGGACGGAAGGCCACGATCCGACCGCCTTCTTGGCCGGCGACGACGAGCTGGCCGCCGTGCTCGACCTCCTCGACTCCGGGTACTTCACCCATGGGGACGTCGACCTGTTGAAGCCACTGACGGACAGTCTCCGGACCGTCGACCACTACTTGGTCCTCGCCGACTTCCGGGCGTACATGGAGGCACAGGCGGCGGTCGACGCCGCATGGGTCGACGACCACGTCTGGACCAAGGCCTCCATCCTCAACGCCGCCCGCAGCGGCTTCTTCTCGAGCGATCGCGCCATTCGCGAATACGCCGAGAAGGTCTGGAAGGTCTAGGCAGCGATCGCCCCGGGCGTGCGGTTGGCGGCGCCCCCCTCCCACTCCGCTCCGCTCCGTGGGTCCCATCCCCCCTGACGGGGGGATCTCTTCCTAGGGCGGGCCCGCGGGGCCATCCACTCCCGAGAGATCCCCCCGGAGGGGGGATGGGACCCACTGGGCCGACAGGTCCAGTGGGAGGGGGGAAGGTGAACGCCTCAGACGGGCGTGCATACCCTCCCCGGGATGCGTCTGTTGACCCGCGTCCCGCCCGAGGGGCTCTTCTTCGTCTCGGGTATCTCCATGTACGCCGGGGCGTCCGTGGCGGTGGTCACCTTCGAGTACCTGGCACCGGCCGGTGTTGCCTGGTGGCGGGTCCTCGGCGCAGGCGTGTTCCTGGTGCTCGTCCGACGGGCGTGGCGGCGCGAATGGACTTGGCGTTCCTTCGGGCTGGCTGCCTTGTTCGGGACGGCCCTCGCCGCGATGAACCTGTCCTTCTACCTGGCCATCGACGAGCTGCCCCTGGGCAATGCCGTCGCCATCGAGTTCCTCGGGCCCACCACCGTCGCGGCAATCGGGTCCCGCACCGGGCGCGCTTGGACGGCCCTCGCGTTCGCCGTGGCCGGCGTCCTCGTGTTGGCCGGCGTCGAAGGAGGGGGCACGCCGACCGGCTTCTTCTTCGCCCTCCTGGCGGGCGCGCTCTGGGCTGCCTACATCGTCCTCGGGGAACGGGTCGCCACCAGCGGAAGTGCCGTCGACGGCCTGGGCGTCGGGATGGTGGTCGGGGCGATCGCGATCAGTCCGTTCGGGGCGAGCCCGGCGATCGAAGCACTGGTGACCCCTTGGGTGGTCGCCCTCGCACTCGCCGCCGCCCTCCTGTCGAACGTGATCCCCTATGCGCTCGACCAGCACATCTTCACCCGGGTGAGCCGGGCCCGATTCGCGCTGCTCAACGCGATGCTGCCCGCCACGGCGGCACTCGTTGGCGTCATCGCCCTGCGCCAGGTTCCGGAGCTCACCGACCTGCTCGGGATCGGATTGGTGGTGGCGGGCATCGCCCTCGGCGTCGACCGGGACCCGGACGCCGTGTCCGCATGATCGAGACGGACCGGCTGGTACTTCGGAACTGCGTCGACTCCGATCTGGCCGAGTTCGCACGGATGAATGCGGACCCGGCCGTGATGGGGCACTAGATGCCGAAGACCTCGGTGACGGCATCGATCACCAGCTGTACCGCCAATGCAGCGAGGATGATGCCGAAGACGCGGGTCACGACGGCGGTCCCCGTCTCCCCGAGCATCCGCTGGATCGGGGTGGCCAGTCGCAGTGTCAGGTACACCAGCGTGAGGACCACGGCGATGACGCCGACCAAGATCCCGATCTCGAACCCGTCGGCTCCGGTGGCGAGGACGAGGAGTGCTGCGAACGACCCGGGCCCGGCCACGAGTGGGATGGCGAGGGGGAACACGGCGATGTCCTCCCGTCCGAGTGCTTCCTCCTTCTCCGAGGGGGTCTGGCGCTGGCGGTTGGCGCTGAGCATCGAGAACGCCACGGTGAAGAGGAGCAGCCCTCCGGCAATCCGCAGTGCTTCGATGGATACGCCGAGGTATCGCAGGAATGGCTCCCCGGCAAGTAGGAAGGCAAGCATCAGCCCGCCGGCGATGAGCACGGCCTTGCGCCCGGTCCGAGCCCGTTGCTCGGGGGAGTAGTCCTTCGTCAGTCCCAGGAAGATCGCCGAGAGCCCGATCGGGTCGACGATCACGAAGAGCGTCAGGAACGCGGTGGTGACGAAGGCGGCCATCGCAGGGAGCCTATTGGGACCCCGCCCGGCACAGCCCCCGTCTCGAATCGGGCTCGCCGAAACGGCGATACTCCCCCTGCGGACTCATTGTCGGATGCGAAGGGAGAGCGATGTCTGTCCGAGCTCGGATGACGGCGCTTCGCTCCCGGCAGGTCCTGGGACCGGCGGGGTTCATCGCTGCCGATGTCTTGCTCAGGGACGGCTCGATCGTTGGGATCGAGCCACACGGTTCCATCGATGGGGCCGAGGACTTGGGCGACCTGGTGATCGCACCGGGATTCGTCGATCTGCAGATCAACGGTGCCTTCGGTCACGACTTCACGACGGATCCGTCATCGATGTGGGAGGTGGCGGCGCGATTGCCCGAGCACGGGGTCACGGCGTTCTGCCCGACGATCATCACGGCTCCCGAGGGTGTGATCGGTGCGGCCCTCGACGCACTCGCCGACCGGCCCACCGACTTCATGGGCGCCGAGCCGCTGGGGCTCCACCTCGAGGGTCCCCTGCTCAGCCGGCACCGCAGAGGGGCCCACCCCGAGGAGCACCTCCGCTCGTCCGTCGGCACCGAGCCGTGGCACCCCCCGTCGGTTCGGATCGTCACGGTCGCCCCGGAGGTGGCCGGCTCCGACCGGATCGCGGACCTGGCGGGCAGGGGCATCGTCGTCTCGATCGGCCACACGGACACCGACGCTGCTGGGGCAGCAGCGGCCTTCGCGGCGGGTGCCAGCCACGTCACCCACCTCTTCTCGGCCATGCGACCGATGCTCCACAGGGAGCCGGGACCGGTCGGGGTCGCCCTCGCCGACCCCCGGGTATCCGTGTCGTTGATCGTCGACGGAATCCACGTCGCCCCCGAGACGATCGCCGTCACCCACGCAGCGGTCGGAAGTGATCGGTTCGTTCCCATCACCGACGCCGTGGCGGCACTCGGCATGCCACCGGGGACCCACGAGCTGGGCGCGCAAGAGGTCACCTCCGACGGTTCGATGGTCACGCTGGCCGATGGGACCCTCGCCGGATCGGCGCTCTCGATGCCTGAGTCGGTGGCCAACCTGGTCGCCTTCGCCGGCGTCGGCCTCGCCGACAGCCTCAGGAGCCATTCGACGGTGCCCGCCGACGTGGTCGGCACCGACGACCGGGGCCGGGTCGAGGTGGGTCGGCGAGCCGACCTCGTCGTGCTCGATGGCACCAACGTCGTGCGCACCCTCATCGCCGGACGGATCGCCTACGAAGGGTGATTGGCCCGCTACTCCACCAGGTTGGAGAAGTCGGCGCCGGTGGGTGCCTGGGCGATGCGGAGGTCGAAGCGGCCGAGGCCGGCGATGAGGTGGTCGAAGATGTCGGCCTGGGTCGACTCGTACTCGGCCCAGTCGGTGGTCGAGGTGAAGGCGTAGATCTCCACCGGCAGCCCGTCGGGGCGGGGTTGGAGCTGTCGGACCATGGCCGTGAACGACTCGGTCTCCAGGTCGGGGTGGGCTCGAAGGTAGGCGTCGGCGTAGGCCCTGAAGGTCCCCAGGTTCGTGAGCCGGCGCGGGTCGCCCTTGCCGCCGGGTGCGGTGGGTTGGCTCGCCAGCGCCGCCTGCTTGTCGGCCATGTGGTCCGCGATGGGTTCGAAGTCCGCCCACTCCGAAACCTCCTCGTCGGAGAGGAACCGGACACTGGCCTGGTCGATGAGGAGATGCCGTTTGATCCTCCGGCCGCCCGCTTCGTCGATACCTCGCCAGTTGATGAACGGACGCTCGACGAGCATCGTCGTGGGGATCGTGCCGATGGTCTTGTCGAAGTTGCGGACCTTCACGGTGTGCAGGGCGATGTCGATGACGTCGCCGTCGATGTCGGTCCCCGGGACGGTGATCCAATCGTCGAGCCGGACCATGTCGTTCGACGTGAGGGTGAGCGAGGCAACCACCGACAGGATCGTGCTCTGGAACACGAGGAGGAGCACGGCGGCGAGGGCGGCAAGGCCGGCCATGACGGCCCCGAACGACGACCCGGACACGATGACCCACACGGTGACGAGCCCGATGACGATCGCGACGAGCATCACGACCTGTAGGTAGCCCTTGATCGGACGGTTCCCGTTGGGGGCGTTCGCTTGGTATATCTCGTTGACGGCGTTGAGGAACGCCGAGAGGGCGAGCAGCACGGCGAAGACCACCAGCACGCCCATCGTGCGGCCGAGGATCGACTCGAGGTCGTCGTCCAACTCCAGGACCGGCAGGGACACGGCAGCGACCACCGGCGGGACGATCCAGGAGAGCCGGGACACGAACCGGGTGTCGATGAGGAGGTCGTCCCAGGTGGTGTTCGTGCTGTGGGCCGCGCGGCGCAGGATCGGCACCACGAGCCAGCGCATCAGCACGTAGGAGCCCACGAGGATGCCGACGAATACGAGGAAGCGTTCCCAGTCCGGTTGCCAGTCCATCGGTCGACAAGGGTAGGTCCGTCACTGCCAACCCGCTCTTCACGGTCCCGTAACGGTGGCCATCGACGATGTCGGCAGGAGGTAGGGAATGAAAGTGCTCAAGTGGGTCGGGATCGTGCTGGGGTCGTTGATCGGCCTCGCCCTGGTCGCCGGCGTCGTCCTCTATTTCATCGGTGACGGCTCGGTCACGGCCTCCCATGCGGACGAGACGTTCGAAGCCTCGGCTCTTGGGACCGCGGACGTCGAGCGGGGCAGGTACCTCGTCGAGGACCTGATCGGTTGCTCGGGATGCCACGGGGATGACCTGTCGGGCGTCGCGGACCTCATGTTCGAGTTCGAGGGCCAAGCGAGCCCGATGGGGGTGCTCCCGGCCCCCAACCTCACACCGAACGGGGTCGGCGGGAACATGGACACCGACGGCTGGGTGCGCGCCCTCCGACACGGTGTGGGCAACGACGGCCGTGGGCTGGTGATCATGCCTTCGGGCGGCTTCGCGACCCTCTCCGGGGATGACCTGGCCTCGATCATCGCCTACCTCGAGAGCCTGCCACCGGCTGGAGAACCGGTCGGCGGACGATCGATATCGACGATGGGGAAGGTCGCGCTCGGGGCCGGGTTGTTCCCCGACGAGTACAAGCTCGCCCAGGGCGTCGAGCAGGTGGAGGTGCCTCGGGCAGCCACCGCCGAGTACGGCGCCTACCTGGCCGGTATCACCTGCTTCGACTGCTTCTTCGACCTCTCCGACTGGTCCGAGGAAGACTTCCGCCGGATGGTGTCGGAGGGGGTGTTGCCAGACGGGTCGGCGGTCGACCCGGCGAACCCGGATGACAATCCTTGGGAGAACGTGGAGGAGGTCGACATCGATGCGATGTGGGCGTATGTGGAGGCCGAGTACGGAGGCTGATTCGGCCGGACGCATCTCCGGCGGCCGAGATCTGCCCTCGCTGCGTCGGTAGGTTCGCCTGCCATGACGCTGCCTGCCTACGACGAGGCCTATCGAGCCTCCCTCGACGACCCCGAGGCCTTCTGGGGCGAAGCCGCCGAGCGCATCGACTGGGTGCGTCGGTGGGATCGCGTCCTTGACGCCGAGGCGGAACCGGCGGCCCGCTGGTTCGTCGGCGGGGAGCTGAACACGGCCCACAACGCACTCGATCGCCACGCCGACGGTGGCCGCGGGGATCAGCTCGCCCTGGTCCACGATTCCGCCGTGACCGGTGAGGTCACCCGGTTCACGTACGCCGAGCTGCGGGCCGAGGTGGCGAGCTTCGCCGGGGTGCTCGCCGGACTCGGCGTCGGCAAGGGCGATCGCGTGATCATCTACATGCCGATGATCCCCGAGGCCGCCATCGCCATGCTGGCCTGCGCCCGGCTTGGTGCCGTCCATTCCGTCGTGTTCGGGGGGTTCGCTTCGAACGAGTTGGCCGTACGTATCGACGACTGTGCCCCGCGCGTCATCGTCTCCGCCTCATGCGGCGTGGAGGTGGCCCGCGTCGTCGAGTACAAGCCACTGCTCGATGGCGCAATCGAGATCGCCGAGCACAAGCCCGACCACTGCGTGGTCCTGCAGCGGCCCATGGCCCGTGCCTCGATGGTGGACGGGCGGGACGTCGATTGGGTCGAGGCGATGGCAGGGGCCGAACCGGCCGGGTGTACGACGGTCGCCGCGACCGATCCGCTCTACATCCTCTACACCTCGGGCACGACCGGCCAGCCGAAAGGCGTGGTGCGCGACAACGGCGGGCATGCTGTCGCCCTCTCGTGGAGCATGGACCACATCTACGGCGTCCAGCCCGGTGAGGTCTACTGGGCGGCCTCGGATGTCGGCTGGGTCGTCGGCCACTCGTACATCGTCTACGGCCCTTTGATCCACGGGTGCACGACCGTCATGTACGAGGGCAAACCGGTCGGGACGCCCGACGCCGGGGCGTTCTGGCGTGTCATCGCCGACCATGGCGTCGTCAGCCTGTTCACCGCACCGACCGCGTTCCGCGCCATCCGACAGCGGGACCCCGATGGCGAGCTCATGGCCGACCACGACCTCGGCACGATGCGGTCCTTGTTCCTGGCCGGCGAACGCTGCGATCCGGACACGCTCGCCTGGGCCGAGGAGAAGCTGGGCGTCCCCGTGGTCGACCATTGGTGGCAGACCGAGACCGGTTGGCCGATCGCCGCGACCTGCCTCGGCCTCGAGGGG
This sequence comes from bacterium, assembly GCA_024639975.1. Classification (GTDB taxonomy): domain Bacteria; phylum Actinomycetota; class Acidimicrobiia; order Spongiisociales; family JAENVV01; genus JAHEFX01. The sequence goes on from JAHEFX010000024.1 coordinate 11,582, forward strand.
GGCGGGGTCGTCCCCGGCTCACCGGGCCGTGCCGTGCCGGGCTGGGACCTGGCGGTCCTCGGGCCAGATGGTCGGGAGCTGCCCCCGGGCGAGACCGGCGCGATCTGCCTGCGCCTCCCCCTCCCGCCGAGCTCGCTCCCGACACTCTGGAAGGCCGACCAGCGCTTCGTCGACAAGTACCTGACGGCGTTCCCCGGCTTCTACGAGACGGCCGACGCCGGGTACATGGACAGCGACGGGCACATATTCGTGATGGCGAGGACCGACGACATCATCAACGTCGCCGGACACCGGCTCTCGACCGGAGCACTCGAAGAAGTCCTGACAGCCCACCCGGACGTGGCCGAGGCGGCCGTGGTCGGGGTGCACGACCCGCTGAAGGGGCAGGTCCCGATCGGCTTCCTCGTTCTGCAGGTCGGCTCGGAGCGCACCGACGAGGAGGTCGTCGCCGACGTCGTCGGGTCCGTCCGGCGCGAGATCGGCCCCGTCGCCGCCTTCAAGTCGGCCGTCGTCGTCGGCCGACTGCCCAAGACCAGGTCCGGGAAGGTGCTTCGCGGGACCATCGCCAAGATCGCCGACGGCAATGAGTGGAGGATGCCGGCAACGGTCGACGATCCGGTCATCTTCGATGAGATCGCCGACGTCCTCGGCGACATCGGCCTACCCCGGCCGGGAGCCTGAACCGAATGGTCCGGGCGACGCCGGACCCGTGGTTCAAGACCGCCGTCTTCTACGAGGTCCCCGTGTACGCGTTCGGGGATGCAAACGGTGATGGCATCGGTGACTTCGAGGGCCTGGGGGCCAAACTCGACTATCTCAAGTGGCTCGGCATCGACTGCCTCTGGATCCTCCCCTTCTACGAATCGCCTCGACGCGACGGCGGGTACGACGTCTCGGACTTCAGGGCCGTGTGGGAGCCGTACGGCACCGTCGACGACGTACGGGCCCTCCTCGACGCTGCCCACGAGCGGGGCCTCCGCGTCATCGCCGACATGGTCGTCAACCACACCAGCGACCAGCACGCCTGGTTCCAGGAGTCGCGACGGCCGGACTCGGCGAGGCGTGACTGGTATGTCTGGGGAGACGACCCGGACCGCTGGTCCGACTGTCGGGTCATCTTCGTCGACACCCACGAGTCGAACTGGACGTGGGACGACGTGGCCGGCCAGTACTACTGGCACCGCTTCTTCGACCACCAGCCCGACCTGAACTTCGACAACCCCGAAGTCCGCGACGAGATCGAGGACACGCTCAGGTTCTGGCTGTCCCAGGGCTTCGATGGGATCCGACTCGACGCCGTGCCCTACCTGTACGAACGGGATGGCACGAACGGGGAGAACCTGCCCGAGACCCACGCCTACCTGAAGCGACTCAGGGCGATGGTCGATGCCGAGTTCCCCGGACGGGTTCTCCTCGCCGAGGCGAACCAATGGCCCCAGGACGTCGTCGACTACTTCGGCGACGGTGACGAGTGCCACATGGCGTTCCACTTCCCCGTCATGCCGCGTCTGTTCATGGCGGTCGCCAAGGAGGACGCATCGAGCATCGTGGACATCCTCGCCCGAACGCCGGCCATCCCCGACGCCGCCCAATGGGGGATCTTCCTCCGCAACCATGACGAGCTCACCCTCGAGATGGTCGACGACGACGAACGTGCCTACATGTACGAGCGGTACGCCCCGGACCCGACGATGCGCAAGAACGTGGGAATCCGCCGTCGGCTCGCCCCCTTGGTCGACAACGACCGTGCCGTACTCGAGCTCCTCAACGGCCTGCTGCTCAGCCTGCCGGGAAGCCCCATCCTCTACTACGGCGACGAGATCGGCATGGGAGACCTGCACCAGCTGGAGGATCGGGACGGGGTGCGTACCCCGATGCAGTGGGACTCCGGGGTCGGGGCCGGGTTCAGCGCCGCCGACCCGGCCTCGTTCTACCTGCCGGTGGTGGACCGGAAGGCCTTCCCGCTCGACGACGTGAACGTCCGCGCCCAGCGGGAAGACCCGAGCTCGCTGCTGTCCTGGATGCGATCGAAGCTGGCCGAGCGTGCCAACCACCCGGTCTTGGGGACCGGCGCCTACGAGCCGGTGGAGTCGTCCGACCCCGCCGTGCTGGCTTTCGTTCGATCCGACGACACGGAGTCGATCCTGGTGACCACCAACTTCGCGACCGAGGAACGGACGGTCGAGCTGGTCGGGCACGGCACCGTGACCCTCGCCCCCCGCGCCTGCACCTGGACCCTCCTCTGACCCAACCCTGGGTTGTGGTTCCGGTCACCCTGTCAACTGCGGGCCCTGGTTCCGCCCTATGCGGAACTCCAACCCTGGGTTGATGGCGATACCCGGTCGCGGTCCCAGGTCGCATCGGGTGTGAGCGGCCCGCGGGACGAGAAGTCATCTGACGCAGATACCCTCCGTCGGATGGAGCCTTGGTGGAAGCACGCCGTCATCTATCAGATCTACCCGCGGTCGTTCGCCGACTCGACCGGGGACGGGATCGGTGACCTGATGGGGATCCGGTCCAAGGTGCCCTACCTCGCAGAGACGCTCGGTGTCGATGCCATCTGGCTGAGCCCCTTCTACCCATCGCCGCAGGCCGACTTCGGCTACGACGTGTCCGACTACTGCGGCGTCAATCCCGAGTACGGCACGCTCGCCGACTTCGACGCCCTCGTCGCGGCATGCACCGAAGCGGGTCTCAAGGTGATCGTCGATCTCGTCCCCAACCACTCCTCCGACAAGCACGAGTGGTTCATCGACTCGCGGTCTTCGATCGACTCGCCGAAGCGGGACTGGTACGTCTGGCGGGATCCGGCGCCCGACGGGGGCCCGCCCAACAACTGGCTGTCGGTCTTCGGCGGTCCGGCGTGGACGCTCGACGAGCGCACCGGCCAGTACTACCTCCATTCCTTCCTCGAGGAGCAGCCGGATCTCGACTGGCGGAACCCGGCCGTGCGCCGGGCCATGGCCGACGTCCTGCGGTTCTGGCTCGACCGGGGAGTGGCGGGTTTCCGTCTCGACGTGGCCCATCGCATCGGCAAGGACCCGGAGTATCGGGATGACCCCATGGCAGAGGGCTCCCTGGACCAGCTCGGCAAGGACATGGCCGACTACGGGACGCTCGACCACGTCAACTCGGTGGGACACCCTGATGCCCACGGATACTTCAAGGAGATCCGATCTGTGCTCGACGGGTACGGCGACACCTTCTCGGTGGGGGAGATCCACGAGGGGGATTGGGAGAAGTGGGCCAGCTGGCACGGCGACGGCGACGAGCTCCATCAGGTCTTCGACTTCAGCCTCCTCTACGCCCCGTGGACGGCCGAGGGCATCGGTGACCTGCTCGACGCGCAGGAAGCGGCGGTGGGCGATCGGTTCTGGCCGAACCATCTGATGGGCAACCACGACGAGCCACGCCTCGCGACCCGTCGTGGACCAGCGGCGGCGAGGGCAGCGGCGGTGCTGCTCCTCACGACCAGGGGTACGCCGACCCTCTACTACGGCGACGAGCTGGGGATGGTCGACGCCGACATCGCTGCTGACCGCCAGCTCGATCCCTGGGCCGAAGGCGCCGGCGTCCCCGGACGTGACGGCTGCCGCACCCCGATGCAATGGAGCGCCGACCCCCACGGAGGCTTCTCGCCCGCCACGGCATCCTCGACCTGGCTCCCGCTCGCCGATGGATTCGAGGAGCGATGTGTCGACGAGCAGATCGCTGACCACGACTCGATGCTCTCGCTCTACCGGGACCTGCTCACCCTCCGCAGGGTCGAGCCGGCACTCCACGGCGGTGACTACCGGCGACGGGAGGCTCCGGACGGGGTCCTGGCTTTCGAGCGAGCAGGTGTGTTCCTCGTCGTCGTCTCGTTCGTCGATGACCCGATCGAGGTTCCGGTGCCGGACTCGAGTGTCGCCATCTCCACCGACCGCTCGCTCGACGCCAAATCGGTCTCCGGCTCGCTCACCCTGCAAGGCAACCAGGCCATCGTGCTTCGACTGAGCTAGCCCTCCTCCCGCTGCCTGCCGCAGCGAGTCCCCTCCCCCTCCGGGGGATCTCTCGAACCGAGGGGGATCTCTCTGCCAGAGTGACCCGATGAACGGCGCCACCCGGGTTCGGAGGACCTACCTGTCCCTCACTCTCGTCGCGACGCTCTCACAGTCATTGATCTGGGGCGTCAACACGCTCTTCCTGCTCGATGCCGGCCTCTCCAACACCCAGGCGTTCGCCGCGAACGCCGTCTTCTCCTTCGGCCAGCTCATCTTCGAGGTTCCGACCGGGGTCATCGCCGACACCAAGGGACGGAAGGCGTCCTACCTCCTCGGGACGGTCACGCTCTTCGTCTCGACCCTCCTCTACCTGTGGCTGTGGTGGATCTCGGCCGCCTTCATCTGGTGGGCCCTCGCCTCGATCGTCATGGGGCTCGGCTTCACCTTCTTCTCCGGGGCCGTCGAGGCATGGTTGGTCGACGCCTTGGCTGCCAATGGGTTCGCCGGCAACCTCGACGGCGTGTTCGGCCAGGGCCAGGCGACCATGGGGGTGGCGATGCTGGTCGGGTCCGTCGCCGGTGGCTACATCGCCCAGGCCAGTTCCCTCGGCGTTCCCTACGCCATCCGGGCCGGGCTGATCCTCGTAGCGCTCGGGATGGCGGCCGTGTTCATGCGCGACGAAGGCTTCGAGCCGGCCAGGGGCTCCTCGTATGCCGAGGAGGTGAAGAGCTTGGTCAAGGCATCGATCGACCACGGATGGCGGATCGGTGCCGTCAAGTGGACGATGCTCACGGCGCCGGCACTGTCGGGCGCTTCCTTCTTCGCCTTCTACGCCATGCAGCCCTATCTGCTCGAGCTCTACGGCGATTCGGAGGCCTACGGCATCGCAGGCATCGCATCGGCGGTGGTGGCCGGGGCGCAGGTTATCGGGGGGCTCTCCGTGCCTTTGGTCCGTCGGTTCGTCAAGCGCAGGACGACGCTCCTGGGCATTGGGTACCTCGTGGTGGCGTTGGTCACCGCGGGCATCGGGCTCGCCTCCAACTTCTGGCTTGCGATAGGGCTCCTCGTGGTGTCGGCCCTGGTCGGGGCCGTCGCCTCGCCGGTCCGACAGGCGTTCCTGAATGGCTGCATCGCCTCGGAACAGCGGGCCACGGTGCTGTCGTTCGACGCCCTGCTCGGTAGCGGCGGTGGTGCGGTCGCCCAACCCATCCTCGGCAGGGTCGCCGACGTGCAGGGCTACTCGGCGGCCTTTGTCGCCACGGCCGGCATGCAGGTGCTCGCCCTGCCATTTGTCTGGCTGGCGAGGCGGGAGAACTCGCCGGGCGACATCCTCGCACCGGTGGGTGAGGCGTAGCGTCCGGAACTCGAGACGAGGAGACTCCATGCTGTCGTATGAGGCAAGTGCAGACATCGCGGCCCCGATCGATGTGGTTTGGTCGGTGCTGACGAACGGCGCCGGCTATTCGGAGTGGGACTCCGGAGTGACCCGAGTCGAGGGTCGGATCGCCGGGGGCGGGAAGATCAAGGTCTTCGCCGAGATCAGCCCCGACCGGGCGTTCCCCGTCAAGGTCTCGATGCAGCAGCCCGAGAAGATGACGTGGACTGGTGGAATGCCACTCGGCCTGTTCAAGGGCGTCCGGAGCTTCACACTCGAACCGACCGACTCCGGAACCAAGTTCCAGACGCGTGAGGAATTCTCGGGCCCGCTCCTCGGCATGATCTCGAAAACCATGCCGGACCTGCAGCCCTCGTTCGACCGGTTCACGGCCGGTCTCAAGGCTGAGTCGGAGCGCCTCGCCGGAGCCTGATCCGGTTCTGCGAGAATCGGGTCATGTCATCACTCGTTCGCCCCAAGGACGGCAGGGTCGTCGCGGGAGTCTGCGCAGGGATCGCCGACCGTTTCGGTTGGGATCGGTCCCTCGTTCGCTTGCTCTTCGTGGTCTCGTTCCTGCTTCCCGGGCCGCAGATCCTCATCTACCTCGTCCTCTGGTTGCTGATCCCGGAGGACTGACCGCCGACATGGCCGTCACCGATCTCGCATCTTGAGGTCGATGGACCGGTTCTCCGGGTCCCGTCGTCGCGACCGGCTGGGGCAGCCTTCTCCGGTACTGGCCTGAGGTCGCAGGGTCGGGTTCGCCCCAAGCCCGACCACGACGGGACCCGGCCATCACCGAAGGTGCCCTCTACGATCCCCCTGACATGCCGGCGCGGCTGCGTGCATAGGCCGGGCAGGAGGAGGCACGTTTGGAGCACAGGACAGACGCCGACCTGTTGGCCCTGGCCGCAGACGGCGACGAGGAGGCGTACGCGGCGTTCTTCCGACGCCACGTCAATGCGATCACCGGATTCGCCGTCCGACGGTCCCAGAACGCCGACGAGGTGGCGGACATCGTGTCGGAGACGTTTCTCATATCACTGAAGGCTGCAGGCCGGTATCGACCCGAGACCCCGACGGCCCTTCCTTGGTTGTTCGGCATCGCTCGTCGGGTATGGATCGGTCGCCACCGGACGCGCGCCCGTCTCAAGCGGCTCAGCACCAAGGTCGGTGGGTCGATGCCGCGATTCGGGGTCGAGGAGACGGCAGCCGTTGATGCAGCCGTCGATGCCTCCCGCCAGCGCCCGGCCCTGCAGGCGGCCCTCGCGACGCTCCCCGACGCCGAGCGAGTCGTGCTCGAACTCGTGGCAATCGACGGCCTCGCCCCACAGGAGGTGGCGGTGACGCTCGGGATCACCCCCAACGCAGCCCGACTTCGTCTGTCACGGGCCCGCAAGCGGATGCGTGAGCATCTGGAGCAGGAACCGGCGTGGTCGCCGGTGCTCCGTCCCGGGGTGGACCATGCCTGAGGTCGAGGAGACGGTCGTGCCGGAGACACCGGAGTTCCATGACGCGTTGGAGGAACAGCTCCGACGCGAGGCGAGGAGCCCGAAGCGCTTCAGCGTGCTCGCCTTGTCGACCCCCGACATGGCCCGTGTCCAACGGCTCGTCCTGCACGGTGGGATGAGCGTGATGGTCTTCATCGTCGCTGCCGCCATGGCGTTGCCGATGCTGCGGGTGGAGCCCGGCCCAGCCATCTCGGCCAGGGCCGTCTATGCGGAGGTGCCGATCACCGCCGAGATCCCGCGCGAACCATCACATGGGCCGGCCGAGGAGCTCCTGATCGATGGGCAGTTCGAAGTCGACGAGCTCGCCGTCGACGCCCAGGCCGACGAAGACAGGTCGTTCATCCGCTAGGCGGCGCCATCAGACCGGCGTCGTTGCTGCAAGCCGCCGGACCCGTTCGAGGAACTTGGACTGCCGGTCGGTGGGGACCTCGGTCGACTTCAGGTAGTGGGCAGGCCGTTGGCGCCGGTCGTGCCAGAACCCGCCGGACGGCAGGCCTTCGGTGGATGCCAGCCAGAGGATGGTGTCAGCGCCCTCCTCGGCCGTTCGCAGGAACGGGCCAGTCAGCTTTCGGAACATGGGCAGGCTGCCCGATACGCCCGGCGTGTCGACCCAGCCGGGGTGCATGGCAGCGAACCAGGGGCCTTCGGGTCGGTCGGATGCCCACGCCTCGACGGCCATGACCTGACCGCGTTTTGCCCGTGCGTAGGCCAGGGCCGGCCGGTAGTCGTCGTCCGTTCGCTGGTCCTTCAGGGATGGCGCTGCCCCGTACATCCCGCCAGACGACACGAAGACGACCTTGGCGTCCGGCTCGAGTCCCCGGTCGAGCAATCCTTCGGTGACCCGGAATGGCACGACCAGGTTGAGGGCGAGGGTGCGCTCGATGCCGTCGGCGGTTCGAGCGTGTTCGTCGAACATCGCGCCGGCGTTGTGGACGACCACGTCGAGCTCGGAGGCGTCGACCTCGTCGACCATCCGGTCGCCGTCGGCGAGGCGACTCAGGTCGGCCACGATCGTCCGGTGTCCCCCGCCCAGCTCGGTGTTCACCCGGCCCAGCTTCTCGGCCGATCTGCCGACGAGGACCAGCTCGGCTCCGAGGTCGTGGAATCCCTGGGCAGCGGCCCGCCCGATGCCGGACGTCGGGCCGGTCACGAGGACGGCCTTCCCGTCCAGGCGCGGGATGGGATCGAAGTCACGTGCCCGCACTCGGTAGCCGGGGGCGGAGAACGAGGGGATGATCAGTCGGTCGGCGAGGGCGTCGAAATCCATGCGATGAATACGGGACCGGGCGCCGTCTGGGATGTCGGGCGTCGGGGTGGGTCCTCATCCCGACGCAGAGCCCGCCTCGTACCCTGACCGTATGAGTGGACCGATCGAACCAACCGATGAAGCCTGCGCCAACGAGCCGGTGCCCGACATCGAAGTACGCGAAGGGCGCCGAACGGACGTCGGCGGGGTAGGCATCGCCCGGGTCCTCCCCACCAAGGGCCGACGGACGATCGGTGCGTGGTGTTTCGTCGACCTCATGACGCCCGACGACCTCGACGAACCGATGCCCCTCGAGATCGGCCCCCATCCCCACATCGGCCTCCAGACGGTGACCTGGTTGTTCTCGGGAGCAGCGGTGCATGGCGACTCGCTCGGGACCGAGCAGCTCATCCGTCCCGGCCAGTTGAACCTCATGACCTCGGGCCACGGCATCGCCCACGCCGAGGACGGGCGAGCCCGCGAACGGATCGGCGAGAACGTGGGTGGTGTGGCCGGCGCCCAGCTCTGGATCGCGCTTCCCGAGGAGACCCGTCACGGGGCGTCACGCTTCCAGCACCTCGATGAACTCCCGATCGCCGAGCTGCCCTCGGGAGAGGCGTCCGTGATGATCGGTGGCTACGGCCACGTGAGGTCCGGCGCCGTGGTGGATACACCCCTGGTCGGCCTCGACGCGACGTTCGAAGTGAGCACCACCGTGGAGACCGATCCGTCTTTCGAATACGGGGTCGTCCCGCTCGATCGCAGCCTCAAGGTGCATGACACCGTCGTCGAACCCGGGTCGATCGCGCTGGTCCCCCAAGGCCAATCCGAGCTCCCCGTGGACGTCGACGGGGGGAGGGCCCGCATGCTCGTCCTCGGTGGGGAGCCGCTGGGGGAACCGATCCAGATGTGGTGGAACTTCGTGGCCCGGAACAAGGAAGAGATCACCGACGCCTGGCGCGCCTGGCAGGGGCACGACCTCGACCGTTTCGCATCGGTGCCATCGGACCTCCCCCGCATAGATGCCCCCCGCCCCCCGTGGGTTCCGTCCGGGGAGTGAGATGATCCGACCGACGCGTTGGGTCGGTCCGTTCGGGACATGGGGCGACGTGCTTCCCGTTGACCTCGTCCGACCCCTGCCGTGCGACGACTGGATCGATGAGCCCCACCAGGTGCTGCACCGCGCCGCGGTCTCCGAGGCGCCACCGGTCGAACTCTTCCGATGGGTCGCCCAACTCAGGGCGGCTCCGTACTCCTACGACTGGATCGACAACCTCGGCCGACGCAGCCCCTCCCGGTTGATTGGCCTTCCCCAACCGGTGATCGGTGATCGGGTCAATGCCATCTTCACGGTTGTCGACGTCGAGGCGGGTCGCTCCATCACGATGCGGTTCGTTGCGGGCTGGTTCGGCGAAGTCGTGTGCACCTACCTCGTTGAGCCTTGGGACGCGGGCAGCCGCGTGCTCGTCCGTTTCCCGGTTCGGTACGCGGACGGGCCGGCAGCGAAGGCGGTGTCCTGGCTGCTGCCGGCAGGGGACCTCGTCATGATGCGCCGCCAGTTGCTCAACCTGGCGCGGTTGGCCGAGGTGCCCAACTAGTTCGGAAGGTAGGGGCCGGTCCGTTCGAAGACCCTTGTGCCGTCGACCCACGTCTCGACGACGTTGGTGCGGGCGTCCCAGGGGTCGCCGTCGTAGATGGCGAAGTCGGCGTCCTTCCCGACCTCCAGGCTTCCGACTCGATCGTCCACCTCGAGGATGCGGGCCGGGTTGGTGGTGACCGTCTCCAGGGCCCGGTCCTCGGCGAGGCCTTCCCGGATGGCGAGGATCACCATGTCCCGTAGGGAGTTCTGGGGGTTGACCGGGGAGTCGGTCATCACGGCAACGGTCACGCCAGCCTCGACCAGGAGGCCGACAGCAGCCGGAGTCCGGTTGATGAGCTCGCGCTTGACCCGCGAGCCCAACAACGGCCCGAGCACCACGGGTATCTGCCTCGAGGCGATTTCGTCGGCGATGCGGTAGGCCTCGGTGGCGTGGTCGATGACGAGGCGGTAGCCGAACTCCTCGCTCAGGCGGATGGCCGTGCGTATGTCGTCCATCCGGTGCGCGTGGTTGCGGACAGGGATGCGGCCCTCCAATACCTCGACCAAGATCTCCTTCGTGAGGTCCCGTGTCGGCTCCCGTTGGGGCGTCCGCTCTGCCTCGGGTTTCGCTTCCTGGGCGGTGAGCATCGACTCGTGGTGGGCGCGGTCACGACGGTATTCCTCCGCCTCGACGAACGCTTTCCGGGCCAGATAGGCGGTGCCCATCCGGGTACCCGGGGCTCGCTGTTGGAGGCCTCCGACCCGCTTCGGGTTCTCGCCGAGGGCCATCTTCACCCCGGCGGGGAAGCGGATCACCATCTCGTCCACGACTGTGCCTGCGGCCTTCAGGGCGGTGAGTTGGCCCCCGATGGGATTGGCGGAGCCGTGGGAGATCCCCAGCGTCGTCACACCGCCCCGCCGGGCGTCGTCGAATCCGATGTCCTCGGGATGGATCGCGTCGATCGTCCGGGTGTGGGCGGTGATCGCCTCGGAGAGCTCGTTCCCGTCGATGTCGTTGGACCAGCCCTCGCCGAACACACCGGTATGGGTGTGGCAGTCGACCAACCCGGGAAGAATGAAACGACCGGAGCAGTCGAGCCGTTCAGCGCCCATCGGGATCCCGACGTCGCCGACGTTGGTGATGCGCCCCTGTTCGACGATCAGGGAGCCGCCCTCGATGGGCGGTCCTGCGGCGGTCCAGATGGTTCCGTTGGTGAAGGCGATCGGTGGCATCGGGCCACCCTATTGCCGAGCCGCCCGCCCTGCGGGACCTTGGTGCGGCCCGCTGAGAACTTCCGTCCGGGGCGGACGTCACCCGGTCTGGTGGGGCTCGAAACCGTTGATCCGCTGTTGTTCCCGGACGTAGGCGACGATCCGTTCGATCTCGGGGTCGGAGAGCCCCTCGATCGCGGCCATGTCTCCGAAGGGCCAATGGTGTTGGGGCACGCCGTTGCGCACGGCGAGGTAGAAGGCGGCGTCTCCATGGTGGTTCGGTTCGTAGACGACCGACAGGTGTGACGGCCCTTGGTCGGTGCCGCGGAGGTCCGAGCCGTGGCACGAGGCACAGTGCTGTTGGTACAGCGGCTCCCCGGCTGCGACGAGCTCCGGGTCCTGGGCGGGGATACCGGTCCCGGCATCGTCGGCGCTCCCATCGCTGCACGCGGCGAGGGTGACGGCGACGAGGACGACCAAGAGGCACACCGGCGGGACGCGCATGGGCAAGAACGTAGGCGTCGTGGGGGCCTAGTCGGTCCGGGGACAGTCCGGTTTGGTGTGCTTGGC
>JAHEFX010000109.1 GCA_024639975.1 bacterium
CCCACCACTCGCCGGTGATCCGCTTCTGCCACTCGCTCTCTTCGCTCATCGCCGTCTCTCTCTCGTCACTTACAGGGTCGGGAAGGCTCCCAGCAGGGCGTCCTGCCAGGACCGGATCTCGGATTCGGGGAGGTAGTAGGTGGGGGGTCGCAGCTTCATGGAGTCCACCAGCGGGGCGAACGACTCGACCCGGGCACCCAGGTCGTCCGGCGTCCCGGACGGCGTGATCGCCGCCACCAGTTCATCAGGTACTGCGTCGACCATCCCCTTCGTGTCACCGGAGCGGAATCGCTCGGACACGGTGTCGGCCACCTCGCCGAACCCGTGGAACTCGAAGAAGGGTCGGTAGGTGCGGACGCTGGCGTAGAAGGCAACGGTCGGGGCGGCCGCTCGAAGGGCTGCCGAACGGTCCGCCGAGATTGCTGCGGGACCCGAGGCGATGAGCGTGAGTGAGCCTCGGCTCCGGCCCGAGTTGGCCAGTCCCTTCTCGAGGCGGGGGGCGATCACCTCTGACAGGTACTCGGGCGACATCAGCTCGTGGGAGATCCAGCCGTCGGCGACCTCACCGGCGAGCTCGGTCATCTGTGGGCCGACGGCGGCGAGGACTATCGGAATCCGGCGTCTCGCCGGTCGGTGCGGGCGCTCGTAGCCCCGCAACTTGAGCGTGACGGTCTCGCCCTCGTAGACGATCGGCTCACCTCGGTCGGCGCGCTCGACGACCAACCGGATGGCCTCGATCGTCTCCCGCATCCGGGTGAGGGGCCGGTCGAACGGGCGGTCATAGCGGTCCTCGACGAGGCGCTTCACCCCCGAGCCGAGGCCGAGGACGGCCCTTCCCCCGGAGAGGTCGTCGAGGTCGAGGGCCGCGAGGGCGGTGGCGAGGGGGGCCCGGGCAAAGGCCAGGGCGATGCCGGTGCCGACGCCGACCCGATCGGTCTCGCGGGCGATCGCCCCGAGGGCGACGAAGGGGTCCCGGTGGAGCTCGGTGCTCCAGACGGTGGCGGCGCCGGCGCGTTCGGCCCGGATCGACGCGTCGACGAGTTCGTCGAGCGTTGCACCCCAGGGCGAGCAGCCGAGCGTGGTCACTCGACCTCGTCCGTCCAGGGCTGGTCGGTGGCGGGGAAGTGGCCGGCGGTCGGGGCGCCGTCGCGCTTGTACACGTAGACCGAGCGCTCGTAGGTCATGAAGATCTCGCCGTCCTGGTTCAGGCCGCGGGTGAGGGCGGTCACGATCCCCGCGTACGGCCGGGACTTCGACTCCTTGAGCCCGATGATCTTGCTCTCGGCGTAGATCGTGTCGCCGACGAAGACCGGCGCCAGGAGCTTGATCTCCTTCCAGCCGAGGTTGGCGAAGGCATGCTGGGAGAGGTCCGACACGCTCTGGCCGAGCACGATCGCCAGGGTGAGACCGCTGTTGACGATCATCCGCCCGAACTCGGCGTTCTGGCTCAGGTGGGCGTCGAAGTGGGTCGCGTTCGTGTTCATCGTGAGCAGCGTGAACCACGTGTTGTCGGCCTCGGAGATCGTGCGGCCGAGGGGGTGTTTGAACACCTGGCCGATCTCGAAGTCGTCGAAGTAGTTGCCGAAATCCTCTGGTTGGCCCGACATCGGGCACCTCCGCTGCGATCTAATTGTCAGACCCGTTGCCACCTAAAGGTCTGACGTTTATGGTACCCGTCGTGAGCCAAGACGCAACGGGAACCGGACCGGCCTACCAGAAGGTGGCCAGGTCGCTGCGGGAACGCATCCTCGCGGGTGACCTCGCGCCCGGCGAACGACTGCCCGTGGAGTCCGAACTGGCCGAGGAGTTCGGGGTCAGTCGCTCCACCATCCGTGAAGCACTGCGGGTCGTGTCGTCCCAGGACCTCCTCCAGACCCAGCGGGGTGTCAACGGCGGCACGTTCGTGAAGGTCGCCGAGGCCGGCCATGTGACCGAACTGCTCGAAGCAGGCCTCGGGTTGCTGGCCGCCGAGGATGCCGTCACGGTCGACGAACTGCTCGAGGTACGTGAGATCCTCGAAGTACCGGCCGCCCGGATCGCTGCCCGCCGGGCGACCCCCGAGCGGCTGCGGGAGCTCGAGCTCTGCCTCCACGACGAGACCGAGGACTTCGACCAGCACCGCCGTTTCCACGAGGTCCTCGTCGCCTCGGCCGGCAATCGCCTCCTCGACCTCGTCACGACGCCGATCTTCGAAGTGCTCCGGACCCGGTTCCTGCGCGATCGGGCCGACGCCTCGTTCTGGGGAGCCGTCTCCCACGACCACGACGCCATCGTCGACGCATTGCGTGCCGGCGACGCCGACGCCGCGGCCGACGCCATGCGTGACCACCTCCACAAGCTCAGGGACACGTATGTGGAGATCGACCGGGAGGGACGTCGGTGAAGCCGCTCGAGGACATCCGGATCATCGCGGTCGAGCAGTACGGGGCGGGCCCCTATGGCACGCTGCACCTCGCCGACCTCGGTGCCGAGGTCATCAAGGTGGAGGACCCACGGTTCGGCGGTGACGTCGGTCGCTACGTCCCACCGTTCCAGGACGGCGAGGACTCGCTCTTCTTCGAGACCTTCAACCGCAACAAGAAGTCGATCAGCCTCGACATCTCGATGCCGGCCGGCCGGGCCGTGTTCGAGGACCTCGTCGAGGTCGCCGACGTCGTCTACTCGAACCTCAGGGGCGACGTCCCGGCGAAGCTGCGGATCAAGTACGACGACCTCAAGCACCTCAACCCGGCCATCGTTTGCGTGTCGGTGTCCGGTTTCGGCATGGATGGACCCCGGGCCAATGAACCCGGATATGACTACATCCTGCAGGGGCTCACCGGCTGGATGTCGCTCACCGGCGAACCCGACGGTCCGCCGACCAAGTCGGGCCTTTCCCTGGTCGACTTCAGTGGTGGCTTGGTCGCTGCCTCGTCGTTGCTCGCCGGCGTCCACCAGGCCCGGCGCGACGGTGTCGGCATGGACTGCGATGTCTCGCTCTACGACACCGCACTCTCGCTGCTGACCTACCTCGGGACCTGGCACCTGACCGGCGGCTGGGATCCACAGCGGATGTCCCGCTCGGCCCACCCCTCCCTCGTGCCATTCCAGCTCTTCAAGGGCGCCGACGACGAGTGGTTCGTCGTGGGCTGCGCCAAGGAGAAGTTCTACCACCGGGTCTGCGACGTCATCGGACGACCCGATCTCGCCACCGAGGAGCGGTTCGCCGACTTCGCGGCTCGCTTCGCGAACTCGTCCGAGCTCATCGGGATCCTCGACGCCGCCTTCGCCGAGAAGCCATCGACCGAGTGGGTCGACGCCCTCAAGGCCGTCGGCGTGCCGACCGGGCCCGTGCAGGACGTTGCCGGTGCCATGGCCGACCCGCACACCGCCGCACGGGAGCTCGTCGTCGAGACCGAGCACCCCGAATTTGGCACCGTCACCTCGCTCGCCAGCCCGGTTCGGGTGGGCGACCGGATCAACGGGCACCGTCGGGCCCCCCAGCGCAACGAGCACGCCGACGAAGTCCTCGGCGAACTGCTCGGGTACGAAGAGGAGCGCATCGCGGAGCTCGCGGGAGAGGGGGCGTTCGGCTCGTGACCGCGACGGAAGCCTTCGCCGAGTGGGGCCTGACGGCCCGAATCCCCGACGAGCCGCGTCGTGCCGCCCGCCGGCACCTGCTCGACGGCATCGGCTGCGCCCTCGGCGCCCGCGGTCTCCGCTCGGAGGTGCCGGCGCTGAGGCTGGTCTCCGGCGGCTTCGGCACCCACCTCATCGGTGGCGGCGAAGGCGGGCGCGACCAGGTGGCCAGGGCCAACGGGAACCTGATCCACGCCCTCGATTTCGACGACACGCACGCCGGCGCACTCGTCCATGTGACGGCCGCCGTCGCCCCGGCCGCCCTGGCCTCCGCCGAAGTGCAGGAAGCGGACTGGTCGGACCTCGTGGACGCCTTCGTGGTGGGCGCCGAGGTGGTCGCCCGGATCGGCGCCGTGGTCACCCACGGCTTCCATCGACGCGGATTCCACGCCACCGCCGTCACCGGCGTCTTCGCCTCGGTCGTTGCCATCGCCCGCCTGCGAGGCCTGGACCGGACGGTCACGACCCACGCGCTCGGGATCGCCGGCAGCCTCGCCGCCGGGTCGCTCGAATTCCTCGCCGACGGGGCCTCGACCAAACAGCTCCATCCCGGCCTGGCGGCCGGCAACGCCCTTCTCGCCGTCGACCTCGCCGTGGCCGGTGCCACGGGTCCGTCCACGATCCTCGAGGGTGACCACGGGATATTCCGCGCCTACGTCGACGAAGCCGTCACCGCCGACCGGCTGACCGACGGCCTGGGTGACCGGTGGGAGGTCGAGGCGATCACCCTGAAGCCGTACCCGCTGTGCCAGCTGAGTCACGCCAGCCTCGATGCCCTTGCCGGCATCGGTCCCCTCGACGCCGACGAGGTGGAGACCATCGAGGTCACCATCCCCGAGGGATCCGTCGACATCGTCGCCGAACCACGCGACAAGAAGGTGCGGCCCCGCTCCGAGTACGAAGCCAAGTTCTCCGTCCAGTGGGACCTGGCCGCCCGGCTCATCGACGGCCACATCGACGCCGCCACCTTCGCCGACCACGGTTTCGAACGCGACGACGTCGCCTCCCTCGCCGAACGGGTCCGAGTCGTCTCCGTGCCTGATTCGGGTCCACCCGCCTCCGCCCCCGGGATGGTCGCCGTCCGTCTCTCCGACGGCACCACCCGGGTGGGCGAGGCCGGCGCCAGCCGAGGGACCCCGACCAACCCGTTGACCGACGACGAGCTCGTCGCCAAGTTCCGGCGAAACGCCACCCGATGGGGAGCCGACACCGACGCCTGCGTCGAGGCCGTGCTTCGCGGTGGCGGCACGGTCACCGACGTGCTCAAGACGACGAGGATCGCGACATGACGGAGCTGCGCTCGTACGAGGTACGCACCGGAGGTGCTCAATGAAGCCCCGAGCCATCCTCCCGGACGCGTTCCCGTGGTTCGAGTACTCGGGGTTCACCTTCTCGCTCGGCGTCGACCTGGGCGACCTGGTCCTCAACTCCGGCCACACCGGGGCCTCCTTCGACCCCGAGGTCGGGAAGATGGCCATCGGCGGTCCGATGTCGGGCCAGGTCACCGTTGCCTACGAGAAGGCAGAGACGATCCTTGGCGGCGTCGGCCTCACCTTCGACGACGTGGTCCTGGTCACCGAGTACGTCACGGTCGATGGCCTCGAGTTCTACGAGGATGTGACGGCCGCCCGGGAGAAGTTCCTCGGTGGCGTCCGCCCGGCCGTGAGCACGATCGTCGTCGATCGGCTCGTGCGCCGGAAGGCCTACGTCGAGATCGAGATCACCGCGTCGCGGACCCGTGACGTCGCCGGCCCCGGCGACCCGGCGAAGGCGGCCAGCCGCGAAGCCGCGGACGGCACCGTGTACCTCTCGACCATCCACCCTTACGACGAGCACGGCGCCCTCGTCGGCGGCGACGACGTCTCGCTCCAGGTCGAGCAGATCTTCAAGAACGCCCGTCGCCAACTGCAGGCCCTGGGCCTCGACACCTCCGACATCGTCAAGACCCTCGAGATGATCCGTCCCGAGGCGCTGCCGACCTACAAGGGCACTGGACGCGTCCGCAAGGAGTACCTCGGACCGGTCTATCCCGGGGCTGCCGGGATCCTCCAGCGCCGCGTCGCCACCGACGACCGGGTCCTCATCTCCTACGACATCATCGCGTCACGCCACGAAGCCGAAGCGATCAACCCGGGCTGGGACCGGTACGAGAAGCTCACCTACAGCCCGGCCGTTCGGGCCGGGGACATGGTCTGGATGTCGGGGCAGGCGGCGCTCGACCCCGAGACGGAACGGGCCGTGCACGCCGGCGACATCGTCGAGCAGACCCGGTACACCTACCGCAACATCCTCGCCACCCTCGAGGCTGCCGGCCTCGGGCCCGAGGCCCTCGTCAGGACCGTCGAGTACGTCGTCCCCGCCGGCCTCCCCGATTACGCCAAGACGTCGGCCATCCGCTCCGAACTGCTGCGCGAGCCCTGGCCCGCCTCGACCGGTGCGTTCTGCCACGCCCTCCTTCGCCCCGAGTTCCTGATCGAGATCGACCCGACCGCCGTGGTGCTCGGATGAGCCTGCTCACCCCCGATCTCGCCGCCCTCGAGGGCCGCACGGTGACCTACACGGCACCCGAGCCGCTCGGCCGGGCCTCCATCCGGTACTTCGCCCGGGCGGTCGGCGCCACGGACCCAATCCACTGGGACATCCATGCCGCCACCCAAGCCGGTCACGACGACGTCGTCGCCCCGCCGACGATGATCTTCGAGACGAACCAGTACATGGATGTCGAGCCCGACGAGCACGGCTTCGCCGGCCACGCCTGGGGGATCGAGATCGCCGGCACCCGACTGGTCCGGGGCGGCAACGCCTACCGCTTCCATGCTCCGGTGCTCGCTTCGACCGTGCCCGAGATGACGTGGACGATCGAGTCCCTCACTGAGCGGTCCGGTCGCGACGGCCGGACGATGCTCATCGTCGAGTCGCTGGCCGAGTGCCGCGACCAACGGGGCACGCTGCTGGCCGAGAACA
>JAHEFX010000110.1 GCA_024639975.1 bacterium
GCGGGCGCCGAGCAGCAACAGGCCGAGCCCGTCATGGCCGTCGGGCAGGTCCCCGTGGTAGCGGGGCGGCTCACCCTGCCAGGCCGCCGAGATCCGGGCAGACACCTCGTCGGTGAGCCCCCGCTCGGCAATCCACCTTTCACATTGCTGGTCGATGGCGGCATTGAGGAAGAACGCCAGGATCGTCGGCGCCGGTCCGTTGATCGTCATCGAGACCGACGTGGTGGGATCACAGAGGTCGAAGCCCGAGTACAGCCGTTTGGCGTCGTCGAGGGTCGCGATGGACACGCCGCTGTTGCCGACCTTGCCCCAGATGTCGGGGCGAACCGCAGGGTCGTGGCCGTAGAGGGTGACCGAATCGAACGCGGTCGAGAGCCGCGTCGCCGGCATCCCGGCAGCGAGCAGGTGGAACCGTCGGTTGGTCTGCTCCGGGCCCCCCTCGCCGGCAAACATCCTGGTGGGGTCCTCCTGCGTTCGCTTGAACGGGAAGACACCAGCCGTGAAGGGGTAGGAGCCCGGCAGGTTCTCCCGGGCGGTCCAGCGGACCCGATCGCCCCAGGATCGGTGGGTGGGGACGGCGACCTTCGGGACCCGGGTCCCGGAGAGGGTCTCGACGCCGGTGGGGACGGCGACCTCGCGTCCGCGCACCTCGTAGCGGAAGACCTCCTCCCGGTATCGGGCCATGAGCTCGTCCCAGCCCTCGAGCGCGGCGACGTCCTCGGGGTGCAGGTCCTTCCGGGTGGACTCGGCAAGGGCGTCGAGCGAACCGGTCCCCTCGCCCGTGGCCGCCAGGGCTTCCGAAGCAACGGTGAGGGCTTGTAGGCGATCTGCGGCGTCGGCACGACGGGCGACGGACTCGTCGTCGGAGCGGATAGCGTCGGCGATCTCGGAGAGGTACCGGGTGCGCTCGGGCGGGACGATCCAGCGGTCCTCGCGCCCGTCGGACACGCCATCGGGCGACGACAGCTCGGCCCCACGCTCGGAGAACGCCCCGACGATCGCCGAGTGGAGGCGATCTACGCCCGGGTCGGCAAAGCGGGCCGCCACCACGTCGAACACGTTCAGGTCCTCGTCGGTCGCATCCCACGCCTTCCGGTTGCGTCGCACCTGCTTGCGCACATCACGCAGGGCATCGAGCGCCCCCCTCGTGTCGGCCTTGTTGATGGCGACGAAGTCGGCGAAGTCGAGCATGTCGATCTTCTCGAGCTGGGTGGCTGCCCCGTAGTCGGGGGTCATGACGTAGAGGGAGAGGTCGCTGTGGTCGACGATCTCGGTGTCGGATTGGCCGATGCCGGAGGTCTCGAGGATGACCAGGTCGAACGGGGCCGCCTTCACGACGGCCAGCGCGCCGCCCACCGCCGGTGAGAGGGCGAGGTTCGACTGTCGAGTGGCGAGGCTGCGCATGAAGATGCGGTCGGAGGCCAGGCTGTTCATGCGGATCCGATCGCCGAGCAGCGCGCCGCCCGACTTGCGGCGGGACGGGTCCACCGACAACACGCCGATCCGCGCATCGGGATCGGTGCGCAGCATCCGCAGGAGCAGCTCGTCGACCAGCGAGGACTTCCCGGCGCCACCGGTGCCGGTGACGCCGATCACCGGCGTGTCGCCGTGTTCGGCGAGGGCGGCCAAGAGGTCGAGGTGGGCCTCCGGCTGCTCCTCGGCGGCGGTGATCGCACGGGCGAGGACCACGGGATCCCCGGCGAGGATCCGTTCGAGGTCGAGGTCGTCGGTGGGGCGTGCCACCCGACTGGCCGTCTCGACCATCTCGTCGATCATGCCTTGCATGCCGAGGCGTCGACCGTCGTCGGGCGAGAAGATCCGGGCGGTGCCCTCGGCGTCGAGCTCGGCCTGCTCGTCGGGGAGGATGGTGCCGCCCCCACCCCCGAACACGAGGATCTGTGGGCCGCCCAGCTCGTCGAGCCGCTGGCGGAGGTACCGGTAGAACTCCATGTGCCCGCCCTGGTAGGACGTGACGGCCACGGCGTGGGCGTCCTCGTGGACCGCTGCCCGGGCGATGACCTCGACGGAGCGGTCGTGGCCGAGGTGGATGACCTCGGCGCCGGCGTCCTGGAGGATCCGACGGAAGATGTTGATGGAGGCGTCGTGCCCGTCGAACAGGGAGGTGGCGGTCACGAACCGGAGTGCTCCGCGAGAGATGTCCTTGGCTTGCGCCTCGGCGGCTTCGAGTCGGGCGGTCATCGGCTTCCTCCCAGCGTGTCCGCGGCCAGGGCTGCGAGCCCATCGGCCACCTCGTCGGCGTCGTTGGTGTCCGGGTCGAACCACTGGTAGACCCAGTTGGTCATGCCCAACAGGGCATTGGCGGTGAGACGGGCGTCGACCGTGGAGGGGATCTCGCCAGCCGCCTGGCCGGCCTCGATCATCGACCGGACATGGCGGTCGTAGGTGCGCCGGTCGGCAGCGACCCGTTCCCGCCGTTCGCCTTCGAGGTACTCGAACTCCCGGAAGTACACGCCGATGCGCTCGACATGGCGGCAGTTGTAGGCGGTGTGGTCCCGAAGGAACCAGACGAGGCGGTCGACGACGGAGCCATCCCGTTCCTCGGCCGCTGCCAAACGGGCCATGGCGGCATCGTGGACTTCGTCGATGACGGCGACGAGGAGGTCATCCTTGGCGTCGATATGGTGATAGAGGCTGCCTTTGAGGATCCCGACCTCGTCGGCGACGTCCTGGATGGACGTTCCGCCGTAGCCACGGGCGAAGAAGAGGCGGGCGGCAGCGTCGACGATCTCGGCGCGCCTGTCGGTCATCACGGTGGTCATGGGACCACCCTACCAAACGTTTGGTTGGGGCGACAGAAGGACGCGACACGCCCCCGGGATGTCCCGGGGGCGTGCGTCAACGCGGTCGAATCCGGTCAGTGACCGGACGGATTGCAGGCCACATTTGGAGCAGCCAAGTGGGGATCAGGCGAGTTGCCAGATCGGACCAGATCTCGAAGTTCCTTGGGCAACTGGCCCCAATTCTGGGTCCTACCGAATCCTTCCGGGTCGTCCTGGCCAACGTTCTCGGGATCCCAAGGCCAATCGTTCAGTCCCGAAAACGCACAGATCGACGCCGGCTTGTGATGTGCGTCAGGGCTCCAGAAGTTCCGAACCGGAGTGTCCTTCCCTTTGCCGGTGATCTCCCCGGCGCTTGCCACACCGGCCGTTGCCAAGACCATCAGCGCTGTAAGCGCAAGGGCAATCAGCGCCCGTCTCATACAGACCTCCCAGTCGAATGCTCCCACTCTCTGTGGGTTCGACGCACACGCTAGGCAGCCGCGCTTCTGCTGCGCAGGCTGAACTCGGATGTTTCTTGCGAGGGGTCGGACCAAGCCCGTCCATCGGATCGCGCCGGGGACGGATCTCCTCCCTCTCGCATCGAATGGCTGGCTATCAATCGCCGCTGTCGGACATGCGGCCTTCGCCGCTTCTGGTTGCTGCCATTTGGTCTTGGGGCGGTCAGACGACCGGGCCGATCAGTTCCGGATGAACACCCGGGTCGGCGTCAGGACGTCCGGGTCCCCCTGGACCCGCCCCGACTCCATGAGGGGCATCATCTTCTGGAAGGCGAACTCGCCGCGTTGGCCGGGGGTATCCCAGACCATGAGGCACGTCACGTTGCCGTCACCGGCGTCCCAGGCGATGACTGCCGACAGCCCTTCGGGCGGATCCGAGAAGAACCCCGTCTCGGCGTCGACGATGTCGAGCCCTTCGCTTGTCGTCGTCACTTGGTCGATGAACATGGCTTCGACGCCATCGGAAGCCGGCGTGACGAGAGCATTCAGAGCGCTGCGGGAATCCGGGAGTACTCAGACCACCACCGAAGTCCACGGCGGGCGGGAACGGCGATCGACACCCTCAATCCTTCGGGACGTTGAAAGCGAGGCCGGCCCAGTAGTGGTTGGCCACCTTGAAGCCGTCGGCTT
The DNA here is from genome assembly GCA_024639975.1 of bacterium. Lineage (GTDB taxonomy): Bacteria > Actinomycetota > Acidimicrobiia > Spongiisociales > JAENVV01 > JAHEFX01. Next base: position 3,929 of record JAHEFX010000110.1, read on the forward strand.
CCTCGACGACCACATAGGTGGCCATGCCCTCGAGGCGGGTCTCCTCCCATGTGCCGTCCTCGATCCAGTCCTCAGCGAAGGAGACGAACCAGGGCCCGTCGCCGGTGATCGTCGGATCCCCCACCCGCTCGGGCATCCACTCCGTCAGCGGGAAGGCACCGTCGATGATGTCGTCGACGCCGTGGTCGTCCGTGTGGATCGCCAACCGCACCCGTTCGGTGCCGTCCGGAAGCAACTCGGGTTGGTAGATGAACTCGTTGAGGACGAACGTCGGTACGAGGTCGGCGGTCACGGCCCTGAGGGCATCAGGATCCTCATCCGCCCAAGCGGCCAAGTAGTCGTCGATCGCTTCATCGACCCCGGCAGGCACCGTTGGGGTGCCCAACAGGTCGACAGCCACCCATGCGGTCATGGCCAGAACGACCGCCCCCGCGACCCACAACCAGAGCTTGAGACGGCGACCCGCCGTCCTCTCGGACTCATAGACGGACATGCGCCACCTCCCGCATAGGACCAGGCGTTCTCAACTCCCCATTGTCGCGCCGATGCCAACCGCTGGTCCAGCGGTTCCTACCGTGTCAGAGCGCTGCGGGAATCCGGGGGTCGAGGGCGGGGAACTCGGCGAGGTACCCCGCTCGCTCCGCCTTGAGGTTCGCCACGAGGCCGTCGTACTCGTCCATCCGGTCCTCGCGCTCGTAGAGCCTCTTCGGCTGGAGCAGCTCGGGATCGACGTCGGGAATGGACACGGCGACCTCGTAGCCGAAGTCGGGATCGGTCTCCCACTCGATCGAGTCCTCGACGATCGCCTGTACCACCGCCGAGGAGTCCGGAATGCGCACCTTCTTGGAGCGACCGTCCGTCTCGGGACCGCCCACCCGCCCGGTGTTCATGACGTAGGCGGTGAGGTCGGGCATCGTCTCGAGCAGTTCGAGGAGCCGGTTGCCCTGCATCGCGTCGTCGTCGAAGAAGAACGGGTTGGTTCCCGGCACCCGCAGGTTCTTGCCGCGTTCGGCCGCTCCCCCGGCGCTGGTCCCCTTCGTCTCGCCCAGCATGAAGAACAGGGCGATCTGCTCGCGGGACAGCTTGGCCACCGCCGGGACGATCGACTCGTTCCGATTGAGGATCAGGAGGTAGTCCGCCGGCGGCACGTCGCGGGGATCCCGGTGGCGGATGTTCGCCAGGGGGAAGGTCGACCGGCCGTTGGCAGTGTGGCCGGTGTCGTGGAAGTCGACCTTGCCGTCGGCATCGACCGACACGTTCTCCAGCCAGGCGTCCTCGCGGGTCGTGCCACCGAAGATGGTCGGCTCGTCCACCGGGTCGAGTCCGAAGGTCTTCGCGAAGCAGCCGTTCTCCGAGGTGTGGATGGTCCCGCCTGGCATGAGCGCCACGAAGTCGTCCTGGACCGGCAGCGAACCCAGCTGCTGGCGGAACGTCGTCGTCGTCTTGCCGGTCCCCGAGAGCCCGATGATGAGGGCGCTCTTCTCGCGGCCGGAGGGGTTCTGGTCGGCCGGGAAGGTCTTCAGCCCGGAGTGGAGGGCGAGGCCGCCCCGGTCGAAGACCTGGCGGTTCCACATCCGGAGCCCGCCCATCTTCGACTCACCGAAGTAGTCGGAGCCGAAGACCCGGGTCGTCCAGTTCTCGAGGTCCACGATGATCAGCCGGTCGTCCGGCTTGCCCGGCGCCATCAGGCCCGGCGTGTAGATCACCGTGAACTCGGCCTCGAACCCGTCCTCGGGTGGGAAGTACAGCTGCTGCTGCATCGCCGGGATGTTGGCGTTCGTCTTCTCCATGTAGAGCTGGCACGCCGTGCGGAAGTCGGGGTCGGGCCCGATGTAGCCCTCGACGAGGACCATGTCCCGATCGGCGATGTACTCGTCCTGGCGTCGAGCCCATTCCTCAGCCTCGGCTCGGCCAATCCGGTTCTGGTGGTTCTCGGTGTCGGAGACGAAGAACGTCGAGTTCTTGAGGCGGGCCGTGACCTGGGCGGTGTAGTTCAGGTTGCCGTACTGGGTCTCGATGATCCTCGGCATGAACTCCCGGACCCAGCCACGAAGCTCGGATTGGGTCGGGTTCTCCTCCACGGAGAAGGCGTCGGGGAGTTTCGGCTTGGCCACGGCGATGTCCTGCATGGGTAGGACGTTAGGAACGATGCGCTGCCCGACCCAACCGCCCGAGTCGCAAGAATCGGCGTTCTTCGCGCAAGAGACAACAGCAGTGCCCGTCTCTCCTGGAAGATCGGCTGGAGTTGCCTTCCTGCGGTCCATTCCCTACAGCTCGTCGTTTTCGGGTCGTGGGCCTGGAGATCCTTCGGAACCGAGCGGACGGGGTGGTACGTCATACCTCCGACACGCCAAAGGAGGCGACCATGAGGAAGGTCCTCGCACTGCTCACCCTCGCTCTCGTAGTCCTGGCCGGCTGTGGTGACGGCACGCCGAGCACCGCCGATGCTGCCCCTGGCTCCACCGAGGAGCCGGCGACCGGAGGTCTGACACCCCTCGCTCCCGACACGGGCGGCGACGCGGCGATGGGTCCGGGGATCAGCGTCGCAGACCTGCTCGCCAGTACCGCCGATGGCCCATACCTGGTG
>JAHEFX010000111.1 GCA_024639975.1 bacterium
CCACCTTCGGTGGTCTCGGTCGACTCGCCGCCGTCGTCGCCACCTTCGGTGGTCTCGGTGGCGGCCTCTGTCGTGTCGGTGCCCTCTCCGTCGCCGTCGTCTCCATCGTCACTGCCACAGGCAGCGACGACGAGCGCCAGCGCGACGAGTAGCACGATGAAGCGCCACACGCTGTTCTTAGTCATCTTCACTATTGCCTCCTTCAGGGGCGGATACCCCAGGCTCTTCCTCTCCGGTTCTCGCTCCCACAAGGGAGCCTTCCCCCGGCTCGTCACCTGTTCGGTCCCTCTTGAAGAGGCGACCGATCATGCTGCCGATGCCGACCAGACCGTCGGGGGAAACCAAGACGATGATCAAGAAGATCACGCCGATGAGTGTGTTGAAGCGGTCCTCACCGAGTCCGATCGCGTCGAATCCGGGGACGTCGCGCACATAGTTGTTGGCCACCACGAAGAAGAGCGCGCCGATCCAGGCTCCTTCGAGGTTCTTGATGCCGCCGATGACGGCGATGATCAACACGGCGAGGATCTCGCCGATGCTGATGGAGGCCGGGTCTATCTGGCGATTCCACCAGACGAAGAGGACCCCCCCGAGCGATGCCACGAACGCAGCCAAGGCGAACGAAACGGTCCGCAGCACCTGCAGGTTGTAGCCGAGCGAGCTCATACGGACCGGGTCATCGCGAAGGCCCTGCAGGGCGAGGCCGAAGGGGGTGCGTACGAGGTATCGGAGCAAGGCGTACGCAAAGACCGAGACCCCGAGGCTGACGTAGTACAGACGTTCGGGGAACTCACCGGGCTCACCGATGAAGTCGGGGGCCACGATCTGGTTGATCCCGCCGAACCCCGAGAAGGTCGTGACCTGGCCGAAGAAGTAGAACCCGATGACGCCGAACGTCAGCGTGATCATGAGGAAGTAGAGGCCCGACGAGCGAGAGGCGATGGCCCCGAGGAGGAACCCCAGGATGACGGTGAGGCCGACACCGAGGGCGACACCGATCCACGGGTCGAGTCCGAGGTTCAGGCCCTTGCTGCCGCCTTCGGTCACGGCGTTGCCGATGACGAAACCACAGAAGCCGAACATGAGGGTCTGGGCGAGCGACACCATCCCGCCGTAGGCCGACAGGAAGGTGAGGCTCACGGCGGCGACCCCAAAGAGCAGGGCCTGGGTCAGGACGAAGCCGACCACGAAGTCCGTGCTGAACATCGGAGCCACCAGCAACAGGGCAAGGGCGATCACCAGGAGGATGTTGCGGGGCGTGGCGACGCGGGACATGGTCACTCCGGCCTCCCGAACAGCCCGTACGGTCGCCAGGCGAGCACGGCGGCCAGCAGGACGAACGTGAAGATGATCGAGAACGGGGTGAGCTCGGCGGGCAGGTAGGCGGGGGCGAAGGAGGAGACGATGCCGAGGAGGAGCGCGCCGGCGGCTGCCCCGGTGAGCGAGCCCATGCCGCCGACGATGACCACGACGATGGAGTTGAGCAGCCACTGGCCGTCCGACCCGGACCCGAGCGAGGCGAAGCTGCCACCCATCACCCCGCCCATGCCTGCCAGCGCGGCGCCGACGAGGAACGCGAGCCCGAAGACCACCTGGACGTTGATCCCGAGGGCCTGGACCATCCGGGTGTCGTCGACGCCTGCTCGGATGACCATGCCGGTTCGAGTCTTCTGGAGCCACAGGTAGAGCAGGGCGCCGACGATGAGGGCGAGGGCGAGCATGAACAGGCGGGACATGGAATACCTGAACTCGCCGATCTCGAGGAACCCGTCGACGAAGGCCGGCCACTTGATGTCCTTGGCGAGGCCGCCGAAGATCCGAAGCATCTGGTCGGCCATGATCACGGAGATGGCAATCGTGATGAGCGTCTCGCGCATGTCGTCGCCCTGGAACCACCGCAGGAACACCTGCTGGATGATCAAACCGATGACACCGGCCAAGACGGCTGCAACGAGGAGCGGCACCAGCCATTCCATCGGTCCCACATCCGACGGCGAGTAGTTCCCGCCCTTGCCGACCATCGCCTTCTGGACCTCGAGGGCGACGTAGCCACCGAGCAGGTAGAGGGAGCCGTGGGCGAGGTTGACGACTCGCATCAGGCCGAAGACGAGGGTGAAGCCGGCGGCCACCACGAAGTAGAGGCCGGCCACCGTCAGGGAGTTGAGGCTCGTGCGGATGAAGTCGGCCGAGTCGGTGAACAGCGGATCGGCCGGCGTCCCGGTGGCGAAGAACAGGATCCATAGGGCTGCGCCGAGCAGGAGTGCCCCGACCGTGCCGACCAGGACCCATTGGCCCGCGGTGCGCTTGGCGGACGATCGAGTCAGCGCGCTGGTGCTCAAGTGGTCACCGTCCGCCCTACGTCGGTCATTTCGATTCCTCTCGGGCTGGGGCCCATGTATGGCTCGCGATGAGCGGCCACCTTGGTGCGAATCGTGTACAGGGAGGTGGAACTTGGCAAGTAAAGCGTCTGCCAATCGTCGTCGCCCCAGGTCAGGTTGCCGACATGCTGGGGTACCTCGATGGTCCCGATGTGCGCGCCGGCGGTGGAAAGCACCAGGACGCCGCCGGGTGCGGTGACCCAGATGTTCCCCCGCTCGTCACACTTCATCCCGTCGGGGATGGCGTCCTCGTCCGCACGGGTCCCGAGGCCCTCGGCGAAGCGGCGCCGGTTGGCGAGGCTGCCATCGGGGTTGACGTCGTAGACATCGATCAAGGCTCGCCCGGTGTCCTTGATGTAGAGCAGTGACTCGTCGGGGGAGAAGCAGAGGGCATTCGGCTGTTCGTATTCGTCTCGGTCGACGACGAGTTCGAGGCCGCCTGTCGGCGGTACCCGGTACACGCCCTGGAACCCGAGGTCTCCCTCCCGTTCGAGCCCGAATACGGGCGTGCGCCCGTAGGAGGGGTCGGAGAAGTAGATCGAACCGTCGGAGCGGACGCAGACATCGTTCGGGCTGTTCAGTTCCTTGCCCTCGAAGTGTGAAGCGAGAGTCTCGATCGTGCCGTCCGGGCGTTCGAGTTGGAGTGAAGAGGTCACGTGCTCGCAGACGATGAGGTTCAGGGCCTCGTCGTAGGTCATGCCGTTGCACTTGTTGGACGGATTGCGCATCTCCACGAGGCCTTGGCCGGGGGTGAACTTGCGGCGGACGTCCTCGGGCATGTCCGAGAAGAGCAGGTACCTGCCCTCCGGGTTCCAGACGGGGCCGTCGATGAAGGTGAACCCGGTGGCGACCTCGGTGAGACGGGCGTCGGGATCCACCAGCTCCCACATGGCATCTGAGTGCGCTTTGACGTCGCCCATCGGTCCTTCCCGCTCTTGTCGAAAGTCCGATTCGTCTTGGATCTCCGACTGCGAAGCCAACGGTACGAAGGCAGCACGACGTGCCGCCAGACCCACTCGGGGCAAATCGGCTAGCCGAAGGGACTAGTCCGAATGGACCAGTCCGGGGTGGTTGACCCGGGAGGGAGCCGGTGCCTACCGGCCCAGCATCTCGTCCAGGGCGTGCTGGATCGACGTCCTCGTCGCCTCGGCTGCCTCCAGGACGTCGAGGCGGTCGGCGCCCTTCGGGACCTCGATTGGGGGTAGGAACCGGATCGTCCACTGCACGGGGAGTGGGATCGGGTTGAGGAAGACGCCCATCTCATCGACCCGCTGGTCGGGGAAGACGAGGCGGACGAGGCGGGCCAGCGCCTTCGACGAGAACACGATCGGGTGGGCATCCTCGGACCCGACGATCGCCACGGGGATGATCGGTGCGCCGTGGGCGGCAGCCGTGGCGGCGAACCCCCCGCGACCGAAGCGCTGCACGCGGTAGGCCTCCGAATGCGGCTTCTGGAAACCTGCAGCGCCTTCGGGGAAGACGCCCAGGAGGTGGTCGCGCGACAGGATCCAGTCGGCGTCGGCCCGGGAGGCGTACCCACCACCCGATCGACGGTAGAGGTGGCTCAGCCACGGGAGGATGTTGAAGATCTCCGTACCGATGAGCCGCACCCGCCGGGGCAGGGGGGCTTCTTCGAGGAGAGCCAGTTGCAGCATCATCGCGTCGTAGGGGATGAACCCGCCGCCGTGGTTCGGGACGACCAGGGCCGGTCCGTCCATCGGGACGTGCTCGATGCCCTCGACCTCGACTTTGAACCAGCGGTGGTAGAGGTGGCTGGCCAGCCACCAGGCGATCTCGGCGGCCACCGGGTCCAGACCGAGCGGGTCGGGGTCGTAGGTCGCCAACGCCTGGTGACGGCGGAGCGTCGGCCAGGTCTGTGGCCCCAGCTCCCCGAGCACCGGGACGGCGATGTCGTCGATGTTGCCGCCGCCGTGGAGGGCACAGCGGGCGAACCCGGTCACCGGCGGAAGGTCACAGCCCACGCCGGTCGGGAGGATCTCATCGCATAGGGCGTCGTGGTCGACAGCCCCCACCCAGCGGCCGGTCCGCGCCGGCCGCTCGACCTGCGGCGTCGGCGGTGCCTTCAGGCGCAGGGTGATGGCGTCGGCGAGCTCGGCGGCGCTCATGTCCTCCGCGCCCTCCATCCCCGCCTCGAAGGCCAGGGCGAGCAGGTCTTCGTGGCTCAGGCGGGACAGGATGCTCACGCTGCCTCCACGGCGACCTGACGGGTCGTCGTCCGTGGGTGGAAGCCCAGCACGTCCTGCATGGCGTCCACTCGGAGGACCCGGCCACGCTGCAAGAGGTTCTGCGTGTGCTCGGGGACGGTCAGTCCACCCTTGGCGAGCGCCGAGTGAGCCGCACGGAGCTGCATGGGGACCATCGGGATGCGGCTGGCACCGGAGAGCCGGAGGACCTGGGACACGTAGAGGGGGAGCTCGGGCGCGATGTTGAACGTCCCGGCTTGGCCGTGGTCGATCGAGTGCTCGAGGCAACGGATCACGTCGTCGGGGTCGAGGAGTTGGATCAGCGGGTCGAATCCGGCGACGACCGGCACGGCGGGCAAGCGCAGCAGTCGGGCGAACGGGCTGTCGACGGTGGCGCCGTAGGCCTCGCCGAACCGCAGGACGGTCACCTCGGCCAGCGGGAGCTCGTCGCCGAGGTGACCGACGAATGCCTCGACATCGCGTAGGGCCCGCTCGTGTCGGGTCGCCCGTCCCTTCAGCGGGGTGCGCTCGTCGGCGATCGACGGGTGTCGGACGCCCGTGCCGTAGATGGCAGCGTCGGACTTCACCACGACCCGACGCAGGTTGGGCAGTCGGGTGAGCGCCCCGAACAGCGCTTGGGCACCGAGAACGACCGACTCCCGGGAGCGGGTCGCGCCCATCACGTCGGAGCGGTCCATCGTCTGGAGGTGGACGACGGTCTCCGGCTCGAGCGCCACCACCCAGCGGGCGAAGTCGAGCGAGTCGAGGGACCACCGTCGGAGCGGGACCGGGATCGGGATGGCGGGGGCCGCGTCGTCGACCGCGACGACCTCGATGTCGTCGCGTCGGGCAAGACGGCGGACCAGTTGGGCGCCCTCCCAGGACGCCGCACCGGTCACGAGAACGGTGCGCATGCGCCAAGGCTACGACGCCACGGTGGGTTCCGCTCCGCCGTCAACCCCTGCCACAATGCCGCGACCCCGAAATCGGACCCTGAACCCATGCAGTCGCTCCAGCTCGTCTCCCGAGAGAACCATCCCGAGGACACCATCGTCACCGTGCGCGGTGTCGCGATCGGCGGCGACGGGTTCGTGGCCATGGCCGGGCCCTGCGCCGTGGAATCCCGTGACCAGCTGTTCGAGTCCGCCGAGGCGGTCCACAAGGCCGGTGCCCGGGTGCTGCGCGGTGACGCCTTCAAGCCCCGTACTTCGCCGTACTCGTTCCAAGGTCTCAAGGAAGAGGGCCTGCAGATCCTCGCCGAGGCGCGCGAAGAGTTCGACATGCCATTCATCGCCGAGGTGCTCGACCCCCGTGACGTGGAGCTCGTCGCCTCCTATGCCGACATCCTCCGGATCGGCACCCGCAACATGTCGAACTACTCGCTGCTCCAGGAGGTCGGCAAGACCGGCAAGGCCGTGCAACTGAAGCGGGGTTTCACCGCCACGGTCGAGGAGTGGCTGGCTGCCGCCGAGTACATCGCCACCGAGGGCAATCCGAACATCCTCCTGGTCGAGCGCGGGATCAGGACGTTCGAGACGTCCACCCGCAACACGCTCGACATCGCCGCCGTACCGGTCGTGCGCCAAGCATCGCACCTGCCGGTGATCGTCGACCCATCCCATTCCGGGGGCCGACGCGAGTTGGTGGCACCACTCTCGAGGGCCGCTGCGGCCATCGGTGCCAACGGGATCCTCGTCGACGTCCACCCGCACCCCGAGGACGCGAAGGTCGACGGCGCCCAAGCGCTCCTGCCCGACGAGTTCGCCGAGATGATGGGCGACATCGGCCGGATCCTCGAGGCGCTCGGTCGAGCCTGATCCCATGCGGGTCGCGATCCTCGGCACCGGCCTGATCGGCGGATCCATGGGCGCCGGTCTCGGCGAACGCGGCCACGAGGTCGTGG
>JAHEFX010000112.1 GCA_024639975.1 bacterium
GCAAGAGGTGGGTGACCCAGTTGGCCGCATCGCCCCATGCCTCGGCGGTGGCGCGCACGGTCGCCTGCTCCAGCAGGTCCTCGCTCCCGTGCCAGAGGTGGCTGATGGCCTTCCGGACCCCCAGGTCACCGGCCGCGACTGCATCAGGTCTGGCGAGGCTGCGGGCCAGCACCTGCTCGGCGGTCCAGCGCCCGAGGCCGCGCAGCTGGGTCAGGCGCGTGACGACGTCCTCGTTCGATCGCTCCCCGAGGTCGTCGAGCCAGCCGTCACGGGCGGCTCGGGCGACGCCGACGATGTACTCGGACTTGCGAGTCGTGAACTGCATCGCCCGCAGCTCGGCCGGGTCGACATCCGCCAGCGAGACGGGCCGCGGGAACGCCCAGACCTCGGTGCCACCGATGCGGTGACGGATCCCGAATCGTTCGACGACTCGGGTCCGGGTCGTGAGGGCCCAGCGCAGGTTCACCTGCTGGGCCGAGATCGCCCCGATGATCGCCTCGAACGGATCGGGGGTGATGGGGGGCCGGTAGCCGGGCCTGCGGTCGACCAGTTCCCGGACCCGGTCATCCACCGCAGCGAGGGTGGCGACGGGTTCCCACGGGAGGTCGTCGGCCACACGGGTCCTGAAGTCGCGCAGCGCCAGGTCCTCGTCGCCCCGGACGTCCAACTCGACCGTCGGGCCGCGTTGGCGGGCCCGCCAAACCGTGCCGTCCACCTCCCGATGGACGATGTCGTCGACAACGACGGTGCAGGGGTCCGGGCCCCACCGGGTGAACCTCGCACCCCAGGCGGCGAGGTCGAATGGCCGGTCCGGCTCCCATCTCAGGGGCGCGTGACCTCGGTCCGGGCGAGACCGGCCGCTGCGGCCTCGTCGATGATCCAAAGGACGTTCGACGCGGCTTCTGAGACCCGGGCTGCCGGGAGAGAGCCGTCTCCTTCGTGGATGGCCGCGAGGGCGTCGGCCTTGCCGGCACCACACACGAGGAAGAGGATCTCTCGAGCTTTCGCCAGGGCGCGTCTGGTCAGGGTCAAGCGCCATGTCGCCTTCTGGTGGACGAAGGTGGCAACGAAGTCGGCGTCGTCGCGTGCGACGGCGTCGCAGCCGGGAAAGAGGCTGGCGGTGTGCCCATCGCCACCGATGCCGAGCAGTACCAGACCGGGCCGTACCTCGTCGTCGGGGGAGCGGGAAGCAAGGAGATCCTCGTAGATGGCCGCCGCCTGCTCCGGGGAGAGGTCCGGCGCCCACGGTGTGGGCAGGACCCGATGAGCAGCGGGCGCCAAGGCCTCGCGGGCCATTCGGAGATTGGAGTGGGTGTGGTCGTGGGGAACCCAACGCTCGTCTCCCAGCCAGAGATCGAGGCGCCCCCAGTCGACCTGCCTCCTGCAGAGCGCCCGGTAGGTCGCTGCGGGTGTGCTCCCGCCGGCCAGGACGAGGTTCGGCACGGAGGGGAGGACGTGGGCGATTCGGTCGGCGGCATGTTCGGCCACCGACTGGGGGTCGGGGAGCACGTGGATCACGTGCCGGAGCCTACGACGCGTATCGTTCGGCCGATGCAGACCCGAATCCCGCCCCGCCACCCGCTGGGACCGGCGCTCGACGCCCTCGCCGGGGATGGACTGGTGGTGGTGGCTCCCGGACCGGAGCTCGGCTCCGATTGGGAAGCGACGGCACATGAGCTCGGAGAGGTGTTCGAGGCGACCCGGACGGCCATGACCGACGGGGTCGGGGTGGTGTTCGTGGTGCACGGCGACGACCTGCTCGGCCGGCGAGGTGCCGTCGCGGCGATGGTCGCCACGGGGTTGCTCTCCGGTGCGAGGACGGCGGCGCTCGAAGGTGCGAAGGCCGGCATACCGGTCAACGTGCTCGCCGTCTCCGACGACAGCGATCCCGAGGAAGTCGCCGATTGGGCCAGCCGACTTCTGGGCTCCGGCTCGGTCAGCGGAGAGATCGTCCGACTCGGGACGTCGCACCTGGGCAAGGCACTCCCGTGAGCTCCGCGGTCGTCACCGGAGCTGCCGGAGGTCTCGGCCGGGCGATGGTCCGACGACTCGCCGAGGACGGCCCTGTGCTCGCCGTCGACCTCTCGGAGGCAGTCGAAGATGTGGCCGCCGACCTGGTGGACGAGGGGTTCGACGTGCGGGCGGTGCGCGCCGACCTGACCCAGCCGGAAGGCATCACCGCCGTCGTGCTGGAAGCCGATCGTGTTCGCCTGCTCGTCAACAACGCCGGAATCACCCGCGACGCCCGCCTCGTGAAGATGGAGCGACAACACTTCGACGCCGTCCTCGCCGTGAACCTCGGTGCCGTCTTCGAGCTCACCTCGGCCCTCGTCCCGTCGATGGAGGACGGCGGCTCGGTCGTCTCGATCAGCTCGCGTGCCTACCTGGGGAACTTCGGCCAGTTCAACTACGCCATGTCGAAGGGGGCCGTGGTGGGTCTCACCCGGGCCCTATCGCTCCAACTCGCCCCCCGGATCCGGGCCAACGCCATCGCCCCGGGCCTCATCGAGACCCCCATGGCCCAGGCGATCCCCGACGAGATCCTCGAGCGGATGATCGGAGCCATCCCCATGGGCCGCATGGGCACCCCCGACGACATCGCCGAGGCCGTCGCCTGGCTGGGGGACGGGGAGCGTTCGGGCTACGTGACCGGTCACGTCCTCGTGGTCGGCGGGGGGCGGAGCCTCTCGCGGTGATCGACCACGGCGAGGTCGAGTGGGCCGAGGGTCGATCTACCACGACTCGATTCATCCCAGCCGAAGGGGAGTTCGGCGTCCTCCTCTCGCATGGGGCAGGGTCGGACCAGGACCACCCGCTCAACGCGGGGATCCGTGACCGACTGGCCGGCCGAGGGATCCCGGTCATGTCGTTCGACTACCCGTACAAGGCCGAGGGAAGGAGCCGCCCCGACCGGCCAGAGGTCCTCATGGCCTGCCACCGGGCACTGATCGACCACGCGGTCTCGAGGATGGGGAGGGTGGTCGTCGCGGGCCGGTCGATGGGCGGTCGCATAGGGACGATGGTGGCGGTCGACGCCCCGGTCGCCGGAGCCATTGCCTACGCGTACCCGCTCCACCCGCCCGGCCGCCCGGAGCGATTGCGGATCGAGCACCTGCCGGACATCCCGGTCCCGGTGCTCATGGTGATCGGGAGCCGGGACACGTTCGTCACCGCCGAGCTGTACGACCAGCACGTCGGGGCCCTGCCGAACGTGACCACCCACGTCCTCGATGGGGCGGACCACGGCTGGAAGGTCCTCAAACGGAGCGGTCGCAGCCAAGACGAGGTCTTCGACGAAGCCGTCGAAGCGACGATCGCCTGGCTTGCTCGGATCTGAGTGCTCCCTCAGTCCGATTCGAGGGCGATGACCTTGTTCAGGCGGCGGAGGTGACGTTCCTCATTGGTGAACTCTGCGCCGAGGAAGGCATCGACCAACTCCTCCGCGACGGCGGATCCGACGACCCGGGCCCCGAGGCAGAGGACGTTGACGTCATCGTGCTCGACGCCCTGGTGGGCCGTATAGGTGTCGTGGGCGACCATGGCCCGGACGCCGTCGACCTTGTTGGCGGCCACACAGGCGCCCGCACCCGAGCCGCAGACCATGATGCCTCGTTCCGCCACGCCTCCGGCGACGGCCCGGGCGACCTTGGCCGCATAGTCGGGGTAGTCGACCGACTCCTCCGAGTGGGTGCCGAGGTCGGTCACGGCATGACCCTGCTCAGACAGGTAGGTGGCGATGTGCTGCTTCAGCGGGAAGCCCGCGTGATCCGAGCCGACGGCGATGCGCATGGCGGCATCGTAGGCTCGGGACCGTGTCGGAAGTGATCGAGGTCGTCGGCGGTACCGCCCTCCGGGGAGAGGTGGGCGTGTTCGGCGCCAAGAACGCCGTCCTCAAGGAGATGGTCGCGACGCTGCTGGCGCCCGGCACCCACACGCTCGAGAACGTCCCCGGCATCCTCGACGTGACGTTGATGGCCGATGTCCTTCGTCACGTCGGCTGCGCTGTCGACCTGAACGGACACACGCTCACCATCGACGTACCGGAGGACCCGAACCCCGAAGCGCCACTCGACCTGGTCCGCAAGATGCGAGCCTCGATCGTCGTTCTGGGTCCACTCCTCGCCAGGGTCGGCAAGGCGCGGGTCGCCTTCCCCGGAGGCGACGACCTCGGGGCCCGGCCCATCGACATGCACATGAAGGCGCTCGAGAAGATGGGTGCCGATTTCAGCCTCGAGCATGGGGTGCTGGTCGGGACGGTCCCCGACGGCCGACTGCAGGGCGCCGACCTCGGCCTCCGGTTCCCGTCGGTGGGTGCCACCGAGAACGCGGTGCTGGCCGCCGTCCTCGCCGAGGGGACGACGACGGTCGGCAACCCGGCCCGGGAGCCCGAGATCATCGATCTGTGCCGCCACCTCAACGAGATGGGTGCTCGCATCGAGGGGGCGGGAACCAACCAGATCATCGTCCAGGGGGTGGACCGTCTCCACCCGGCCACCCACCACGTCGTGCCGGATCGCCTGGAGGCCGGCACGTTCGCCGTCGCCGGGGCGATCTCCGGCGGCGAGGTGACGGTCCTCGACTGCAATCCGGAGAACCTCCGCGTCGAGTTGTCGAAGTTGGAGGCCATCGGTTGTCGGATCGACCGGGAAGAGGACCGATTCACCGTTCACGGCCCCGACCGTCCCCAGGCCGTGGACATCGCCACGCTGCCGTATCCCGGGTTCCACACCGACATGCAGAGCCAGTTCGTTGCCCTCCTCTCCATCGCCGATGGGACCTCCATGGTGACGGAGAACCTCTTCGACAATCGGTTCTCCTATGTCGGCGAATTGGCCCGGATGGGCGCCGACATCACCGTCGACTGGCAGCACGCCACGGTCCGTGGTGTCTGGCAGCTTTCGGGCTGCCCGGTCATGGCCAACGACATCCGGGCGGGGGCTGCCCTGGTACTCGCGGGGCTGGCGGCTGATGGCACCACGACGGTCTCCGAGGTCCACCACATCGATCGTGGCTACGAGCGCTTCACCGAGCGCCTGGCCGGCCTCGGCGCCCAGATCCTCCGCCACCGATAGGCCTCGCCGGGGTCGCGCGCCCAATCCGTACCCCCTCCTACAATTGGGTCAGATGCAGAACGTCACGCTTTCCACCGCCGCTGGCGACGCCGACATCGAGGGCAAGGAGATGCCCGAGGTCGACGCCGACATGCTCGAGGCGACCCTCGACTACATCCGTCCGGCCCTCCAGGCCGACGGCGGGGACATCGTCCTCACCGGGGTCGAGGACGGCGTCGTCTCCCTGGAGATGGTTGGCGCCTGTGGTGGCTGCCCCCTCTCGCTGATGACCGTGAAGGCCGGCATCGAGCGAATCCTCATCGACCGCGTCCCGGGCGTGGTCGGCGTCGACGCCAAGTAGTCGGCGCCCGGCACCTGACAGCCCCCGACCGGGCTTGCCCGTCCGGTCCCGCTATAGAGGGGGGAAATGGTTGGGTGGGTCCGTCCCTTCTTCGGCACTCCGGTACCGCACCCTCGGCCCGCGTAGCGTTGGCCCTATGTCACTTGTCGAGTACTCCGTCGACGGCGCTGTCGCCGTCATCACCCTGAATCGTCCACCGGTCAACGCGCTCTCCGAGTCGTTCGCGGCCGAGATCGGCGCCGCCGTCATGAAGGCTTCTGATGACCCGTCGGTGCGCGCCGCGGTCATTCACGGTGATCCGCACTTCGCCGCCGGAGCCGACATCAAGGGCTTCTCGGCGATGCATGCCGAGCACACTGCCGGCAAGGACGTCGAGTTCGACCCCGCCGAGAACCTCGTCGAAGCGATCCGCGCCATGGAGACGGCTCCCAAGCCCTTCATCGCAGCCATCAAGGGGTATGCCCTCGGAGGCGGCCTGGAGCTGTCGATGGGTGCCGACTTCCGGGTGGCTGCCGAGGGAGCGAAGGTCGGCCAGCCAGAGATCAACCTCGGGCTCATCCCCGGCGCCGGCGGTACGCAGCGCCTGACCCGCCTCATAGGGCTCCAGAAGAGTCGCGAGCTGAACTACACCGGCCGCCACGTCGGGGCCGAGGAGGCGCTCGCGCTCGGAATCGTCGACCGCATCGTCCCCGACGACGAGGTGCTGGATGCCGCCAAGGCCTGGGCGGCCGAGCTCGCCGCGGGTCCGACGAAGGCGATCGCCGCCGCCAAGCGGGCCATTACCGAGGGGTGGGGACGACCCATCGACGAGGCGATGGCGCTCGAGGTGGCCGAATTCGTCGGGCTCTTCTTCACCGACGATGCGAAGGAGGGCGTCGCCGCCTTTGTGGAGAAGAGAAGGCCCGATTTCACCGGGACCTAGCCCGACACCCCCACTCCCGACGGTTTAGGCTGAAAGCGCTTCCAGTCCGAACGGGGAACGAGTGCGCGCAACCATCGA
>JAHEFX010000113.1 GCA_024639975.1 bacterium
AGTGCTGGCACG
The DNA here is from genome assembly GCA_024639975.1 of bacterium. Classification (GTDB taxonomy): domain Bacteria; phylum Actinomycetota; class Acidimicrobiia; order Spongiisociales; family JAENVV01; genus JAHEFX01. Next base: position 13 of record JAHEFX010000113.1, read on the forward strand.
GCTCTCCTCCGCCGACGGATAGCCTGCCGGAGTGGAACAGCTGAACGGCGTCGACACGACGTTCCTCAACATCGAGACCCCGAACCAGCAGGGTCACGTGGGGGGTATCGCCGTCGTCGACCCGTCCACGGCCCCCGGCGAGTGGTCCTTCGAGACGGTCCGCCGGGTCGTAGCCGAGCGCATCCACCTCCTTCCCCCGTATCGTCGGCGACTCCTCAGGGTGCCGTTGGGACTCGACTTCCCCTACTGGGTCGAGGACCCGCACTTCGACCTCGACTACCACCTCCGCCACATAGCCGTACCGGCCCCGGGCGGACCCCGCGAGGTCTCGAACCTCGTGGCTCGCATCCACGAACGGCCCCTCGACCGGAGCCGACCGCTCTGGGAGATGTACATCATCGAAGGCCTGGCCGGCGGCCGGGTCGCGTCCTACACCAAGCTCCACCATGCCGCCATCGACGGCATCTCCGGCGGCGAGATCCTGACCATCCTCCTCGACCCATCGCCAGACGGCAGGGACATCCCCCCGCACGAGCCCACCTTGCCCGAACCGATTCCGGGGAAACTGACGCTGCTCGATCGCACTGCTCGCGGTCTGCTGGGCAACCCGAAGAAGGCCGCGCTCCTCGGCTACGAGATCATCCGGTCCATCCCGGCGCTCAAGCCACTCGAGTCGCTGCCGGCGTTGGTCGGACTCGGCCGGCACCGAGATGACATCCTCTCGCGCCCGGCACTGGTCGCGCCCCATACCATCTTCAACGAGCCCATCTCACCCCACCGGAGATGGGCGTACGGGGACATCGACTTCCGGCGGGTGAAGGCCGTCAAGGACACGTTCGGCACCACGGTGAACGACGTGGTGCTCACAATCACGTCCGGAGCGGTCCGCCGCTGGCTCGTCGACAACGCAAGCCTTCCCGATCGGTCGCTCCAGGCGATGGTGCCGATCTCCATCCGCACCGAATCCCAGGACGGGGACATCGGCAACCGGGTGTCGGCGATGATCGCCCCGATCGGGACGCACCTCGAGGACCCGGCCGAGCGACTCGCGTTCGTGCACGAGACCATGACGGTCGCCAAGGAGACCCACGACGCGGTCCCGGCGACGATCCTGCAGGACTTCGCCGAGTTCGCCCCGCCGGCGGTGGCCGCAAGGGCTGCCCGGCTCATCTTCGACCACGGGTTGGCCGGGCGTTTCACCCCCTTCAACCTCGTCATCTCGAACATCCCCGGCCCACAGTTCCCGCTCTACTTCGCCGGGGCGCAGCTGGAGGGCCATTACCCCCTCTCGACCATCGTGGACGGGTCGGCGCTGAACATCACACTCAACAGCTACCTCGGTCGCCTCTGCTTCGGGGTGATCGCCGATCGGGAGCTCGTTCCCGACGTCTGGTCGATCCTGGAGTCGATCGACGAGGAACTGGGCGAGCTCGAAACCCGTTCACCGTGAGACGACCGCCACTGGCAGCTGCCATCTCGGAACCGATCCGCGCATCGGGCGAGTACGCCACCTCCTGGGGGCTCATGCCCCTGACCCGACTCCTGCCGGATGGGGACGGCCACACCGTGCTGGTCCTGCCCGGGTTCACGGCATCCGATGTGTCGACCCGGCCACTGCGACGAATGCTCGCCGCGCTCGGGTACGACGCACACGGCTGGGGCCTCGGACGCAACATGGGACCCACCGAGGCGGTGGTGGCAGAGCTCCCGACGCTCCTGGACCGACTGGTCCAGACCTCGGGGGCGCCGGTGTCGATCGTCGGGTGGAGCCTCGGCGGCGTCTACGCCCGCTTCCTGACCGGTCGCCGGCCCGAGTCGGTGCGGGTCGTGGTGACCCTCGGCACGCCGGTCCACGACGAGGCCCGGAGCTCGTCCAATGCATCGAGGCTCTTCAACGCCCTCCGGGCCATCCACGTCCCCAACCACCCCATGCTCGACGGCGGGAGCCCGCTGGCGCGGCCGGTGACGGCCGTCCACACGCGAACCGACGGCATCGTCCATTGGCGGTCCTGCATCGTCCAGGACGCGCCCAACGCCGAGAACCTTCGGGTACGCGGCAGCCACTCGGGTCTCGGCTTCAACCCGGCGGCCTCATACATCGTCGCCGACCGGTTGGCGCTCCCGGTGGGTGGGTGGGCGCCGTTCGAGGCGCCAGCCCCCTACCGACGGATCATCACGGGCGACCCCAAACGCGTGCTCTGAGGCTGCTCGGCCATCGGTAGCTTCCCGCCCATGACGGCCCTGCATCCACACGAGTTCCTCGACCTCTCCCCCGACGCGCTCGGCCACCTACAGGACGAGCGCCTGCGCTCCCTCCTCGATCGGCTCGGACGATCGGATGCGCCCTACTGGCGGCAGAAGCTCGATGGCGTCACGGTCACGGGCCTCGACGACATCGCTTCCCTGCCGACGACGGTCAAACAGGAGTTCCGGGACACCTACCCCAACGGGATGGTCGCGGTACCCGCCGAGGACGTCGTTCGGGTCCACGCCTCGTCCGGCACCTCGGGAAAGGCGACGATCGTCTCCTACACCGCACACGACGTCGACGTCTTCGCCGAGGTCAACGCACGGGCGCTTGCGCTCGCCGGCGGGACCGCCGCCTCCACCGTCCATGTCGCCTACGGCTACGGACTGTTCACCGGCGGCCTCGGGCTGCACTACGGCGTCGAGCGACTCGGGGCCCGGGCGGTGCCGGCCTCCGGAGGGAACCCGGCATTCCAGGCCGGTCTCCTCGCTGACCTCGGTGCCGACGGTCTGGCCGCCACGCCCTCGTTCACCCTGCTGCTCGCCGAGCGGGCGGCCGAGGACGGGGTGCTCGACAAGATCTCCCTCCGGTGGGGCGTGCATGGCGCCGAGGCGTGGTCGGAGGGGATGCGGGAGAAGATCGAGGATGCCTGGGAGGGCACGTACGACGCCTGTGACATCTACGGCCTGTCGGAAATCATCGGCCCGGGGGTCGCCTCCGAATGGGCCGAGCACAAGGGCGCCCTGGTGATCGCCGAGGACCACTTCTACCCCGAGATCGTCGACCCACTCTCGGGTGAACCCCTTCCCGACGGTGAGTTGGGCGAGCTGGTCCTCACCACCCTCACCAAGCAGGCCCACCCGGTCATCCGGTACCGGACGGGCGACATCACCCGTCTCCTCCCCCCGGTCGGCGGACTGCCGTTCCGTCGGATCGACCGCCTACAGGGGCGGGCCGACGACATGCTCATCGTCCGGGGGATCAACGTCTACCCCCGGGAAATCGAGGCGGTCGTCCTGGCCGACCCCGGGTTGTCGGGGCATTACGCCATCGTCATGGACCGCCGCTCCACCCTGGTCGAGGTGTTGGTCGTGGCCGAGGCCAAGGACGACGGCGTCGACACCGCCGCCGCGGCCGAACGGATCCAGGACCGACTCCGCGACACCACCCGGCTGCGCATGGAGGTCGAGGTCCGTGGGCCCGGTGGCGTCCCCCGCCAGCAAATCGGCAAGGCGAAGCGGGTCTTCGAGCAGACGGACGACACCGACCCCCTCGGCTAGCACCTCGGGCGGGACACCGGCCTCAGGGGGTCACACCGGCCTGGTAGAGGCGCACCGGCTCCGGGAACCCCTTCAGGGCGATCGGCCCGCGATCGACGAACGCGAGCTGCTTGCCCAGGGCAAGCTCCTTCACCGCTGCGGAAACGAGCGTCTGACCCGCCTCGGCATGGCCGCAGATCCGGGCCGCCAGATTCACGACGGCCCCGTAGAGGTCGTCGCCGTGATCGACCGGCTCGCCTGCGCTGATCCCGATCCGGACCCGGGAGCCGGGGCCCTCCTCGCCGACCGCGGCGAAGGCCGCCTGGATCGCGATGGCGCATTCGACCGCCTTCGAGATGTAGGTGAAAGACGCGAGAAGGCCGTCACCAGTGTGCTTGACCTCCCTCCCGCCGAAGCGAGCGAGCGCATCGCGGACGATCGAATCGTGTCGCTTGACGAGCTCCATGGCGTGGGCGTCACCGTGGTGGCTGGATGCGACGGTCGAGTCCTCGAGGTCGGTGAACATGATCGCTCGGAGACCGGTGTCGACCGGCCCCTCGTCGACCCGGGCGATGTCGGGGACGTTCGCCTCCCACTCACCCATGAACTGGCTCAGCGTCGGGCGTTCGACCTCGATCATCTCGTGCGGGGTCAGCCCATGGGATACCTTGTGGCAGGCGATGGCCGACTCCTTGTCCGGTGCCTCCACCAGACAGAAGGCCTTTCCATCGGGTTGGTTGAACCAGTAGGTGAGGAACCGGACGCCGAACTGCTCCTGCATCGCGAGGTCCCGGGCATGGGCGTCCTGGATGTCGGCCTCGGTTGCGTCACCGAGGCTGTGGTGCATGTCCATGTAGGTCGGCATGGACCGAAGCGTAGGCGGATCTACCCTCGCCAGATGGAGTCCTCCACCACCCTCCAGGTCATCGTCGGGATGTTCCTCCTGTTGGAGGTGCTGAACGTGCTCACGCTCTACTTCGCGCCGGGTTCGAACCTCGGGAACGGGGTCGGCGTGTTCACCGGGTGGACCACCTCGCAGGAGGACGAGCACCTCGGGCCATTCGTCCGCTACCTGGTGTTCTGGGTGGCCGGGACGAAGCTGATCTTCATCGGCCTGTGGTTGGTGATCCTCCTGACCGCAGACGGGACCACCCAGTTCTGGGCGAGCGCGGTGATGGTCCCGGCGATCGCCACCTTCTACTGGAGGCTGCACCCGCTGATCCGTCGGCTCGACGCGGCCGGCCAGATCACGCCAAAGGGGTACTCGAAGGGCCTCGCCTGGATGATCGGCGCCATGACCTTGGCTTTCGTCATCGCCGTCGCGACGGCCATCTGACGATGGCCCGACTCGGCCGACGGTTCGGGCTGCTGCTCTCGGCGTCGGCCGTCTCCAATCTCGGAGACGGCTTGATGGGGGCGGCGTTCCCACTGCTGGTCGCCTCCCTGACCCGCGACCCCGTGCTCGTCGCCGCGGCGACGTTCGCCGGCCGGTTGCCCTGGCTGCTCTTCGCCGTCCCCTCCGGGGCCCTCGTCGACCGCATGGACCGACGCCGGGTCATGGTGACGACCAACCTGGCGCGGACGGGACTCGTGGGTGTGCTGACCTGGTCGATCGCCTCCGGCTCGGTCTCCCTGGTCCTGATCTACGTCGTGGGGTTCGCCCTCGGCACGGCGGAGACCTTCTTCGACACCTCGTCCGAGGCGCTGGTCCCGGCCATCGTCGACCGCGACCTCCTCCCGAATGCCAACGCCCGCTTCCAGCTGTTCGAGTGGACGGGGAACACCTTCATCGGGCCCCCGTTGGGGGCGGCGCTGTTCGGGGTGGCGGCCGCACTGCCGTTCGGTCTCAACGCCGTGTCGTTCGCCGTGGCGGCGGGCCTCATCGCCCTGATCGCCGTCGAGCTGCCGCCGAGGCGCCGGACCAGCGAGGCGCAGTTGCGGGTGGAAGTCCTCGAGGGGCTCCGCTGGCTGTGGCGCCAACCGGTGATTCGCACGCTCGCCCTCATGGCCGGGGCGACGAACCTCGTCACCTTCGGGATCATCTCGGTGTTCGTGCTGTTCGCCCAGGACGTGCTCGGCATCGACGACGTCGGCTATGGCATCCTCCTCGCCACCCTCGGCGTGGGTGGGCTCATCGGGGCATCCTTCGCCGCCCGCATCGTGGCGAAGGTCGGGCCCGGGGTCGCGGCCCAGGCGACGGTACTGATCGGTGCCCTCCTCAACGTCGCCCTCGGCCTCACCTCGAACCCCTGGGTCGCCGGTGGGATCCTGTTCACCTACGGGCTGTCGATCACCCTCTGGAACGTGGTCTCGGTATCACTCCGCCAGTCGATCACACCCGACGAGCTGCGGGGCCGGGTGGCGGGAGCCAGTCGTTTGGTCACCTGGGGAGCCCAGCCGGTCGGGGCAGCGCTCGGCGGTGTGGTGGCGGCATGGCTGGGAATCCGCGCCCCGTTCTTCCTGGCCGCGGCGGGCCTCCTGCTCAGTTTCGCCTTGACCCTGCGGTTGGTGAACAACCGGACGATCGCCGCCGCCAAGGCGGGGGCCGAGGGTCCCGGCGAGCCGACTGGTTGACCCGTGCTTCCCCGGGTGTGGGGACCGTCCGGCAGGTCCTTGTTGGGCCAGGCATTCCCGGGATCAGTCCTTGTGGTGTCGGCACTTCAGAAGAGCCGGGTCTGACCTCGGCCCCGGCGTCGGCTCCTCGTGAGGCAACTCGGGGTGTTTCCGGATCAGGGGCTCGAGGATCACGATCTTCGCTCGGGCTCCGCGACGCTCGGAATGGGTCGGCGCGAACTGGGCGGACCGGCGGGGGTCGTCGAGGATCCCCGCCGGTCACCCAGCACGGTGCCAAGTACTCGTCGGGTGTGGTCACACGCCCGACGACCCTCG
>JAHEFX010000114.1 GCA_024639975.1 bacterium
TAGGTACCCACATGTATGAGAACCACCCCCGCTGGGAGAAGGAAGTGGTGGAGATCCGTCCCTTGACACCGGGTCCGGTGGGGGTCGGGAGCCGCGCCGTCATGGTCCGGGAGGAGTTCGGTCGACGGTCCGAAGAGGAGTACGAGATCACCGAGTTCGAGCCGGGTCGCCGGATCGCTGCGCACCATCCGGAGGATGCAGCCATGGACTTCCGGATCGCGTTCGACATCGAACCGTTGGACGGCGACTCGTGCATGTTGGCGGTCGAGGTGCAAATCCAGACGAAAGGTTGGATGCGTCTCTTCGAGCCGGTCATGAAGCTCGCCATGCCAAAGCGGGGGAAGCGCATCGTCGATGACCTGGTGAACGTCGTCGAGAGCGCCTGACCCGCCGGAGGGCTGCCGGCGAGCCACTGCGTCGGGTCGGGGGCCCTAGCTCATTCGACGGGGGATCGCCGTTCTGTAGGTGACCGTGGCTTCGGCCAGCGGGATCTCGGTCGACTCGTGGCTGCCGTTCTGCAGCGAGATGACGTCGCCGCCGAACCTGCCGAGCTCACTGGTCGGGACGTCCAGTTCCTCGGCCATGGCCAGCACCGACTCGACGTGTTCGGCGGGAACTGCCGCAACGAACCGGTTCGGGTTCTCGGCGAAGAGACCGATCCAAGTCGAGAAGTTGATGGTGGCCCCGACCTCGGAGGCGATGCACATCTCGGCGACCGTGAGGGCGACGCCACCCTCGGCGATGTCGTGCATCGCGGGGACCTTGCCGGAGCATGCCAGCTGGGCGGCCAACTCGATGATCGCCTTGGCCAGGTAGGGGTCCGGTTCGTCGGGCCGGCCGCCGATGTGGCCGTGCATGACCTTCTCGAACGCGGATCCTGCGAGATTGCGCGATCCGCGGGGCCCGAACATGAGCAAGTGGTCGCCATCGGACACCTGGTCGAGTCGAGGCGGGTCGGTCGGCATCGGGTCGGCCATCCCGAGCATCCCCACCACCGGCGTGGGGAAGATGTCCACGCCGTCGGTCTCGTTGTAGAACGAGACGTTGCCGCCGATGACCGGCACGTCGAGGGCCTCGCATGCCTGCGAGATGCCTTCGAGTGTCTCGACGAACTGCCACATGACCCCGGTCTTCTCGGGGTTGCCGAAGTTGAGGTTGTCGACGACGGCCATGGGCCGGGCGCCGGTCATGGCCACGTTGAGAGCCGACTCGTAGACGAGTCGTGCACCGCCGCGGCGAGGGTCGAGGTAGCAGTGGCGACCGTTCCCGTCCGTGGACACGGACAACCCCTTGTCCGTGCCCTTCACCCGGATCATCGATGCGTCGTGCCCCGGCTCGACGACCGTGTTCGTGAACAGCATGTGGTCGTACTGCTCGTAGGCCCACCGGGGATCGGCCAGGGAAGGGTCGTCGAGCAGCTTGAGGAGGGCATCCTTGAGGTTGGGCACCTGGAGGAGGGGAAGCGTGTTCGTCCACAGGTCCTGCTGCCAAGCCGGTTCGCCGTATGGCCGGTGGAGCTTGGGAGCGTCCTCGGTGAGCGACGCTGCCGGAATGGTGGCGACCACTGCCCCCTCATGGCGGACGATCAGGTCTGAGCCGGCTTTCACGGTGCCGACGACGGCAGCGTCGATCTCCCACTTGCTCGCCACGGCGAGGACTTCGTCGACCTTGGCCTCGTCGACGAAGGCCATCATCCGCTCCTGGCTCTCGGACATGAGCAGCTCGGCGGGCGTCATATCGCCTTCGCGAACGTGCACGGCATCGAGATCCAGGTCCATACCGACGCCGGCCCGGGCGGCGGGTTCGGAGGCGGCGCACGAGAGGCCGGCCGCCCCGAGATCCTGCACACCGACGACGAGACTGCGGCGGTAGAGCTCGAGGCAGGCCTCGATCAGCTTCTTTTCTTCGAACGGGTCGCCGACTTGGACGGAGGGGCGCTTCTCGGAAGAACCCTCGTCGAACGATGCCGAGGCGAGCACGGAGGCCCCGCCGATGCCGTCACGTCCGGTCGCGTTGCCGAGGAGGACGGCGATCGTGCCCGGCGTGCCAGCCGTGCCGTAGACGAGATCCTCGGCCTTCATGATGCCGAGGCACATCACGTTCACGAGAGGGTTGCCTGCGTAGCACTCCTCGAAGGCGACCTCCCCACCGATGGTGGGGACGCCGACGGCGTTGCCATACCCGGCGATACCGGAGACGACCCCGTTGAACAGGTAGCGGTTCATGGCATCGTCGAGTGGCCCGAACCGGATCTGGTCCCAGAGGGCGACCGGGCGGGCGCCCATGGTGAAGATGTCGCGGAGGATGCCGCCGACGCCGGTGGCGGCGCCCTGGTAGGGCTCCACGAACGATGGGTGGTTGTGCGATTCGATGCGAAGTGCGGCGTACCAGCCGTCGCCGAGGTCGACTACCCCGGCGTTCTCGCCCGGGCCGACCACGACCCACGGTGCGTCCGAGGGAAAGCGTCCGAGGTGGGCACGGGAGGACTTGTAGGAGCAGTGCTCGGACCACATGACGGAGTACATGGCGAGCTCGGCCGGCTCAGGATCGCGTCCGAGGATGTCTTGGACGGACGCGAACTCCTCGTCGGTCATGCCGAGTGCCTGGTGCACGGGCACCTCTTCGGGTGCGAGGTCGACGTCAGACACGGGCGGGCTCCAGGGAGTCGACGAACGATTGGATCATCACGCGGCCGTCGGCCGAGCCGAGGATGGTCTCCATCGCCCGCTCCGGGTGCGGCATGATCGCTGCGACGTTGCCGGCCCCGTTCGCGACGGCGGCGATGGACCCGATGCTGCCGTTGGGGTTCCAGCCCTCGTCGACCGCCCCATCCGGACCGCAGTAGCGGGCGGCGACGTGGACGAGGTCGGGGTCGGCGTGCCGGTAGTTCCCCTCGTAGGAATTGAGCGGGATCTGGAGCACCTGGCCCGGCTCGGCCGCCCGGGTCAGGACCGTGTCGGTGGCCTCGACCTTCACGTGGATCGGTCGGCAGATGAACTTTAGGTCCCGATTCTCGAGCAGGACCCCGGGGAGGAGGCCGGCTTCGGTGAGGATCTGGAAGCCGTTGCAGATGCCGATGACGGGGGTGCCGGCGGCCGCCATGCGCTCCACCTCGGCCATGACCGGCGAGAAGCGGGCGATGGCCCCGGTGCGCAGGTAGTCGCCGTGGGCGAAGCCTCCGGGGAGGACGACGCCGTCGAAGGAGGAGAGGTCGGTCTCGCGGTGCCAGACCAACTCGGCGTCGACGCCGAGGTCATCGAGGGCCCATACGACGTCGTGTTCACAGTTCGTCCCCGGGAAGACGACGACGGCGACGCTCATCCGACGTGGATCTCGAAGTCGTCCATCACCGGGTTGGCGAGGAGCTGGCTGCACATGTCGGCGACCTTCGCCTCGACGTCAGCGGCATCGTCGCCGTCGACCTCGAGGGTGATCTCCTTGTCGATGCGCACCTTGCCCACCTCGAACCCGAGGTCCCGAAGCGCCCGGGCCACCGTCGTGCCCTGGGGGTCGGAGATGTCCGGCCGCCGCCGGACGTTGACGGTGACTCTCATGCCTGCTCCAGGTACTCGCTGAACGAATGGCCGGTGATCTTCTCGTACGCCTCGATGTAGCGGGCCCGCGTCGCGGCGACCACGTCGTCGGGGATGGCGGGTGCTGGTGGCTCCTTGTCCCACTCGGTCGACTCGGCCCAGTCCCGGACGTACTGCTTGTCGAAGCTCGGGACGGCGCTCCCGGGGACCCACTCGTCGGCGGGCCAGTATCGGCTCGAGTCGGGCGTCAGCACCTCGTCGATGAGGATGACCTCGTCGCCGACCCGGCCGAACTCGAACTTGGTGTCGGCGAGGATCACACCTCGCTCGGCGGCGTACTCGTTGGCCCTCGTGTAGAGGTCGATGGAGAGGCTCCGCAGGCGCTCGTAGAGCTCGTCGCCGACATGGGCGCGGGCTCCGGCCTCGGTGAGGTTCTCGTCGTGCCCGGTCTCGGCCTTGGTGGCCGGGGTGAAGATCGGCTCGGCCAGCTTGTCGGCCATCTTCAGGCCTGCCGGGAGGTGCTCGGTGGTGGGGCCACCGCCCCCCGAGTACTCCTTCCACGACGACCCGTAGATGTAGCCGCGGACGACGCATTCCATGGGGATCACCTCGGCCTTCCGCACCACCATGGCCTTGCCGGCGACCTCGGCGCGATCGGCGTCCGTGAGGGCGGCGACGGTCGAGAGGTCGGTCGTGATCAGGTGATTCGGAACGTCCAGCAGGTCGAACCAGTGGAGTGAGACGCCGGTGAGGACCGACCCCTTGTCGGGGATCGGTTCGTCGAAGACGACGTCGTAGGCGGAGATTCGATCGGTTGCGACGAAGAGAAGGCGTTCGGAGTCGATCTCGTAGATCTCCCGCACCTTCCCGGATGCGATGTGATTGAGCCCGTGCACGGGCGGCGATGGTAGTGGGGGGACGTGGCGTCGCCGACCTACGGCAGGCCGACCTGCCAGAGGGCGAGGAAGTCCATCAGCAGGGCGATCGAGACGTGCACGGCGACACCCCACCAGACCGATCTCGTCTTGAGCGCGAGGAAGCCGAGGACCGTGCCACCGACGATGGCGGCGAGGGCTTCCAGCAGCGGTTTCGTGAAGTGGATCATCACGTAGGGAACGACCATGACGAAGACCGCGCCCGCGCCGAAGCGGGGAGCGAGTCCCATCGTCATGAAACCCCTGAAGAAGAACTCGACTCCCAGGAACTGCAGGAGATACAGGGCCCACCAGGCGACCATCCATGGCCAGAGCGACTCGCCGGCCGACAGGCCGTAGAAGGGGTACTTGGACTGGAAGGCGTCGGTGAACGAAGCGATGACCACGAAGGGGACCGAGAGACCGAGGAGGACGGCATATGGCTGCCAAGACGTTGCCAGGCCCTTGGCGGTGAGTCCGAAGTCCCGCATCCGGCGGCCGAGCACGAACCGGATGGCCAGCCAAGGCAGCAGGAGGTAGCCGGCGATGTTCACGGTCGCCCACCGTGCGAGCCGGGCGAACTCGGGAGTCGACCAGTCGGCCAGCCAATCGGGCGCCGCCCCGTTCTGACCGAAGGAGATCGCCGTGAGGGAGAGGGCGGCCGTCAGCAGGATCGCGGCGACTCGACTGCCCTCAGCCGCAGGGTCGCCCCCCCCGATCGCCCGGTGGGAGTCGGCCTCGACCCGGGAGACCAAGCCGTCGAAGTAGCGGTCCCGGAGCGACATGGCGGCGGAGGGTAGGGAAGGATTTCGGGCCTCGGGTGGTTCACCTCGGTGCCCTACCCTTCTCGGAGCCATGCCAGCGGTCTTCGCCTCGATCCCGTCCCCGGCCAACAACGTCCTCCAGCTCGGGCCCCTCGAGATCCACTACTACGGGATCCTCGTGGCCCTCGGTGTCGGCGTTGGTGCTGTCGTCCTGACCCGCCGCTACGCCAGATGGGGTGGTGACTCCGAGTTCGTCCAACGCGTCCTCACGTGGGCGATCGTGCTCGGGTTCGTCGGCGCCAGGCTCGCCTACGCCTCCACACACCTCGACCGCTTCGAGGGCCGTTGGTACGCCGTGTTCTTCATCTGGGAGGGCGGGCTCGCCCTGTACGGCGGCCTCACGGTCGGGACCGCCACGGCCGTCTACATGTTCCGCAAGAAGGGGCTCGAGGCGTGGTCACTCACCGACGCCGCAGCCGTGGGGATTCCCCTCGCCCAGGCGATCGGCCGGTGGGGCAACTACTTCAACCAGGAGCTGTTCGGTACGCCCAGCGACCTCCCGTGGGCCGTCGAGATCGCCCCGGGGCGTCGACCCGCCGAGTACGCCGACTTCGAGACGTTCCACCCGACCTTCCTCTATGAGTCGTTGTGGAACCTCGGCATCACCATCCCGGTGGTCCTCCTCCTGGAGCGTCGGGGCATCCTGAAGCGGGGCTCGGGCATCGCGATGTACATGCTGTTGTACGGGACGATCCGCTTCCTTACCGAGTTGATCAGGACCGACACCGACTTCCGGTTCCTCGGTCTCTCCCGCAACGCCTGGGTCTCGATCGGGCTCCTGATCGTTGGGGCGGTCGTCCTCGCCTACCGCCAGCGAAAGGCGGAGCCCTACGGGGTGGTCGGCGAACCAGACGCCGTCGACGCCTGAACCCGGGGTTCCGGGTGGGGCCCACTTGGCCTTCCTCGGGCCCGGATCGGTGCCAGGCACCGAATTCGCCCAACCTTCGTCGACTTCTCGCCCCTTCGAGGGCGTGGACCCGGAGAGGCCGGCGTCGGTACTCTCCCTCCCGGAGGAGGCACCTTTGGATTGTTCGGCGTGCGGGGGCACCAACCCCGAGGGACAGCGATTCTGCAATCACTGCGGATCACCCATGTCCCCTCCCTGTCCGAACTGCGGCGCCGAGAACCA
>JAHEFX010000002.1 GCA_024639975.1 bacterium
ACGCTGATCGGCATGGGTCGGAGCGTACCCCGGTGAGCCTCGGCGTCGACGTCGGCGGTACCTTCACCGACCTGGCCCACTGGGACGGGTCGATCCTGCGGGTGGGCAAGACGTCTTCGACCCCCGAGCAGTCCGAGGGAGTGGTCGATGGCGCCATCGAACTCCTCGAAGGTGCCACGGTGTCCTCGTTCCTCCATGGGACCACCGTCGCCACCAACGCCCTGCTGGAGCGGCGAGGCGCCCGCACGGCGCTCGTGACCGACGAGGGCCTCGCCGACATCATCGCCATCGGCCGCCAGGATCGGCCTTCGCTCTACGACTCCTTCGAGGATCGGGCAGAACCGATCGTCCCCCGCGACCTTCGCTTCACCGTGCCGGCCCGGTCGTCGGCTGGGGATGACGACCTCGATGGTCTGGCGCAGGTGATCGGTGATGCCGACGTGGAGGCCGTCGCCGTCTCGCTGCTCTACTCGTTCCTCGACCCGAACCGGGAAGCGGTCATCGGTGCGGCCCTCGAGTCCCTGGGGGTACCCGTCTCCCTCTCGTCGGTGGTTGCGAACGAGTTCCGCGAGTACGAGCGCAGCTCCACCACGACGCTGAACGCCTTCTTGACGCCGGAGATGTCCCGATACCTCGAGCGCCTGGCGGCTCGGACGAGCGAAGCCGGCCTACCAGCCGATGTCCTTGTCATGCGGTCCTCCGGTGGGCTCATGGGACTCGCCGGGGCGTCGGCCCTGCCGGTCGCGGCACTCCTCTCGGGACCGGCCGGCGGTGTGGTCGCCACCGCTGCCCTGGGTGCAGCGATCGGTGATGAGCGACTGATCTCGTTCGACATGGGCGGAACATCCACCGACGTCTGTCGGATCGAAGGCGGTGTGCCGGAGCAGTCCTTCGAGCGCTGGATCGGGGGCCTCCCGGTCCGGACCCCCAGCGTCGCCGTGCACACGGTGGGCGCCGGCGGCGGATCGATCGGCTGGGTCGATCCCGGCGGCGCACTGCGCGTCGGGCCCCGGTCCGCCGGCGCATTCCCCGGACCCGCCTCCTACGGCCGGGGCGGGTCGAAGCCCGCCGTCACCGATGCGAACGTCGCCCTCGGACGCATCCCGGCGGATGCCCGCCTCGCCGGTTCGGTGCCACTCGACCGCGAGGCGGCCTTGGCGGCGCTGAATCGGCTCGGCGGCGAAGTCGGACTCCGGCCCCTGGAGGTGGCGGAGGGAATCATCGAGGTCGTGGAAGCCCACATGGAGCGAGCCGTCCGAACGGTGTCCGTCGAAGAGGGCGCCGATCCCCGACCGGCACGCCTGGTCGCCTTCGGTGGCGCCGGGGGCCTGCACGCCGTGGCCCTCGCCCGCCGTCTCGAGATGCGTGGCGTCGTCATCCCGCCCTTCGCCGGTGTCTTCTCGGCCGTCGGCCTCCTCCTCGCCCCGCCCCGCCACGATGCAGCCGCCTCGGTCCACCTCGATGGCGGCGACGGCCCCGGGCTCGATCGAGCGATCGACGCCGTGGCCGAGGAAGCCCGGCTCGGTCTCCGCGGGATGGGCGTCGAACCGAGCGAGACGGCCACCTCCGTCGACGTCAGGTACCTCGGGCAGGCCCACGAGACCTCGATCCCCTACGCGGCCGGCAGCGGCTGGGAACGCCTCGCCCATGACTTCCACCGAAGCCACGAGGCCCGCAACGGCTTTGCCCGACGCGATGACCCCATCGAAGTGGTGACCGTCCGAGCCTCAGCCGTGGGTCGACCGGCCATGCATTGGTCGGACCTCCCCGACGTCCGACCGGATGGCGACGCCGACGCCGGGACGCTCGAGGTGCGGATCGACGGGACACTCGACCGGGTCCGTCGCGTCCGGCGGGCCGGCCTCGGTCCTGGTGACGTGGTGGAGGGCCCGGCGGTGATCGTGGAGGGCGAGGCGACGACGCTGCTGGGCCGTGGGGACACGGCGAGCGTCCACGAGAGCGGCGCGCTGGAGATCTCGTGGTGATCTCTTCGATCGCCCTCGAAGTCGCTCGCAATCAGCTGGCGTCGATCGCCGAGGAGATGGGTGTCGTGCTCCGGCGCACCGCCTACTCGCCGAACATCAAGGAGCGCGTCGACTGCTCCGCCGCCGTGTTCACCTCGACCGGGGAGATGCTCGCCCAGGCCGAGCACATCCCCGTCCATCTCGGCTCGATGCCCGAGTCCGTTGCCGCCGTGCTCGAGGTCTTCGGAGACCGACTGCAACTCGACGCCCAGTACGCGGTCAACGACCCCTTCGCCGGGGGGACACACCTCAACGACCTGACCCTCGTTCGGCCCGTCGCCCACCGAGGCCGCCTCGTTGGCTTCGTCGCCAATCGAGCCCACCACGCAGACGTCGGCGGCGAGGCACCGGGCTCGATGCCCGCCCACGCGACCACCGTCGACCAAGAGGGACATCGTGTCGCCCCGACCCTGGCCGTGATCGACGGCGCGTGGCAGGAGGCATTCCTCCGACCCTTCCTCGAAGCAACGAGGACGCCGGACGAACGACGTGGAGACCTCGCCGCCCAGCTGGGGGCCAACGAGATCGGGGCTCGCCGACTCGCCGAGGTGATCCAGCGGGAGGGCATGGAGCTGTTCGAGCGCACCACGTCGGCTCTCCTCGACTACGGCGAGCGGCGGATGGAAGCGGCCCTCTCGGCGCTCCCCGACGGCCGTTACGCGTTCGAGGACTACATGGAGCTGGGCACCGAGCTATTGCCGATCAAGGTCGAGGTCATGGTCGACGGGGGTTCTCTCCTGGCCGACTTCGCCGGTACCACCGGGCAGGTGGCTGCCAACTTCAACGCACCGGAGGCGGTGACCCGATCGGCCCTCTACTACGCAGTTCGGGTCGCCACCGACCCGACCATTCCCGCCAATGGTGGGTGCTATCGGCCCATCGAGCTCCGAGCCGAACCCGGATCGCTCGTCGCGGCCCAGCCGCCGGTCGCCGTGGCCGCCGGCAACGTGGAGACGAGCCAGCGGATCGCCGACGTCGTGCTCGGGGCACTGGCCCAGGCCGCGCCCGGGCGTGTGCCCGCCGCCTCGCAGGGCACCATGAACAACGTGCTCATCGGCAACGACCGGTTCGCCTACTACGAAACCGTGGCAGGCGGACAGGGAGCCCGGCCGGGCCGCGACGGCCAGTCGGGTATCCAGACGGGGATGACCAACACCAAGAACACCCCGATCGAATCGCTCGAGGTCCACTACCCGTTCGTCGTCGAGCGATACGAGCTGCGGACCGGCTCGGGCGGCGCCGGTCGATGGCGCGGAGGTGACGGCATCGAGCGGGTCCTGCGATTCACCGAGGAGGCGACGGTCTCCCTGATGGGCGAGCGACGGCTGCGGGGTCCCTGGGGTCTCGACGGCGGTGCTGACGGTGCCCCCGGCGAGGACTGGTTGGAGCGATCGAGCGGGACACGCGAGCGGTTGCCCGGCAAGGTGACCGTCGAGGTGGTGCCCGGTGACCGGCTGGTGGTCAGGACCCCGGGGGGCGGCGGCCACGGTCGGGCCTGATCAGCGGATCCTGAGCTCCCCGATGGTGGCATGGGTGACCCAGATCTCCTCGCCCCGGTGCTCGATCACCGGGAGGATCGGCTCCGTCGAACCATCCGGCACGAGTGCCGCCTCCTCGGCGCTCTCGAAGGCCCCGAGTGCCTCCAGGTTGGCCCGTGTCGGTGGCATCACCGCAACCTCTCCTCGGTCGGCCCGCGAGAGCGCCTCCATCGGCGTGACCCACATTGAGTCGGACATCTCGACGCCGTCGTGGTCGGGTACCTGGTCGGTGGGGGCGACCGCCCGGTAGAACCAGGTGTCGAATCGACGTGGTTCCGCCTCGGGGGTGATCCAGCGGCTGGCGACGCCCAGGTGGGCCACGGAGAGCACCACACCGTGCCCTTGCAGCCACG
Source organism: bacterium (assembly GCA_024639975.1). GTDB lineage: Bacteria > Actinomycetota > Acidimicrobiia > Spongiisociales > JAENVV01 > JAHEFX01. The sequence continues at coordinate 3,916 of JAHEFX010000002.1, forward strand.
GCCGCCAGTCGAAGGCATCCGACCGGTCGTGCAGGCGGGCCCGCACCCGTGCTGCGTCGTCGTCGAGGAAGTCGGGTGGGAGGGGCCCGCCGGCCATCGTGCCCAGGAGCACGCCGGCCTCCTCGAACACCTCGCGGACAGCGGCGATCCGCAGTCCGAGATCGGGGAGTTGTGCCCCGTCGGTCAGGCCGCCGCCGGGGTCGGCGTCCCAGGGGTCGAGCTTCCCCCCGGGGAACACGTAGGCACCGGCCATGAAGGCCGCACCGGAACCGCGGCGTTGCATGAACACCTCGATCCCCTCCGTCGAGTCCCGGAGGAGCAGGACGGTGGCGGCGTCGTGCACGTCTGGCATGGGCCGGACGCTACGCGCCCTCCCTACGATCCCCGGCATGATCAGCGTGGTGGAGCCCGACCCGTTCTGCCCACCGGCTCTGGTGGCGGAGGCCATCGACGCGCGGGGCCTCTGCTGGGAGCTGGTGCGGTCCCACATCGGCGAGGCTCCCTCGGCCGCTTCAACGGCACTCATCATCATGGGCGGCCGACAGGGTGCCTACGAGGAGGACCGGGACCCCACGCTGCGGGCAATCAAACAGTGGATCCGGGACTTCACGGATGCAGGCAAGCCGGTCCTGGGCATCTGCCTCGGTGCCCAACTCATCGCCGACGCCCTCGGGGGAAGGGCCTTCAAGGCCGACTCCCCGGAGGTGGGCCTGCTCCCGGTCGAGATCGTGGCCGACGACCCACTCGCACCCTTCCTCGCCGGGGAATGGCTGTTCCACCACCAGGACACGTTCGACCTGCCCCTCGGAGCCGAGCTCAAGGCGTCTGCCGGCTTTCCGGCCGTGTTCCGGGTCGGCTCGGCGACGGCGGTCCAGTTCCATCCCGAGGTCACCGCCGACCTTCTCGGCACCTGGCTCGGCGCCAGCAAGCTCGTCGCGGCGGCCGGGGTCGCCGCAACGGACCTGACCTCGTGCTGGGCTGGGAGCGATGCCGATAGGACGGCTCGCGGGAGGGCGCTCATCGGTGCCTGGATCGACCGCGAGGTCGGTGGTCCGGCAACCGGCCCGTAGCCCGTTCCCATTGTGCGCATAGGAGGGCGGCTTCTAACCTTGTCTCCCGTGAGGGGACTCCAATGAAACGCGGTATTTGGGTCGCGCTCGGCGTGCTGTTGCTCGTCGTGGCCGGCGGTGCCGTCGCGTGGTCCGCTCTCGACCCCCTCGGCTCCGAGGACTACGACCCCCAAGGGGCTTCCCGGGCCCTCGCAGACATCCCCGACGACGTCCGCGAATCCATCGCCGACGACGTCGAGGCGAACGAGTCCGCCGAAGCGACGATCCCGGTCGAGGTCCAGGATCGCCAACTCGAGCCGTTCGAGCTGCCATCGACCGACAACCCCAACACGATCTCGCCGCCGCTGCCCGACGACATGTTCGACTCGTACCTGTTGATCGGCACCGATGCATCCGGCCTGCGGGCCGACGTCATCATCGATGTCCTGGTCCCCGCGGACGGGTCCGACCCGATCCTCGCATCGATCCCCCGTGACCTTTTCGTCGAGAACCCCTGCACCGAGCGGTACAGCCGCATCAACGCCACGCTCAACGGCTGCGCCGACATCGTCTCCGGTACGACCCTCCTCTCGGTGGCAGTCGAGCAGTTCACCGGCATCGAGGTCGACGCCTTCGCCGTCGTGGACTTCGACGGCTTCGAGAACATCGTCGACGCGGTCGGCGGGGTGGAGATCTGCTTCGAGTATCCGACACGGGACTCCGACGCGAACCTCGACGTCGATGCCGGCTGTCAGATCCTCGACGGCGCCGACGCCCTCGCCTGGGCCAGGTCCCGCAAGACGCTCGAGCTGCGCGACGGCTCCTGGCGGGGGATCGGCGCCGACGACTTCTCACGTCAGTCCAACCAGCAGGAGCTCCTGTTCGCCCTCGCCGATCGGGTCGCATCGTTCGGCACCCTCAGGTCGCTGACGGCGCTTGCCGAAGCGACCGCCGACGCCGTCACGCTCTCCGAGGGATTCGGTCTGACCGAAGCGGTCGGCCTCGCCTGGCAGTACCGGGACATCGATTCGTCCGAGGTGCCGCGCGTCACGCTCGAGACCGAGCACTTCGTGACCGACTACGGGGCCTATGTCCTGGAGCCGACCCGGTCGTTCAACGAGATCCTTGCCGAGATCTACCCCGAGGCACTCCGCGAGGTCATCGCCGCCGACTCCTAGAGGATCGCGGCCGGCGAGTACGCCGCCGCTTCCGGGTACCGGTCGGCGAGGCGTCCGACCCGTTCGGAGAACCCGTCCACCTGATCGCCTGCGCGCCCGGTGAACGATGCCGGCCCACCCATCACCGCGACGATCGTCGCGTCGTCGAGCGGGATGGAAGGGTCGGCCGCCACGGAGCCGAGGAACGGGTTCTCCCCGTCGGACGCCTCCCGCAGGTGACGAGCGGCGGCGATCGCGTGTCCCTTGATGGCGGCGTGGGCCTCCTCACGGCCCATCCCGGCCTTCACGGCGGCCATCAGGAGCTTCGTCGTGGCGAGGAAGGGCAGGTACGTGTCCAACTCGCGCGAGATGACGGCGGGGTAGGCGCCGAACTCGTCCAGGACCGTCAGGAGGGTCTCGAACAGACCGTCGATGGCGAACATCGCATCGGGGAGTACCACGCGGCGGACCACCGAACAGGATACGTCACCTTCGTTCCACTGGTTGCCGACGAGTCCCGCGGCCATGGTCCCGTGGCCCTTCAGGATCGTCGTGAACCCCGTGATCCGCTCCGAGCTGCGGGCGTTCATCTTGTGCGGCATGGCCGACGAACCCACCTGTCCCTCGGCGAAACCCTCGGTGGCCAGATCGGCCCCCGCCATGAGACGGATCGTCGTGGCCAGGTTGGCCGGACCCGAGGCGAGCTGGACCAGCGAGGTCACGACCTCGTAGTCGATGCTCCGTGGGTAGACCTGGCCGACGCTCCCGAGGCTGGTCGAGAAGCCGAGCCCGGCGGCGGTCCGCCGCTCCAGCTCGTCGACCTTCCGCCGGTCGCCCTCGAAGAGGTCGAGGAGGTCCTGCTGCGTCCCGACCGGTCCCTTGAGACCACGCAGTGGGTAGGTCTCCAACAGGTGCTCGATGCGATCCAGGGCCACCAGCAGTTCCTCACCGGCATTCGCGAACCGCTTCCCGAGCGTCGTGGCCTGGGCGGGCACGTTGTGGCTCCGGCCCGAGATGACCAGGTCCCGGTACTGGTCGGCACGGGCCGCCAATCGGACGAGGGCGGCGACGGCCCTGTCGCGAACCAACACGAGCGACCGACGGACCTGCATCTGCTCGACGTTCTCGGTGAGGTCCCGCGAGGTGAGCCCTTTGTGCACCTGCTCGTGGCCGGCGAGGGCGTTGAACTCCTCGATCCGTGCCTTCACGTCGTGGCGGGTGACGCGCTCACGGGCGGCGATGGATGCCAGGTCGACACGGTCGACGGCGGCCTCGTAGGCGGCGACGGCCCCGTCGGGAACCTCGAGACCCAGGTCGGCCTGCGCCGACAGCACCGAGAGCCAGAAGCGGCGCTCGGCCCGGACCTTCGACTCGGGCGACCAGATGTCGCGCATCGCGGCGGACGCGTAGCGCTCGGCGAGGACGTTCGGGACGGTCACGACGGCCAGCGTACCGGCGTACGATCGGTGTCCCAGCTCCAGGAGGCCTCGCATGATCATCGTCAACACCGAGCAGGTACCGGGGTACCGGATCACCCAGGTGAAGGGCCTGGCCCAGGGGAACACCATCCGGGCCAAGCACATCGGCCGGGACATCGGCGCCGGGTTGAAGAACCTCGTCGGGGGCGAGCTCACCGGCTACACGGAGCTGCTGTCCGAGTCCCGCGAGCAGGCGACCGCCCGGATGAAGGAGGTGGCCGCTGCGATGGGTGCCAACGCCATCGTGAACGTGCGCTTCACGACTTCGTCGGTCGCCTCGGGTGCCGCCGAGCTCTATGCCTATGGGACGGCGGTGGTCGTCGTGGCGGAGGGCGACTGATGCCCTGGTGGGCCTCACTCATCATCTGGCTGTTCGTCATCATCCCCCTCGTCGGGGTGGCGATCGCCGCCGTCGTCGCCCCCATCCTCGAGCGCCGGCACCTGGTCGACCTGGGGGAGCGAGAGGCGGCCGTCGAAGGGATGACCGTCCATGACCTGTCCTCTGCCGTGGTCGAGGCGGGCCCGGTCCACCCGCAGATGGTGACCGGCTCGGCGGTCATGGGGGTCGACTGGTGGAAGGGGTTCATGCTGTTCCTGGTGAACATCGTCGGTGGTGACGTCCCCAGTGTCGATCGGGTGACGACGCGGGCCCGGAGGGAAGCGATCCTCCGGATGACCGAGGAGGCGAGCGCGCTCGGTGCGGTCGAGGTCGTCAACACTCGGATCGAGACTTCCACGATCACCAATCGGAAGGGCAACTCGGGCAAGGGGAGTGGCGAGATCCTCGTCCACGGAACGGCCCTCGTTCCCCGGTGAGGAGGATCGGCGCGGATCGGGCCCGGAGGCTCGTCCTCGGGGCCCAGGGCTTCGGGCGACCCCGTCCGGCCGGGCGCCCGGATCGCCGTCATGTGCGCCGGGCGATGGAGGACATGCGGGTCCTCCAACTGGACTCGGTGAACGTGTGCGTACGGTCCCACTACATGCCGCTGTTCAGTCGACTCGGCCCCTACCGACGGGAACTCATCGACGAACTCACCTATCGGGACCGCGAGTACTTCGAGTACTGGGGTCACGAGGCATCCTTCGTGCCGGCGCGGCTCTACTCGGCCATGCGCCATCGAATGGAGCGGATCGGTCGTTGGAAGTCCGTCCGATCGATGATGGAGGAGCATCCCGGCTTCGTCGAGGCGGTGGAGCACGAGGTGCTCACCCAGGGCCCACTCACGGTCGGCGACCTCAACGACCCCGGCGAGCGAACCGGCCCGTGGTGGGGGTACGGCAAGGGCAAGCTCGCCCTCGAGTACCTCTTCGCCAAGGGAAGGATCGCCGTCGACCGCCGGGAGAGGTTCACCCGGTTCTACGGAGACCCGGCAGCCGTTGTGCCCGCCGATCATTTCGGGGCCGAGCCGATCCCGACGGAGGAGGCGTTCCGGCTACTCGTCCTCGACGGCCTCAAGGGACTCGGCGTGGGCACTGCCGAGGACATCGGTGACTACTGGCGGCTCCACATGCCCACCCTCCGGCCGATCCTCGAGGTGATGGTCGAAGCCGGTGACATCGAGGAGGTCGAAGTCGAAGGATGGGGCCGCCCCGCTTTCCTCGACCCGGGCGCCACGTTCCCGCGTTCGATCGACGCCCAGGCCCTGCTGACACCGTTCGACCCGGTCGTCTGGAATCGCGATCGCGCCCTCCGGGTGTTCGACTTCCACTACCGCATCGAGATCTATGTACCCGAGCCGAAGCGCCAGTACGGCTACTACGTGTACCCATTCCTCCTCGGTGACGACCTGGTCGGCCGGGTCGACCTCAAGTCCCATCGCGACCGGGGTGTCCTCGAAGCCAGGGCCTCGTGGATCGAGGACGGCGAAGACCCGCTGCGGGTCGCGCCAGCGATGGCGACAGAGCTCCAACTCATGGCCGAGTGGCTGGGTCTCGGTGACGTCGAAGTGGCTACCAAAGGCACACTTGCCCCGGCCCTTCGCTCCGAAGTGTCGAGGTACTGAAGACCCCCCTCCCGCCCGGCTCCGCCGGGCGGGGCCCATCCCCCCTGCGGGGGATCCCTCACTGTCTCGAGTAGTTGAGTAGTCGAGTACCGACCGGCGAAGCCGGTCCTACCCCGCCAGCGTCTTCTGGCGGAGCTCGGCGCGGTATTCGATGAGCTTCTCGCGCAGCGCCGGGTCGGCGGTGGCAAGGATCTGGACGGCGAGGAGGGCGGCGTTGGTCGAGCCGTCGATGGCGACGGTGGCCACGGGGATACCGGTGGGCATCTGCACCGTCGCCAGCAATGAGTCCATCCCGTCCAGCGAGGCGTTGATCGGAACGCCGATCACGGGAAGGAGGCTCTTGGCCGCCATCACCCCACCGAGGTGCGCGGCCTTGCCGGCACCGGCGATGATCACGCCGAATCCGTTCGCCTCGGCTCCTTCGGCAAAGGCGATCGCGTCATCGGGTGTCTTGTGCGCCGACAACACCCGCATGTCGGATTCGATGCCGAAGCGGTCGAGGATCGCCACCGCCTTCTCCATGACCGGCCGGTCGGAGCCCGACCCCATCACGATTGCCACCTTGCTCATCACTCGCCTCCTGCGATGTCTGTTCGGTATTGCTGTTGCTTCCAGGTGATCTTCGAAGCGGCCCGATAGGCCGTTGAACGTGCCGAGGAGACGTCATCGCCGAGCCCGACGACGCTGAGGACCCGCCCACCGTTCGTGCGGGTGTGGCCACGGTCGTCGATCGTCGTCCCGGCGTGGAACACCAGGACGTCGTCGTCCACCTCGTCGAGCCCGTGGATGACGTCTCCTTTTCGGGGCGACTCCGGGTAGCCGCCCGAGGCCAGGACCACGTTGACGGCCGCCCCGTCCGAGAACTTCAGAGTCTCTTCGGCGAGCCTGCCGGCGGCGGCATCCCGCAGGGTCGCCAGGAGGTCGGACTCGAGGAGCGGGAGCACGGCCTGGGTCTCGGGATCGCCCAGCCGGCAATTGAACTCGATGACCTTCGGGCCTGCCGAGGTGAGGGCGAGTCCGCAGTAGAGGAACCCGACATAGGGGTTCCCGTCGTCGGCCATCTGGCGGATGGTCGGCAGGGCGACCTGGTCGAGGACCGTGCGGACCAGGTCGTGGGCGATGTCGCCCACGGGGGAGTAGGAGCCCATCCCACCGGTGTTTGGCCCGGCGTCGCCGTCGGCGAGCCGCTTGTAGTCGCGGGCCGGCTGGAGGGCGATGCCGCGTTCGCCGTCACTGATGACGAAGACGCTCAGCTCCGGGCCATCGAGGTACTCCTCGATGACCACGCTGGCCCCGCCGTCATCCCCGGCGAAGCTGCCGGTGAGGCATCGGTCGACCCAGTCCTCCGCTGCTGCGAGGTCCTCGGTCACGAGCACGCCCTTGCCTGCTGCGAGGCCGTCGGCCTTCACGACGTAGGGCCCGCCCTGCTCCGCGAGGTAGGCCTTGGCCGGCGGCGCCTCCGTGAAGGAGGCAAAGCTGCCGGTTGGGACCCCGGCTCGCTGCATCACGTCCTTGGCAAACGCCTTGGAGGCCTCGAGCCGTGCGGCTGCCTTCGTGGGCCCGAATGCCGGGATGCCCAAGGAGCCCAGCGCGTCGACGATGCCGACGGCCAGTGGGGCCTCCGGGCCGATGACGGCGAGGTCGATCTCCTGTTGGCGGGCGAAGGCGGCGACGGCACCGACGTCCTTCGGGTCCAAGCCCTCGATCATCGGACCGAGGCCGGCCATTCCGGGGTTGCCGGGAAGGCTGACCAATTCGTCGCACAAGGGGCTCTTGGCGAGCGCCCAACCGAGGGCGTGCTCACGGCCGCCGCCCCCGACCAGGAGGACCTTCATCGCGGGATCACCTGCTGGCGTTCGGGTCCGACCGAGACCCACTTGATGGGCACGCCGACCGCCGACTCGATGTACTCCACGTAGGCCTGGGCAGCCGAAGGGAGGTCACCGAACTCCCGGACGGCGGTCACGTCGTCGCCCCAACCGGGGAGGGTTTCGTAGACCGGCTCGGCTGCTGCGAGGTCGGTGGCGATTGCGGGGAAGTGCTCGGTGCGCTCGCCCGCCACCTCGTAGTGGGTGGCGACGGAGAGTTCGTCGAAGGCTGAGAGGATGTCGAGCTTGGTGAGAAAGAGCGCCGACAGGCTGTTGACCCGTGCGGCGTAGCGAAGGGCGACGAGGTCGAGCCACCCCGGGCGTCGGCGTCGACCGGTGACTACGCCGAACTCGCCCCCCAGGCGAACCATCTTGTCGGCGACTTCCCCATCGAGCTCCGTCGGGAACGGACCCTCGCCCACGCGGGTGGTGTAGGCCTTCGACACGCCGACGATCTCGTCGAAGACGAGCGGGCCGACCCCGGACCCGGTGGCGGCACCACCGGCAGACGTGTTGGACGAGGTCACGAACGGGTAGGTGCCGTGGTCGACGTCGAGCAAGGTTCCTTGGGCGCCTTCGAAGAGCACCTGCCGGCCCTCGTCGAGTGCTTCGGATACGAGCAGCGCCGTGTCGGCGATCAGGGGGATGATCCGGTCGGCCAGGGCGAGGTACTCGGCAGCGGTGCCTGAGGCGTCGACCGTGTCATGGCCGAACGCGGCGAGCATCGTGTTCTTCTCGCGGGCGACCAGCTCGACGCGCTCGGTGAAGCCGTCGGCATCGAGGAGGTCCTGGACGCGGATCGCGGAGGAGCGGATCACCTTGTCCTGGTAGGCGGGTCCGATCCCCTTCTTCGTGGTGCCGATCGCGCCCGGACCGCGACGGGTCTCGTAGGCGACGTCGAGCGCCTTGTGCCAAGGCATGATCAGGTGGGCGTCGGGGCTGATGCGCAGGCGGGCCGGGTCGACCCCTCGGCTCTCGAGCATGTCCATCTCGGCGATGAGGACGCCGGGGTCCACGACGCAGCCGGCCCCGATGATCGGGGTCGAGTCGGGATTCGTGACGCCGGACGGGATCAGCGAAAGGGCGAAGCTCTCCTCGCCGATGACGATGGTGTGACCCGCGTTGTTCCCGCCTTGGAACCGGACCACGAGGTCGGCCGAATCGGCGAAGAGGTCGGTGACGCGGCCCTTGCCCTCGTCACCCCATTGTGCTCCCAGGACGATGGTTGCACCCATCGCATACGCTCCATTCTCAGAACGTGACGGGAGGGTAGACGGTCACCGCCGATGCGCCTCCGGCCGGGGTTCGGCGGGGCTCGCCGTAGGCTGGGCCCATGCCGAGGATCCAGGCCGACACCGTCGCCGAGCACAAGCTCGTGGTCCGCCGCCGAATCCTCGACGCGGCCACGGACCTCTTCGCCGAGATGGGCTACGAAGAGACGACCTTCTCCGACCTCGCCGCCGAGGCCGGGGTGGGGCGCACCACCATCTATGAGTACTTCCGGGACAAGGAAGACCTGCTCGCCTCGCTCATCGAAGAAGAGCTCCCGGTCGTGCTCGACAAGATGGTCGCCGACCTGCCGAGCGGTGTCCCGACGGTCGAACGACTGGAGGCCCTGATCAGGGCTCTCGTGGAATTCGTCGCGACCGACCCGACCCTCGGCTACCTGCTGCATCGCGAAGTCCCCAAGTTGTCCGGCGAGGCGTCGGCGCGAGCCGCCGAGGCCCACATGGGCCTGGTCCATGAATACGTCGACCTGCTGCGTACCGGGGTGATGGAGGGTTCCATCAGCCGACTGCCGCCCGACGTCCTGAGCGCCCTGGTGCAGGACGCCATCATGTCCGGCGCCAAGGTGCTCATCGATGCGCCGAACCCCCAGGAGCGGCTCGGTGAGGTCACCGACGCGGTGGTCGCCTTCGTCCTCCACGGCATCGCCAGCCCCTGACCGACCGGGGTCCTTCAGTATCTGCCCCCGATGCTCGGGGCCCACGGTTCGCAAGCCGGTCCACGACTCCTATCCTGCGTCAGCCAACGGGCCGACTGGGTGGTGACATGACCGAGAAGATCGCTGGCGACGCACTCGCATTCGACGACGTCCTGCTGGTGCCCCGGCGCTCGACCACCCTCCCGAAGGACGTCAGCACAGCGTCGCGCTTCTCCCGCAACGTCCCCGTGAACATCCCGCTCGTCTCGGCGGCGATGGACACCGTCACCGAGACCCGCATGGCCATCGCCATGGCCCGACAGGGTGGCATCGGCGTCGTCCACAAGAAGATGGACGCCGAGGCACAGGCCGACATGGTCCGGAAGGTCAAACGGTCCGAATCCGGGATGATCGTCGACCCGATCACCTTGGAGCCCGGGGCGAAGCTCCAGGACGCCGAGAACCTGATGGCGTCGTACAAGATCTCCGGCGTCCCGATCGTTCGAGCCGATGGGACGCTGGTCGGGATCCTCACGAACCGGGACATCCGTTTCGAGCGCGACTTCGGTCAACCGGTCGAGGCCCGGATGACCTCCGACGGCCTGGTCACGGCCCCGACCGGCACCTCACTCGAGCAAGCCAGGGAGATCCTCCGCGAGCACCGGATCGAGAAGCTCCCCGTCGTCGATGCCGACGGGCGACTCACCGGGCTCATCACGATCAAGGACCTCCAGAAACGACTCGACTATCCGAACGCCGCCAAGGACGACCTCGGTCGACTCCGGGTGGCGGCGGCGGTCGGTGCGTCGGGCGACTTCCTCGACCGGGCGGAGGCGCTGGTGGAGTCCGGCGTGGATGCCCTCGTGCTCGATTCGGCCCATGGTCACCACGAGGACATCCTCGGCGGACTCGTCGAGCTCAAGGAGCGATTCGACGTGGACGTCGTCGCCGGCAACATCGCAACGGCTGCCGGTGCCCGAGATCTGGTGGAGCGGGGCGCCGATGCCGTCAAAGTCGGGATCGGCCCCGGATCGATCTGCACCACCCGGGTCGTCACCGGCGTGGGCATGCCCCAGCTCACTGCGATCCTCGAAGCTTCCGAGGTCGCCGGCGAGGCAGGCGTGCCGGTGATCGCCGACGGTGGCGTGAAGCAGACCGGAGACGTGCCGAAGGCGATCGTTGCCGGTGGATCGACCGTGATGGTCGGTTCGATGCTCGCCGGTACCGAGGAGTCACCGGGCGAGGAGATCCTCCGGGACGGGCGGCGCTACAAGGCCTACCGCGGCATGGGTTCCATGGGGGCCATGGCCGGCGGGTCGGCCGACCGGTACTTCCAGGAGGACGCCAAGAAGCTCGTTCCCGAGGGCATCGAAGGTGTCGTCCCGTTCAAGGGCCCGGCCTCGGACGTGGTCTACCAGATGGTCGGAGGCCTTCGCTCCGCCATGGGCTACTGCGGGGCGCCCGACGTGGCCACCCTGCACAACGACGTCGGATTCGTGCGGATCACGCAGGCCTCCCTCGTGGAGAGCCACCCCCACGACGTGCTGATCACGAAGGAAGCGCCGAACTACAGCGTCGAGCGTCGCTGAGGGGGACCCACCCCGGAAGCCGTCCACCAGAAGCGGGCTATCTCCTGGTTCGCTCGACGTGCCTCCGGTACCCAAGGGGCCATCGCGTGGAAGACGTGCCACATCTCCGGCCAGACGCGCAGCGTCGCCTCGACACCGGCCTCGGTGCACTCCTCCCAGAAACGGACCGAATCGTCGAGGAGGATCTCATGGTCGCCGACGTGCAGCAGGATGGGCGGGAGGCCGTCGACGTCGGCGTAGACGGGTGAGATCAGCGGGTCGTCGAGTGGGCGGTCCCCGGCGTACATCTCCGCCACCTCGCGAACCTTCGTCGGATCGAGCATCACGTCGTCATTCGCCCGATCGATGAGCGATTCGCCGGTGCCGGCGAGGTCGGTCCACGGCGACACCGCCACCACGCCACCGGGGGCGGGCAGTCTCCGATCGCGGAGGGCTACGACCAGGGCCAGGGCCAGTCCACCGCCGGCTGAGTCGCCGACGACCAGGATCCGATCGGCCGGCGTCTCGGCGGTCAGGGCATCGAATACCGCGAGGGCATCTTCGAGCGCGGCCGGGAATGGGTGCTCGGGGGCGAGTCGGTAGCCGGCGAGGAAGGCAGGTGCTCCGATCGCGTCGACCATGTGGCCGGCGATGCCTCGGTGGCTGTGGGTCGACCCGGCGACGTACCCGCCACCGTGGAGGTAGAGGATGACGGTTCGTTCGTCACCGTCGGCGGGACAGAGCCAGAGGCCGGGGACACCACCCACGGTCTGTTCGGCGACGGTCATGCCCGCTGGGAGGTGGATGACTTCGCTCAGTCGGTCGAGGTCGGTACGGGCCTGCTCGACGGTTCGCTCGCCACCGTCCGGGACGATCGCGGCTCGCCGTCGCATCTCGTACTCGACGGCCTTTCGAGCAAGCGAGGCGCGGGCACTGATGGTCATGGGCCGAATCTACGCCTCTGCCGGGACTCCGTAGGCTCGCCCCATGACAACCACCGTGTTCCGGGGCGGGTCCGTCTTCGACGTGCACTCCGCCGAGTTCCAGCTCGCCGACGTGCTCATCGAGGACGATCGCGTCGTCGAGGTCGGCTCCGACCTGGATGCCGACAACGAGGTCGACTGCTCCGGCAAGTGGGTGATGCCGGGTCTGATCGACACCCACGTCCACCTGATGTTCCCGCACGTCGACTTGTTCCGTCACGCCCAGACGCCGTTCTCGTACCGCTTCTTCCAGGCGATTCCCTCGATGGCTGCGACGTTGGGAACGGGGATCACGACCGTGCGCGACGCCGGCGGGGCCGACCTGGGGGTGAAGCAGGCCGTCGTCGATGGGATCGTCCCGGGTCCGCGCATGCAGATTGCCCTGACGCTCCTCGGCCAGACCGGCGGCCACTCGGACGACTGGATGCCGAGTGGGGCACACATTCCCCTCCTGCCCGACTACCCGGGCATGCCGACCTCGATCATCGACGGAACCGACGAGGCCAGACGGAAGGTCCGCGAGGTGCTCCGGGCCGGTGCCGACGTGGTCAAGGTCGCCACGTCGGGTGGCGTCCTGTCGCCGACCGACGACCCGACCCACCCCCACTTCGGGATGGACGAGCTCGAGACGATCGTGGGCGAGGCCGCCATCCAGGGCCGCTGGGTGATGGCACATGCACAGGCCACCGAGGGGATCAAGAACGCCGTCCGAGCCGGGATCCGTTCGATCGAGCACGGCATCTTCCTCGACGACGAGGCCATCGCGATGATGATCGAGGCCGGTACCTGGTTGGTCCCGACGCTGGTGGCACCGGTCGGCGTGGTGAAGGCGGCCGAGGCCGGCGCCGGGATTCCCGAGGCGTCGGTACGGAAGGCACGTGAGGTGATCGAGGTTCACCGGGCATCCTTTGCCGCCGCCGTCGACGCGGGGGTGAAGGTGGCGATGGGCACGGACTCGGGAGTGACACCGCACGGCCTGAACCTGGACGAGCTCCCGCTGATGGAGGCCGGTGGCATGTTGCCCGCCGACGTCCTGGTCGCCTCCACGCTCGGCGCGGCCCAGCTCATGGGCTGGGACGACCGGGTCGGCTCACTCGACCCGGGCCGGTTCGCCGATGTGGTGGTGACCCACCGCAACCCACTCGAGGACCTTTCGGCGACGCGTGACTCGATCAGCGGCGTCTGGAAGGGTGGCATCGGGGTCGCCTGACCGCCGCCCCCCGGGCGTGCGACAATCGCCGTGGATGGAGCGCAACCCCGATCACTACATCAATCGCGAGCTCTCCTGGCTCGCGTTCAATCGCCGGGTGCTCGCCCTGGCGGGCCGCGATGACCTCCCCGTCCTCGAGTGGGCGAAGTTCCTCGCGATCACCCAGTCCAATCTCGACGAGTTCTTCCAGGTGCGCGTCTCGGGTCTCCTCAACCAGGCGGATGCCGGCGTCACGAGGAAGTCGGCGGACGGCCTGACCCCGGCCCGGCAGCTGGAGGCCATCCACGACGCCGTGGTCGAGATGTACCAGGAGGTGGACCGGGTCTTCCATGACGAGCTCGTCCCGGCCCTTGCCGACCGAGCCATCATCGAAGTTCGGTACGACGACCTGGAAGGGGACGATCGGCGCCTCCTCGATGAGCTCTTCCACGAGCACGTGTTCCCGGTGCTGACCCCGTTGGCGGTCGACCCCTCGCACCCGTTCCCCTTCATCTCCGACCTGAGCTTGAACCTGGCGGTGATCATCCGCGACGCCGACGGGGTGACCAAGTTCGCCCGGGTGAAGGTGCCCCCAGTCCTCGACCGGTTCATCCCCACCGAGGACGGCACGAAGTTCGTGCGACTCGAGGACCTCATCGCCCACCACCTCGGTGACCTCTTCCCCGGCATGGAGATCGTCGATCATCACTCGTTCCGGGTCACCCGGGATGCCGACCTCGACGTCCAGGAGGACGAGGCCGACGACCTGCTCGAGGCGATTGCCTCCGAGATCAGGCGTCGCCGGCTCGGTCGGGTGGTCCGACTCGAGGTCCGGCCGAACATGACCGACGAGATCCTCTCGCTCCTGATGCGCTCGCTCGGGATCGGCGAGGAGCAGGTCTACCGGTCGGCGGCACCGCTCGACCTGACCGGTCTGCTGCGGTTGTACTCGCTGGATCGGCCCGAGCTCAAGTGGGAGCCCCACCGGCCCGTGACCCCTCCTCGGCTGCAGGGAGTCGACGATGAAGTGGTCGACATCTTCGAAGTCCTGAAGCAGGGCGACGTCCTCGTCCAGCACCCCTACGAGTCGTTCGATTCGTCGGTGGTGGCGTTCATCGAGGCTGCGGCGAAGGATCCCGATGTCCTCGCCATCAAACAGACGCTCTACCGGACCGAGCCGGGCTCGAAGGTGGTCTCGGCGCTGGTGAATGCCGCCCGCAGGGGCAAGCAGGTGGTGGCACTGGTAGAGCTGAAGGCCCGGTTCGACGAGGCGGCCAACATCACGTGGGCCCAAGTCCTCGAACGCGCCGGCGTCCACGTCGTCTACGGCCTGGTCGGCCTCAAGACCCACACGAAGATCGCCCTCGTGGTTCGCCAGGAAGCCGGTCACGTCGTCCGCTACTCCCACGTCGGGACCGGGAACTACAACGGTTCGACGGCGAGGCTCTACGAGGACATCGGCATCCTCACCGCCGACGAGGACGTCGGCGCCGACCTGTCCGACCTGTTCAACTTCATGACCGGGTACTCGCGTCAGATCGACTACCGGTCCCTGGTCACCGCTCCGACCCAGCTCCTCCATCGGATCACGCAGCTCATCCGACGCGAGGCCCACCCGGGCGGCCGCATCGTGCTGAAGTGCAACTCGCTGGTCGACACCGACGTGATCGAAGCGCTCTACGAGGCATCGAGCGCCGGAGCCGAGATCGATCTGGTCGTCAGGGGGACCTGCTGCCTGAAGCCCGGCGTCCCGGGCCTCTCGGAGAACATTCGGGTGCGCTCCATCGTCGGCCGCTACCTCGAGCACTCCCGCATCTACCGATTCGGACAGGTCGCCCACGAACGCGTGTACCTGATCGGATCGGCCGACCTGATGCCCCGCAACCTCAGGCGACGGGTCGAGGCCTGCGTGATCGTCGAGGGGAGGGATCTCACCGATCGCCTCGACGAAGTGCTCGACTCCGCACTTGCCGACGACGTCCTCGCCTGGGAGATGCATGGCGACGGGACGTGGACCCGGATCGAAGGCGACCGGCGCCATGACCACCACGTGCATCTCGAAGCCGCCGCCCACAGCCGCCACACCTGACCCGACCCGAACCCTGGGTTGTGGTGCCGTTGCTCCGGTGAACCGCGGGCTCGAGTTCCGCAGGACGCGGACCCTCAGCCCGCGGAACGAACCCCTTCACAATTCGGTCGGCCCGTGGATGAATGGTGACGTGTCCAACGTCGACCTGATCGGGATTGCCGCAATGCAGGGCGGAGTCGTGACCAGGGCCCAAGCCATGGACCACGGCCACACCCGGCACACGATCGACCGGGAGCTCCGGTCGGGTTCGTGGGGTCGGGTGTCGAAAGGGGTCTATCGCCTCATACCCGCCGTGGACGTTGACGACCGGCTGCTCGGTGCTGTCACCACCCTGCCCGATGCCGTCGTGTCCCACACATCTGCCGCCCGGCTCCTGGGCGTCGATGGGTTACCGGACCTCGGACCCTCGGTGACGGTGGTGGGTACGACGACGCATCGCTTCGACGGGGTGGTCGTCCACCGGGCGGGCGTCGGTGTTCCCGCCGACCACCGGACTGTGGTCCGCCGCATGCCCACGACCACGGTGGCACGCACACTCGTCGACCTTGCGGGTGTCGTGTTCCCCGCCGTCTGGCACGAGGTGATCCAAACCGCGGTCGTTGGCGGGTTGACATCGATGCGCGAAGTACGTGCCGTTGCCGAGCTCGTCTGTGGCCGCGGTCGGGCGGGGAGTGCGCTCATGCGGGAGTTCCTGGGAAACCCGATGGCCGGAGCCTCGGCGCTCGAGCGGCGGGTGGCGGTGGTCCTCGAACCCCTCCACCCGGTCCGGCAGTTCCCAGCGCCCTGGGATGGGGTCCGGCGGCTCGACTTCGCCTTCCCACAGGCCCGACTCGGGGTCGAGGCCGATGGTAGGAAGTGGCACTCGACGGGACGTTCGTTCCAATCCGATCGTGCGCGGGACCATGCGGCTCTCGATGCGGGCTGGCTCCTCGTGCGGCTCACGCACGCCGATGTGCATCGGGATCCTGATCGGATCCTCCGGATGGTCGCCAGGCTCGTTCGGGAGCGAACCGGGGGCTGAGGTTCCGTGCCACGCGGCATGGGAACCCAGGGTTCGGTGATCGGGCGGACTGACAACCCTGGGTTGGGGGCAGAAAGGTTCACCCGGCGTTCACCTGGCGTTCCGGGGTCGGTCAGGGTGGCTTCGTACCGTCCTCGAGGCGGGTGTGGGGACCTCTCCGATCCGCCCGAACCACGACAGAGGAACGTCTGAACATGAGCAAGTTCGTGCGCTTGATCGCCCTTCTGAGTGTCTTCGCCCTGGTCCTGGCCGCCTGTGGCGGCGACGACGGCGGCGGAACCGATGCAGCGGAGACAACAGGGGCCCCCGACACGCCCGAGGGTGGCGACGACTTGGGCGACATGTCCGATCTGGGCCTGCCCGCGATCGACCCGCTGGACGCCGATCCCGACCTCACCATCGGCATCGCCGGTTCGTCGACCGTGTTCCCCCTGTCCACGGCGCTGATGACCAGGTGGGAGGACGAGGGCGGTCCGAACTACCCGATCGACTCCATCGGATCGGGCGGCGGCCTCGAGCGCTTCTGCGTCGAGGGTGCGTCCGACATAGCCAACGCCTCCCGGTCGATCAAGGACGAGGAGGTGGCCTCGTGTGCCGACATCGGCCGGACGATCATCGAGGTTCGCGTCGGCTCCGATGCCCTGACCTTGGTGGTCTCGTCGGGCAACTACTTCGCCCGGGACCTGACGCTCGAGCAGATCGCCACGGCATACTCCCTCACGGATGCCGGAGCCACCTGGGCGGACGTCGATCCGAGCTTCCCGGCCCACCCGATCGCCCTGTTCACCCCGGGCACCGACTCGGGGACCTTCGACTACTTCAACGAAGTGGTCTTCGACGAGGCCGACCCGTCCCCGATCGTCTCATCGATCGCCGCCAACGTCGGCGAGGACGACAACGTCACCGTCCAGGGCGTCTCCGAGGACGGCTGCACCGAGGGCGACGAGAGCACGACGTGTGCCATCGGCTACTTCGGCTTCGCCTTCTTCCAGGAGAACTCGAGCGTGCTGCAGGCCGTCTCCGTCGACGGGGTCGAGCCGAACATCGACACGGTGAACGACGGCTCCTACCCGATCTCCCGCCCGCTGTTCATGTACACGGCCGACGAGGTCGTCGCCGAGAAGCCGCACGTGGCCGAGTTCATGGCCTACTACCTGAACAACGTCAACGACGTGATCGGCGAGGTGGGCTACTTCCCCGCCCCCGACGCCGACCTGCAGGGCGCGGCCGACAACCTGAAGGCCGCTGCCGGCTGGTAGGTAGCCGTCTGGTGAACTACCTTCGCCCCGTCGCTTCGGTGGCTCCGGCCGGCAACCCCGACCGGAGCCACCAACCCACCTGATCGAGAACCACGATGAGCCCTGATCATCCCACCGGTGACGCCTTCGTGGCTTCCCTTCGCCGGCGCCGCCGGCCCGGCGAGGCGGCCATCCTCACGGCCCTCTTCATCTGTGGCTTCCTCTCGGTCGCGACGACGCTCGGCATCCTCTACGAGTTGGGCTCCGAGTCACTCCTGTTCTTCCAGGATCCCGAGGTCTCCCTCGTGGAGTTCATCTCCACGACCGTCTGGCAGCCCCAGGCCGGGTCGTTCGGCATCTGGCCCCTGATCCTCTCCACCGTCTACATCGCGGTGATCGCGCTCGCCGTCGCCGTCCCCATGGGTCTCGCGTCGGCCATCTACCTCGCCGAATACGCCGGCGAGCGGACCAGGGCCATCCTCAAGCCCGTGTTGGAGGTGCTCGTCGGCATCCCGACGGTGGTCTACGGCTTCTTCGCCCTCACGTTCATGACGCCCTTGTTGCGCAACATGCTCGGTTCGGAGGTGGTCGAGTTCTTCAACATTGCTTCGGCCGGCGTCGTCGTCGGCATCCTCATCACGCCCCTCATCTCGTCGCTCTCCGAGGACGCCCTGCGGGCCGTTCCGGACTCGCTCCGCCAGGCCGCCTACGCGCTCGGCGCCTCGAAGATGGAGGTCGCCCTCCGGATCACCGTGCCCGCCGCGCTTTCGGGCATCGGCGCGTCGATCGTCATCGCGATGTCCAGGGCGGTCGGCGAGACGATGGTCGTGGCGTTGGCGGCCGGGGCCGCGCCCCGCAACTTCACCTTGGGCGAGGACCCGCTCTTCGGCTACATCCTCAACCCGTTCGTCCCCGGTGAGGCCATGACCGGTCACATCGTCCGGGTGGCGAGTGGCGACCTCTCCTACAACACCATCGACTACAACTCGATCTTTGCCATCGGCCTCACCCTCTTCTTCATGACCCTCGGTCTGAACATGCTGAGCCGATGGCTCGTCGCCAAGTACCGACAGGACTACGGATGAGCATGCAAGCTCCGGAACGTCCCGAGGTCGACTGGTTCCCCGACGAGGACGAGTACCAGAAGCTGAAGAACGCCCGTGCCACGCGGGGTCGCTGGTTCCAGGTGTTCGCCTTGGCGATGCTCTCACTCGCCGTCGTAGCGCTCCTCACGCTGCTGCTGACCATCATCAGCGACTCGTTCGGGCTGACGGCGGTCGTGAACGAGAACGACCCCGAGGACGTGGTCGCGTCGGTCGGCCGCGACCCGGCGACCACGACGATCGAGCAGCTGTCGTTCGACGAGAAGGTGGGGCTCCTCGAAGGCGCCGTCTCCAGTGGAGTCGGTCGCCGGCTCGAGCGCGAGCAGCGGTTCTACGCGGACCGTCTCGTGTTCGAGGACCCCGCGATCTACGAGGAGGCCTGCGCCTCCGACGAGCCGTTCCCCGGCTGCGCCCTGCCGCCCCGCAACGACGCCGACGTCACCCAGCTCGTCTACGAGCGCGTCGTCGTCCCCGACGTCATTGCCTCCTACGAGCTCTTCCCCTCGATCTTCGACCCCCAGGCGTTCACGGATGAGATCGAGCAGCTCTTCATCGATGATCCGGGCCGCTTCGAGCCACATGTGTTCGACGATGTCGACTTCGAATGGCGGGCGTGGTTCAACTGGACCTTCATCACGAGCCCATCCAATTCCCGGCCGGAGATCGCAGGTATTCGGACGGCGATCCTCGGCTCGGCCTGGCTGATGCTCATCACGCTGCTCTTCTCCGTGCCCGTCGGGGTGGGAGCCGCCGTCTACCTGAACGAGTTCGCCAAGCCCAGCCGCTTCAACAACTTCATCCAGACGAACATCTACAACCTCGCCGGGGTGCCCTCGATCATCTACGGCATGCTCGGGCTGGCGATCTTCGTCCGGGTCATGGAGCCCGTGACGTCGGGGGCCATCTTCGCGGATGGGATCCCGCCAAGCGACAACGGCCGCACCATCCTCTCCGGAGGGCTCACCCTCGGGCTGCTGATCCTGCCCGTGGTGATCATCTCGGCCCAAGAGGCCCTGAAGGCGGTCCCGATGTACCTGCGAACCGGCGGTCTCGCACTCGGCGCCACCAGGTGGCAGACGGTGCGATCGCAAGTCCTGCCGGTCGCCTTCCCGGGAATCCTGACTGGCATGATCCTTGCGGTCTCCCGGGCGATCGGTGAGACCGCACCGCTGATCCTCGTGGGCGCCGCCGGCTTCATCACGTCCGACCCGACCGGGCCCTTCTCGAAGTTCACGGCGCTCCCGATCCAGATCTTCCAGTGGACGTCGTTCCCCCAACAGGAGTTCCGCAACATCGCAGCTGCGGCCAGCATCGCGCTGCTGATCCTCCTCCTGTTGCTCAACGTGAGCGCCGTGTTGCTGCGCAACCGATTCTCCAGGAAGGTTTGACCGTGACCGACCGCACCGACATCAGCGAAGAGAGCGACCAGATGGCCGACGAGCCCACTGCCGAGGTTTCCGAGGAGGTGCCCGCGGCCGCGACCACTGCCGACGGTGCCTCGCAGAATGCGGTGATGCAAACGGTCGGGATGGACGTCTTCTACGGTGAGTTCAAGGCAGTCGAGAACGTCTCACTGGGCTTCCCAGAGCACGAGATCACAGCCCTCATCGGTCCGTCCGGCTGTGGCAAGTCCACCGTGCTCAGGTGCTTGAACCGCATGAACGACCTGATCCCGTCGGCCCGGGTCGACGGCAAGGTCCTCATGCACGACAAGGACATCTACGAGTCGGATGTCGACCCGGTCGAGATCAGGCGACGCATCGGCATGGTCTTCCAACAACCGAACCCGTTCTCGAAGTCGATCTACGACAACGTGGCCTGGGGGGCCAAGATCAACGGCTTCAAGGGAAAGAAGTCGGACATGGACGACCTCGTCGAGCGGGCCCTCACACAGGCGGCGCTCTGGGGCGAGGTCAAGGACAAGCTGGACGAGTCCGGCTATTCGCTGTCGGGGGGCCAGCAGCAGCGGCTCTGCATCGCCCGTGCGGTGGCTCCCGAGCCCGAGGTCCTGCTGATGGACGAGCCGTGCTCGGCGCTCGACCCGATCGCAACGCTGCGCATCGAGGAGCTGATGCTCGACCTCAAGCAGGCGTACTCGATCATCATCGTGACCCACAACATGCAGCAGGCGGCCCGGGTATCAGATCGCACCGCGTTCTTCTCGGTCGACGTGAACGCCTCCGGGCAACGCACGGGCCGGCTCGTCGAGTACGACGAGACCGATCGCCTGTTCACCTCACCGGCCGAGCAGGAGACCGAGGACTACATCACAGGTAGGTTCGGCTGATGGAGATCCGACGCCATTTCCACGACGACCTGGCCGAGCTGGAGCGCCAGGTCCTCGAGATGGGATCGAAGGCACGAGATGCCGTGACCCTGGCCACCCGCGCCATCGTCGACGGGGAAGAGGAGGCTGCCCGGGCTGCGTTGGCAGAGAAGGCCGAGGTCGATGACCTCGCCCTCGAATTCGAACGCCTCTGGCTGCAGACGATGGCGCTGCAGACTCCGGTCGCCGTGGACCTGCGGACGATGTCCGTTCTGCAGTCGGTGTCGCACTCGGCGGTCCGGATCGCGGCCCAGGCGGGGAACATCTCGCGGATCGTCCTCGACACGATCGACATGCCACGGGACGATTCGATCGTGGCCCAACTCAAGGAGATGGGCGCGCTCACCGATCCGATGCTGCGGTTGGCCTTCGAGGCCATCGAGCGTCGGGACCCCGAGGTCCACGCCCAGCTCGACGAGATGGACGACCCCGTCGATGCCATCTCGCGCAACATGTACCGAGCCGTCGTGCGGTCCGCCGAGGAACCCGACCAGCTCGACTGGGCCACCCGCGCCCTGATCGCCAGCCGGGCCTATGAGCGCATCGGCGACCGTTCCGTCTCGGTCGCCGAACAGGTGGTCTTCCTCGTCAGCGGGCAGATCGGGGGGATCGATGACGACGACGAG
Source organism: bacterium (assembly GCA_024639975.1). Taxonomy (GTDB): domain Bacteria; phylum Actinomycetota; class Acidimicrobiia; order Spongiisociales; family JAENVV01; genus JAHEFX01. The sequence goes on from JAHEFX010000002.1 coordinate 25,538, forward strand.
TAGCGGCGGTTCGATACTCATCGTCGAGGACGAAGTCGCCCTGGCCGAGTCCGTCCACTTCGCCCTCGAGGTCGAGGGGTTCGACGTCGCGACGGTCGGCGACGGACGCGACGCTCTGACCGCGGTCCGGGCCACCCCACCAGACCTGGTGCTCCTCGACCTGATGCTTCCCGGCCTCTCGGGCCTCGATGTGCTCCGTACCGTTCGCAAGGACCACCGGATGCCGGTCATCATCCTCACCGCCAAGGACGCCGAGGCGGACAAGGTCCTGGGACTCGAACTGGGGGCGGACGACTACGTCACCAAGCCTTTCTCGATGCGGGAGCTCGTCGCCCGGGTCCGGAGCCACCTCAGGCGTTCGCGCTTGGGAGGCACGCCCGACGACTCCCTGGTCATCGCCGGGGGAGGCGTGGAGATGGACATCGATCGACATGAGGTCCGGGTCCGGGGAACCGAGGTGGCCCTGCGCCCGAAGGAGTTCGACCTCCTGTTCGCCCTGCTGGCCCGGAAGGGCAAGCTCGTGACCCGCGACACGCTGATCAGCGAAGTGTGGGGATACGACTACATGGGCGACACCAAGACCCTCGACGTCCACATCAAGCGGCTCCGCCAGAAGGTCGAATCCGAACCCGCCAGTCCGGAACTGATCGTCACCGTGCGCGGACTCGGCTACAGATTCCTGGGTGAGTAGGACTCCCGCCCGATTCGTCCGGCTGCTTCTTGCGGTCGGCATCGTCGGTTGCATCTATCTGGTCGCCGTCGATGCACCCCCTGTGGCCATCGTCACGGTGGTGCTCGTGGTGGCGGTTGCCGTGGTCCAGCAGCTCAGGTTGGTGGCCGCCGTCCGCAACGAGACCGTGCGGGCCATCGAGATGGAGGACCCGGCCGGCCCCGATGGGATGGGCGACATCACCGAGGCGCTCCGAAAGCGAATCGAGCTCGAGCGACTCGGCGCCGAGCGCCTCGCTGCTGACCTCCGCCTCAGCATCGAGGCCGCGGCGATGGCCGTCCTCATCATCGAGACCGACGGACGCATCGTGGCCTCCGCCGGCGCCACTGCCGACCTGGTCGCCCCCGGACCGGTCCAGCGGGTGAAGAACCCCCAGGCCCTGGAACTGGTCGATGAGGTCGAATCGACCCGGCGGGTGGTTTCTGACACGATCGTCATGGGCCTGAGCGGCCGTTCCTACCAGTGGGTGGTCTCCCCGCTCGACTCGGGTGACGTCGGCGCCGTGGTGACCGACGTCACGGAGCTCGACCGGGTCCAGGCCATGCGCCGCTCATTCGTGACGGATGCATCACACGAGTTGAAGACACCGATCGCCTCCATCCGGGCCGGTGCCGGGGCCCTGGAGATGGCGATCGGCAAGGACGACGAGAAGGCCCGCCACTTCGCCCGACGGATGGAGGAGCAGGCCGAGCGGCTAGGCCGAATCGTCACCGACCTGCTCGACCTGTCCCGGCTGGAGTCGATCCCGCCCGAGCTCGAACCGCTGGCGCTCGGCGTCGTGGTGGGTTCCGAACTGGATGCAGTCCGCATGGAGGCTGCGGAGGCCGGGGTGGGCCTGTCCGGTGACGTCGACGAGGTGTCGATCCTGGGGGTCGAGGCCGACGTCGGCCTCGCCGTCGGCAATCTGCTTCGCAACGCCATCCGCTACACGCCGAGTGGCGGGCGGGTCCGGCTGCGGTGCTTCGATCGCGATGGCCGAGCGGTCGTCGAGGTGGAGGACACGGGGGTCGGTATCCCCACGTCCGACCAGGAGTTGGTCTTCCATCGGTTCCACCGCGTCGATGCCGCTCGGTCCCGTGACACGGGGGGGACCGGACTCGGTTTGGCCATCGTCCGCCACATCGCCGGAGCGCACGGTGGATCGGTTTCTGTTCGCTCCGTCGTCGGGCAGGGGTCCACGTTCATACTCGATCTCGGGCCGGTGTCGACGGCCTGAAATATCGACGATTCGTTGCGCGGGGCGCCCTCCTTCCCCTAGGTTGCAGCGAGTCATCCGCACTGCGGACGACGTTTATCTTGGAGGAAAGGGAATAGATGCGAGAGTTCAAACGACTCGTCGTGCTCCTATTGGCACTCGCCATGATCGTTGCTGCCTGTGGTGGCGACGACGGAGACACCGATGACACCGAAGACGGCGGAGCGACCGAGACCACGGAGGCCACCGACGGTGGCGACGACGGCGACGGCGGCGGCGACGACATGGGTTCGCTGCTCGACACGGTCAAGGATCGTGGGACGCTGTCCTGCGGTACCAACGAGACCCTCGTCGGCTTCGGGTTCAAGGATTCGGCCGGCGAGTTCGTCGGTATGGACGTGGACCTCTGCAAGGCCGTCGCAGCAGCCGTGCTCGGCGATGCCAGCGCAGTTTCGTTCAGCGCCCTGACCGCTGCGGCCCGATTCGAGGCCGTCAGCTCTGGTCAGGTCGACATCCTGAGCCGGAACACGACGTTCACCCAGCAGCGTGACAGCGAGCTGGGACTCGACTTCGGTCCGACCACGTACTACGACGGTCAGCAGGTTCTGGGAACCGGGGACTTGTTCTCCAGTGACTCCCAGGTCGAAGACCTCGACGGCGCCACGGTCTGCACCAACGCCGGTACCACCACGGAGCTCAACATCACGGAGGCTGCCAACGCCGCCGGGATCGAGATCAACCTCGTCACGTACGAGGACTTCAACATTGTGATGGACAACTTCGAGTCGGGTAACTGCAACGCCGTCACCACCGACGGTTCGGGCCTCGTGGCCCGGAAGTTCCAGGCGACGGAAGCCGGCACCGAGGGTGCCGAGGACTGGGCGATCTTCCCGTCCGTTCCGATCTCCAAGGAGCCGCTCGGTCCGGCGTGGGCCCAGGGCGACGCCCTCTGGGGCGACGTCATCAGGTGGACGGTCTACGCCATGATCATCGCCGAGGAGCAGGGCATCACCTCTGCCAACGTCGATGAGATGCAGGCCAACCCGCCGAACGGCGAGGTCGGTCGTCTCCTCGGATCCGAAGGTGACTTCGCCGAGAAGCAGACCGCCATGGGTCTTCCTGCCGATGCCTTCTACCAAGTCATCAAGCAGGTCGGCAACTACGGCGAGGTCTACGAGCGGAACCTGACCCCGCTCGGTCTCGAACGAGGACTCAACGCCCTCTTCCAGGACGGCGGCATCCTCTACGCCCCGCCAGCCCGCTAGCCACACCTAGACAAGTGACGGTGGTGGGGGTGCTCCGGCACCCCCACCCCGACACCGCTCGGAGCTCATGACCTCGGACACCGACGACCGAATCACGGCAGACCAAGGCCGACCGCCCATCTGGCGCAACGGCACGTTCCTGAAGTGGGCTGCCCAGATCGTCGTACTGGCGACCCTCTTGGTCGCTGCGTGGATCGTCATCTCGACGGCGCTCCGCAATCTCGAGGCCCAGGGCCTCAGCTTCGACTGGGACTTCCTCGGGGACCCGGTCGGCTTCTCCATCGGAGAAGGGTTCACCCAACAGCCCGAAACGGGCCTCGAGGCCCTGCTCGTGGGCGCCGTCAACTCTTTGCGGGTGATCGGCGTCGGCCTGTTGCTCGCCCTCGTGCTCGGTGTGGTGATGGGGATCGCCCGCCTCTCCAGCAACTGGCTGGTCAACCGGACGGCCCAGATCTACGTCGAGTCGATCCGAAACGTCCCACTCCTGCTCCAGATGATCTTCTGGAACGTCATTTTCATCAGCTTTGCCCCCCTCGATCCCGCCAACCTCGGTCCGATCGAGGATTGGTTCCTCGTCTCGGCCAAGGGAGTCTCGTTCGCCTTCATCTTTGGTACCGAGACCGTGTGGCAATGGCTCGTCTTCTTCGTTCTCGCCCTCTGGGTGGGACGCATCGTCTACAAGCGCCGTTTCGACCGCTTCGAGGAAACGGGCCACGAGACCCGTCCCATCCTCTTCGGCCTCCTGGCCGTGGTGGCCGTTGCGATCATCGGCTGGTTCGCCCATCCCGTCGCCGGGGCGTTCGAGTGGGTCTTCCACGGCATCGCGACGGCGCTCGACGCCGTACCTCCCATCGGCTGGAGCATCGTCATCGCCGTCGCCGCCGTTCTGCTCGGTGCCTGGTGGATCCGCCGGTTCCTGAACTCCTTCCGCACCCCCGCCGGCATGGCCAAGCTCACCGACGACGACTGGTTCCGAGTTGCCTTCGCCGGCGTCGTGGCCGTGGGCGTTGCCGCCTTCGTCCTGTTCTTCCCGGGTGTCATCGAAGCCGGCCAGAACGTCATCGTCGGGCTCTTCGACTGGATCGGGGACCGCTACGAGTGGCTGCGGACCGGCGCCCCGCTCGACTTCCGCCAGCCAGGCGTGACCGGCGACCGGTTCCCGTAGTACTCCCCGGATGGGCTCAACTTCACCGTCCCGTTCCTGGCGGTGCTCGTCGGTCTCGTCGTCTACACGGGGTCCTTCATCGCCGAGATCGTCCGGGCCGGGATCATGGCCGTGCCCCGAGGCCAGAACGAGGCAGCCCAGGCGGTGGGCCTCAAGCGCTCGCAGGTGCTGCGCCTCGTAGTCATGCCCCAGGCGTTCCGGGTCATCCTCCCGCCGCTCGGCAACCAGTTCCTGAATCTCTCGAAGAACTCTTCACTGGCGATCGCCGTCGGCTACGCCGACATCGTGCAGGTTGGCCAGACGTTGTTCAACCAGACCGGTAGGACGATCCAGGTCATCCTCATCTGGATGGCGTTCTACCTCACGCTGTCGCTCTCGATCTCGGCGGTGGTCAACAACATCAACAACCGCCTGAAGCTGGTGGAACGATGAGCACGAACGCCGAGTTCGGGTTGATCGAGGCGTCGCCGCCACCGGAGGCGAGCCAGTTGGGCATCGTGGTCTGGGCGCGCAAGAACCTCTTCAATTCGGTTCTCAACGCCGTCATCACCGTGGTGATGCTTGCCGTTCTCGCCGCTGTCGCGGTCGGATTCTCGAGCTTCTTGTTCGCCGACGAGCGCCGGTGGGACGCTGTCACCGTCAACATGCGCTTGCTCATGGTCGAGGGCTACCCCCAGGACCACATGCTGCGGATCTGGCTCTCCGTCGGCATCATCTTCGCCCTCATCGGCCTCACGACGGCCGCCTGGAATGCCGGGGGGAAGCTCGCCCCCGACTCGATCCAACGGATGCTGATCGGTGCAGGCAGCCTGGTGGCGGCCCTGGCCGTGTTCGGGCGTCCCGATGCCTGGGTCTGGATGACGGTCGCCGGGGCCGTGCTGATCGGGATCGCCTTGGTCTGGCGTTCGAGCCTCGGCAAGAAGAACATCGACAAGACGATTCCCACCTTGGGGTTCCTCGGCGGCGTGATCGCCCTCATCCTCCTGGTGACGTGGTTGCTGCCGGTGGCCATGACCACGAAGGTCCCCTGGACGGTTGTGTTCGCGGCCCTCGTGGGCTTCTACCTCGTGGGCAGGGTCCTCGCCGGCGCCGTGAACAACCGCACGTTCCGTGTCGTCGTCCTTGGCCTGTGGGTGGCCTCGTTCCCCTACATCTACCTCGTCCTGCAGAGGCGGGTGGACCTCGATACCGACGTGATGCTGACCTTCGTCATGCCGGCCGCCTTCCTGGTCCTCGGCGGGGCCCTGATCTGGGCCCAGCTCACCAAGTTCTCCCGGGATACCGCCGGCGTCGTCACGTCGGTGCTCGTGGCACTGTCCGTGGCATCCTTGATCATCCCCGTGGCGTGGGACGGCTGGCTCGAGCTGCCCGTGCTCGGTCCCCTGATCGGTCGGGTGCTGCTCTTCGCGCTCACGGCCTTCGCCGCCGGCGGCCGCACGTTCGCGTCCGGAGAGGGCGGCGCCCGCAATGTGTTGGTCGGCTGGGCCGGCTCGGTCATCGCCATTGCCTACCTCGGCACGGTTGTCCGAGGCGCAACCGACCTAGGGACCTTCAATGCCGTCTACGGCGGCCTCAACCTCACGATGTTGCTCTCGGTCACCGCGATCGCTGCTTCGTTCCCGATCGGCGTGATGATGGCTCTTGCACGAACGTCGAAGATGCCCATCTTCCGCCTCCTGTCGACCGGCTACATCGAGACGATCCGCGGCGTCCCGCTCATCACCGTGCTCTTCTTCGCCACCCGCGTGCTGCCCCGCTTCATGCCTCCCGAACTGGCGATCGACCCGGTCGTTGCCGTGGCGGCCGGCATGATGTTCTTCTCGGCTGCCTACCTCGCGGAGAACGTGCGTGGTGGCCTGCAGTCGATCCCGAAGGGCCAGACCGAGGCAGCCCAGGCGGTCGGTATGAGCACGTTCCTGACGACCGCCCTCATCACGCTGCCCCAGGCGCTCCGCACCGTGATCCCGGCGCTCGTCGGCCAGGTGATCGCCCTGTTCAAGGACACGTCGCTGGTCACGATCATCGGGCTGGCCGATTTCCTCCACGTGGCCCGCTCGATCATCCCCTCCCAGCCGGACTTCCTCGGCGTCCTCATGGAACCGATCCTGTTCGCCGCCCTCGTCTACTGGCTCTTCACCTTCACCTTCAGCCGTGCCTCCCAGCGCCTCGAGCAGAAGCTCGGGGTCGGGGACCGATAGGAGACACCCATGCCCAGCGACACCGAAATCATCGTCTGCGACGACGTGAAGAAGTGGTACGGCGACTTCAACGTCCTCCGTGGGATCACCACCACGGTCAAGGAGGGCGAGGTCGTCGTGATCATCGGCCCGTCAGGGTCCGGCAAGTCCACCTTCATCCGATGCATCAACCGACTCGAGACCCATCAGGAAGGGCGGATCATCGTCGACGGGATCGAGCTCACCTCGGACGTCCGCAACGTCGAGGCGATCCGATCCGAGGTCGGGATGGTCTTCCAGTCGTTCAACCTCTTCCCGCACCTCACGGTGAAGCAGAACATCACGATGGCCCAGACCTGGGTGCGTGGCCGCCGCAAGTCGGAGGCCGACACCAAGGCGATGGAGCTGCTCGAGCGGGTCGGCATCCCCGAACAGGCCGACAAGTACCCCGGCCAGCTGTCGGGTGGCCAGCAGCAGCGCGTTGCGATTGCTCGTGCCCTGGCGATGGACCCCAAGGTCATGCTCTTCGACGAGCCGACCTCGGCCCTCGACCCCGAGATGATCAAAGAGGTGCTCGACGTGATGAAGGAGCTCGCCCGCACCGGCATGACGATGATGGTCGTCACCCACGAGATGGGCTTCGCCCGCGAGGTCGCCGACCGGGTGCTCTTCTTCGACTTCGGCCAGGTGGTGGAGGAGGGGACCCCCGAGCACTTCTTCACCAACCCCCAGCACGACCGCACCAAGCTCTTCTTGAGCCAGATCCTGTAGCCAGGCTGCAGAGTTCCCGAAGGGGGTCCCGGGGCCATCGGCCCCGGGACCCCTTGCTCATGTAGTGAGAGCGATCAGGTTTACAATGACCTGTAGTATATTCACTACAGATCACCGCAATAGAGGTACATCATGCGAACTACTGCCTGGGGAACGATCCTCGTGCTCGCCGCCATACCGATCGTCGGCGCCCAGACCGAGTCCTGGCTCGCCGTCGGGGTGGTCTCCGCGGTTGCGCTCCTGGGAGCGTTCGTCGTCGCGCTCGGGTCTCGGCGCCTCGCGGACTTGGGGGGTGCCGGGCTCGATGAACGTCAGGAGGCACAGCGCAACGCCCGCTACCGACCCGTCTATTGGGCTGTCACGATCGTCCTGGGGTCGGTGCTCTTCACGCTGGTGGTCCGCGACGTCGGGGGCGTCACGGCGGGGTCCATTGCCGTGTCGGCGCTTGGGGCGGTGTTCTTCCTCCCGGTCTTCGCCCGAACCCTCGAGCAGGCCAAGGAGTCGATCGATGCCGAAGCCTGATCGGCCGGCGTTCCACAGCCGACTCCGCCTGCTTCGTACCGAGCGAGCCCTGTCCCGCAAGGAGGTCGCAGCAGCCGTCGGTGTGCACTACCAGACCATCGGCTACATCGAGCGGGGGGAGTACAGCCCGAACATCGAACTGGTCCTGCGCCTGGCGCGGCACTTCGAGGTGCCGGTCGAGGCGATCTTCTCGCTCGACCCCTACCCATCGATCGCGGACGGGGGTTGAGTGCTCGATGGTCTCTTGCACTTGACAATACCTTGCAACACAAAGTATCATGTACCGCATGCCGGAACACCGGACGCAGGTCCTCAAGGGCGTGCTCGATGTCTGCCTGCTGGCCCTCATCGCCGAGGAGCCGAGCTATGGCTACGAGATGGTGGAGAAGCTCTCGACCAGGGGGCTCCCGCTCGTCGCCGACGGGTCCATCTACCCGTCACTCTCGAGGCTCCAGAAGCAGGGGCTGGCCGAGGGCTACTTCGAAGAGCACGAGGGCGGGGGCCCGCCCCGGAAGTACTACCGGATCACCCGCGACGGGGAGGTCATGCTCTCGGCCTGGACGGCCGAGTGGACCGAGCTCTCCCGGGGTGTGGATAGCGTGTTGGGAGGAGGTGCACGAGGTGCCTGAACGCAAGGACGAGCTGCTGGAGGCCGCCAGCTCCTATTGGGCCGCAACGAACGTGCCGCCGTCCGTCGTGCAGGGCATGCGAGCCGAGCTGGAGGTCCACCTCCGGGAGGCCCAGACCCACGGCAGGTCGGTCGACGACGTCGTCGGCCCCGACCCGGCGAGGTTCGCCGAGCAGTGGGCCGAAGTGCACCGCCCCTACGTGCCCGGCATGCCGACGTGGGAAGAGACGACGACGCCCGTCGGGAAGCGGACCATCTCGAGTGGTCCGATACTGGCGACACTGGCAACGGCCGTGGCGTTCGTCGCAATCGGATTGGTTTTCGGACAAGAAGAGGAGGTGTCCATGGACGACATCGAGAACTGGCGATGGATCTGGACCGGGCTTGCCGTCGTGTTCGGCATCGGGGAGATGCTCACCGCGGGCTTCTTCCTCCTGCCGTTCGCCGTCGGTGCGGCGGTATCGGCCGTACTTGCCTGGGTCGGAGTCGGAGTGGCCTGGCAATGGGCTGCATTCCTGGTGACGTCGGTCGTCGGATTGGTCTTCATGCGTCGGTTCACCGCCGACGAGCAGCCCGGGCCGAACATCGGTGCCAACCGCTACACCGGGGCCGGGGGCACCATCATCGAGGCCATCGACCCGACCTCCGGCACGGGTTCGGTGCGGATCGAGACGGAGGTGTGGCGGGCATTCGCCGACGAGCCGATCGAGGCCGGCACCGCCGTGCGCATCCTCTCCGTGTCGGGGACCCGGATGCGCGTCGAACGAGTCAACGAGTAACGAGACAGAGAGAGAGGAGCAGACATGGCAGGACAGATACTGCTGGTCGTCATTGCGCTCTTCGTGCTGATCTACGCGGCGAGCGCACTGCGCATCATCCGCCAGTACGAGAAGGGACTGGTCGAGCGATTCGGCCGGTATGCGAAGACGATCGAGCCGGGCCTGAACTTCATCATCCCGTTCATCGACCGGATCGTGAAGGTCGACATGCGTGAGCAGGTGGTCGACGTGCCCCCCCAGGACGTGATCACCCGGGACAACGTGGTGGTGACGGTCGACGCCGTCGTGTATTACCAGCCCACCGATCCGGTGAAGCTGCAGTACAACGTCGCCAATTTCATCGCCGCCGCGACGAAGCTCGCCCAGACGAACCTCAGGAACATCGTCGGTGACCTGGACCTCGATGGTGCGTTGACGAGCCGTGAGCTCATCAACACGCAGCTCCGTGAGGTGCTCGATGATGCCACCGACCCCTGGGGTACCCGGATCGTGCGCGTCGAGATCCAGCGGATCGAGCCGCCGCCGGACGTCACCAGCGCCATGCACCGTCAGATGAAGGCCGAGCGTGATCGCCGTGCCTCCATCCTCGAGGCGGAGGGTGACAAGCAGTCGGAGATCCTCAAAGCCGAGGGTGTCAAGACTGCAGCCATCCTGCGGGCCGAAGGTGAGGCGGCAGCCATCCGTGAGGTGGCCGACGCCCAGCGCTTCGAGAAGCTGACGGTTGCCTCGGGTGAGGCAGACGCCATCCGCTCGGTCTTCCAGGCCATCCACGACGGTGATGCCTCGGACGACGTGATCGCCATTCGGTACCTGGAAGCCCTCCAGGGCATCGCCGACGGCAACGCCACGAAGATCTTCCTGCCGCTCGACACGAGCGGGGTGCTGGGAGCCGTGGCCGCCATGGGCGAGATGTTCAACAAGGGCGCCGACCAGGACGCCTGATCGCCCGAACCCCGGGCTCGGCGACGAGCTCGACGCAAAGGACCCCCGGCCGGCAAGCCGGGGGTCCTTGCTCGTTCAGCGGTGCCCTGGAGGAAGCCCCGCCTTCACCCGCGACGTGAGATGACCCGGAAGGCCACGGCCCAACTGGCCACCGCCCACGCCCCGAGCACCAGCCAATGGCCGGCGGTCTCCGTTACGAAGCCTTCGGTGAGTGAGGAGCGAAGCACCTCTGCCATGTGCCAGAACGGCAGGATTCGGTGGGCGGCGGCGAGCCCGTCCGGGAACTGGTCGATGGGCACGACGATCGGCGAGAACATCAACACCCCGAAGATGAGCATGTTCGTGAGAAGGTTCACCAGGCGCGGGTTCGACACGCCGTGCCCGACGGCGAAGCCCACCGACGTGGCCATGGCCGAGACCGCGAGCACGGCTGGGACCAGTGTCCAGCCCGGTGTGAGGCTGATGTCATAGACCAGCACCGATACCCCGAGCGCCACTGCCGTGCCGGGTATCGCGAGTCCGGTGAAGAGCGTCAGCGTCGAGAGCGCCGCGGCCGAACGGGGAACGGGCAGGCTCCACGTGTAGTCGTAGGTCTCCTCCCAGCGCTGGTCGGCGATGACGCCCGGGACCAGCACGAAGCCGATCGGAAAGAGCGCCAGTGCCGGGATGCCAGCCACCAGGTAGGTGGCCGCCTGGGCCGGGATGTCGCCGAGGTAGAGCCCATACATCACACCCATGCCCGCTCCCATCAGGGTCTGGATGAGCAAGGTGGTGATGAGCCAGGTGCGAAGCGCGGTGGCATCCCGTCTGAGCATCAGCCCGTAGGACCGCATCCAGTTGGCGCTTCCGGTGCGAGGGGCAGGAATGGCAGGGGAGGTCATGGGCGCCTCCCGAGCGACCAGCTCGCGAGTGCCACGGCGGCTGCCGTCCAGATGGCCAACACGGCATAGGCCCGACCCACTTCCGTGGCCAGTCCGTCGGTGAGCCCGTCGCGGATCACGACTGCCATCGATTCGAACGGGAGCCATCGGTGTGCGGATGCCAGCCAGTCGGGCAGCTGTTCGGCGGGATAGGCGATGGGTGAGAAGCCGAAGACCACGAAGATGAGTAGTTGGGCGACGGCGTTCACCGTGCGGGGGTTCGGGATGGCGTAGGCGTAGGCGACGCCCACCATCGTCGCGCCGAACACGACCAGTACGACTGCTGGGACGATCGGCCAGGACACGGCGAGCTCGACGTCGTAGCGGAGGGTGGCGGCGAGGAGTGCCGAAACGATGCCCGGTAGGACCGTCACCAGATTGAGGACCATCCATCCCATGGTCGCCGCCGACCGGGGGACCGGCAGGGCCGCCATGTACTCCGCCGACCCCGAGATCCGTTCCTGGGAGAGGATTTGGGGACCCATCACGATGCCGACGGTGATGAGGCTGATCGTGACGGCGCCGGTCGTCAGGTAGAGGACCCGTTCGGGGGGCAGGTCGCCGTAGAGGAGACCCATGCCGATGACGATCCCGGTCGTCGACAGGACCTGGACGACCATGGTGATCGGGAGGAGCCGGCGGAGGCGGGTGACCTGCCATCGGGTCAGGTTGCCGAAGGCATCCAGCCAATGGTCGACGCCGGACCGTCGGGCCGGGATCGTGGCCGCCGTCACGAGGCCACCGCCTCGACCGTGGTGAGCCGCACGTAGACGTCCTCGAGGGAGGTGGCCCCGAGGGCGTACTCCTCGGCGACGCCTTCGGTCATGAGACCCTGGGCCCAGTCGAGCCCGGCGGGGACATCGGGTTCTGAGACCGTCGTGACCAACGTGTTCCCGACTCGCGCCTCGGCCCGCAACCACGCCGGTAGGGCCGGGTCGTCCACGCCCGGGGTGAGCATCACCTGCAGGCGCAGGAGGTCCCGGTCGGCAGCCTTGAGCGACGATGGCGTGCCTTCGGCGACGGTCCGGCCATCGTCGATGATGGCCAGGCGATCCACCGACTTCTCGGCCTCGAGCACGTTGTGCGTCACGAGGATCACGGCGACTTCCTCATCGCCGAGGCGGCGAATGCGTTCCCAGAGCAGCCGCCGGCGCCTTGGGTCCACGTCGTTGGTGGGCTCGTCGAGGATGACGAGGGGAGCCGGGTGGACGATCGTCATGGCGAACCCGACCAGACGCCGGACTCCGCCGGAGAGCTTGGCACCCAGCGTGTCCCGCCATTCCTCGAGCTCGAGGTCGTCGATGAGCTCCTCGGTCCGGGCCCGCACGGTGGACTTCTCGCCCCCACGGATCCGACCGGCCAGCTCGATGGCCTCGTGGACCTTGAAGGACTCGATCGGGACCGGGGCCTGCGGCAGGTATGAGCAGAGTTGACGGGCGTGGTCGGGGTCGGCGACGAGGTCGTACCCACCGAGCTCGATCGTGCCCGACGTGGGGGCGAGGAGTCCCACGACCTGCTTGACCAGGGTGGTCTTGCCGGCTCCGTTGGGACCGAGCAGCCCGAAGACCTCACCGGGTTCGATGCGCAGGGTGATGCCGTCATTGGCCCACTTCTCGCCGTCGTAGCTCTTGCGCAGGTCGTCTATCTCGAACACCCAAGGGGGTGCAATGCGTGAAACCACTATCTCTGCCTCCAATCTGATGTCAGAATGATGTCAGGATGATGTCGACTCGTCAACCCAGTTCGTCGGCCGCCCACCTAACAGTTGTTAGGTAAGGTGGCGCCGTGACCGACGAACCACTCAACGGACGAATCAGGATCCTCGACGAGGCGGCCCGCCTCTTCCTCTCCCGGGGCTACGCCGAGACCACGTTGCGCGACATCGCCGATGCCGCCGGTGTGAAGGCCGGGTCGATCTACTACCACTTCGACTCGAAGGAGGATCTCCTCGGCGAGATCCTCGACCAGGGCATCAGCCGTATCACCACGACGCTGGACGAGGCGCTGGCCCAGGCCCCCGACGACCCGGCGTCGCGGCTGGAGGTCGCCATCGGCGCCCACCTGTCGGCACTCTTCGAACATGGCCCCTACACCGCCGCCCACGTCGGGGTCTTCCACGGTGCGCCCGAGTCCGTCCGGCGGGCGGGGGTCCCTGCTCGGGACGCCTACGAGAAGCGCTGGACGGATCTGATCGGCGAAGCGGCCGAGGTCGGACTCGTCGACCCCGCCCTCGATCGGAATGTCGCCCGGGTCGCGCTGCTCGGCATGATGAACGCCACGCTCGACTGGTATCGCCCCGACGGACCCGCCGGCCTCGACCAGGTGGCGGAGACGATGTCGGGGATCGGCCTCCGCGGTCTGCTCGCTGGAGGTGGCGCATGAGCCTCCCCGACCTCGCCCAGACGCTGTATGCGGTCGACGACCGTGGTGTGGCCACGGCCACGTTCAACCGGCCCGAGAGGCACAACGCCATGAACCCCGGATTCATGGCGGACCTCCACGCCGTCATGGACCACGTGACCGGCTCTGACGTCCGCGCCCTCGTCCTGACCGGGGCGGGGGAGTCGTTCTGCTCCGGCGCCGACCTCACCTGGATGGCGACCCAGGTCGGCCTGTCGTATGCCGAGCGGGTCGAGAGCTCCGGTGCGATCGCCTCGCTGCTCGGACGGTTGAACGCCCTCCCGGTCCTCACGATCGCCCGGGTCAATGGGCCGGCCTACGGCGGCGGCGTCGGGATCATCGCCGCGTGCGACATGGCCTTTGCGGTCCCCACGGCGCGGATGGCGCTCACCGAGGTCACCCTCGGCCTCGCCCCCTCGAACATCTCGCCCTACGTGGTCAAGCGCATGGGTGCGGCGAACGCCCGGCGGACCTTCCTCAACGCCAAGCGGATGGACGCCGCGATGGCAGCCGACCTCGGCCTGGTCACCGGCGTCGCCGAAGATGTGGACGCGGTCATCGAGGCCGAATTGAAGGGCCTGCTTCGAGCCGGCCCCGACGCGGTCGCGGCCACCAAAGAACTCATCGCCTACGTCGACACCCACGACCGCGAGGCCAATGCCGACTACGCCGCCCGCCACCTCGCCGATGCCTGGGAGCGTGCCGAGGGCAAGGAGGGCATCGCCGCGTTCATCGAGAAGCGACCGCCCTCGTGGCGGGCCTGAAGGAGACCTGATGCTGGCACCGCACCCATTGATCACCGACGAGCTGCACGCACTTGCCGAGCAGGTCATGACCTTCTGTGAGAAGGAGGTCCGACCCAACGCCGACGAGTGGGAGGCGGCCGGGATGGTCCCGCGCGAGACCCTTCGGACCATGGGGGAGCTCGGCATGTTCGCCCTGCGCGTCCCAGAGGAGCACGGTGGGCTCGGTATGGGACCGGTCGCGTCGGCCGTGTTCGCCGAGGCCCTCGGGGCGTCGTCGACGATGGGCGGGTTCGACGCGACCGTCCTCGTCCACACCGACATGGCGTCACCCCACCTCATCCATTCGGGAACCGACGAACAGATCGGTCGCTTCCTCCCCGGCATCCTCACCGGAGAGACCATCACCGCCATCGCGGTGACCGAGCCCGATGCCGGATCCGACGTGGCCGGGATGCGGACCAAGGCCGTGCGGGATGGCGAGGGTTGGCTGATCAACGGTCGGAAGATCTTCATCACGAACGCCGTTTATGGGCATCTCGTGATCGTCGGGGCGCGAACCGACCCGGACGACAAGTACGGGATATCGATGTTCCTCGTCGAGCGGGATCGGGAGGGTTTCGAGGTCGCCCAGAAGCTCGACAAGCACGGATGGCGTTGCTCGGACACGGCCGAACTGGTCCTCGATGATGTCTGGGTCCCGGCCGAGAACCTGCTCGGCACCGAGCATCGCGGCTTCTACGAGATCATGAAGAATTTCCAGAACGAGCGGCTCGTCCTCGCTGCCGAAGGTGTCGGCGCCGCCCAGGCGGCCATCGACCTCACCCTCGAGTGGGTGCAGACCCGTAGGGCCTTCGGCGGTGTGCTCTGGGACAAACAGGGGATCCGCCAGCGCCTCGCCATGGCCCAGGCCAAGACCGATGCCGCCCGTGCTTCGGTCTACCAGGCGGCCTGGTTGATGGAACAGGGCAAGGACGCCACCAAGTACGTGTCCGGCGTGAAGGCCAACGCGCTCGAGGTCGTGATGGAGGTCATGTACGAGTGCACCCAGTTCCACGGTGGGATGGGCTTCATGAACGAGACACCGGTGAACCGGATGTACCGGGACGCCAGGGTCAACACGATCGGTGGCGGAGCCACCGAGGTGATGCTCGAAGAGGTCGCCAAGCGGTCGATCGTCGCCTGAGGGAACAAAGGACGCCCGTCTCGCGTTGTATGGGGTGCTTCTTGACAGATATACCCCCGGGGGTATCATGTGCAAGACCTCCCAACTTTCCTTGGAGACCCCAATGGCCACCATCGACCTGACGCTCGAGACCTTCGAGTCGACCATCAACGAGAACGACATCGTGTTCGTCGACTTCTGGGCAGAGTGGTGCGGCCCCTGCCGCATGTTCGCCCCGACCTACGAGAAGGCGTCCAAGAGCCACGACGACGTGACCTTCGCCAAGGTCGACACCGAGGACCAGCAGGCCCTCGCCCAGAGCTTCGGGATTCGCTCGATCCCGACCCTCATGGCGTTCCGCGACAACGTCCTCCTCTACAGCCAGCCCGGCGCCCTTCCGGAGTCCTCCCTCGAGGACCTGATCGGCCAGGTCAAGGCCCTCGACATGGACGAAGTCCGCAAGGAAATCGCCGAGCACGAGGAAAACCACCAAAATGAGGATCACGACCACGCAGGGGCCTAGCCCCCGCCTCCCATCGGTCGTGGACGCAAGGGCCCCTTCGGGGGCCCTTCGTTCGTCCGGGGCGGTTCTGCGAGCCAACCGTGTGCTTCGGGACCGGGTAATTCCCCGACATCCTCGAAGTGGTGTCCCTACCTTGCGCTCTGCCGACGCGAGGAAAGGAGACCGGCAATGGATCAAATCGGAGTCCTGACCGGGCTCGCGTCAGCCCTTCTCGGCTGACGTAGCCCGTCACCCCTTGGCCCATCCGGGCCGATCACCGTTTCGAGGAGGAACCATGCACCCCGTGCACCCACGCGATTCACGCGCCGTCGCCCAGCAGCGATACCACGTCGCCCCACGGCGACCGAAGAAGCAACGACCACCCGACCGGGCCCGACGCGCCAAGCAGCGGAAGGTCCCGCGATGAACCCGAGGGGGCCGGCAAACAGCCGGCCCCCTCGTTCGTCGTCTGCCATGCTTGCCGGCAGGAGAGAGGGCATGGCGAGCGTTGTCGTAGACCACCTGACGAAGACCTTCAAGGTCCCTGTTCGCGAGGAGGGATTCGCCAACTCGGTGAAGTCCCTCTTCCACCGCGAGTACCGACAGGTGGAAGCCGTGAAGCAGGTCTCCTTCGCCCTCGAGCCCGGCGAGATCGTCGGTTTCCTGGGGCCCAACGGTGCCGGCAAGACCACGACCCTGAAGATGCTGTCGGGCCTCCTGTACCCGACCGATGGCGACGCCGACGTGATCGGCTACCGCCCCTGGGAGCGCGATCCGGAGTTCCTGACCCGCTCGGCGCTCGTCATGGGAAACCGCAACAGCCTCAACTGGGATCTCCCCGTGGCGGACACGCTCGATGTCCGGCGCGCCATGTACCGCATCCCCCGAAGCGACTACGAGCAGCGCCGGGAGCGCTTCACCGAGGTCCTCGGTGTCGGCGACCTCCTCACGAAGCCAGTGCGCAACCTGTCGCTGGGCGAGCGGATGAAGGTCGAGATCCTCGCCTCGCTCCTGCCCGCACCGCCGGTCCTCTTCCTCGACGAACCGACGCTCGGCCTCGACCTCTCCATGCAGAAGCGGATCCGGGAATTCGTCGGTGAGTACGCCGCGGAGGAGGGAGCGACCATCCTGCTCACCAGCCACTACATGGCCGATGTCACCGCCCTCTGCGAGCGGGTGATCGTGATCCATCGGGGCTCGCTGCTCTTCGATGGCGATCTCGCCGACCTCTCCGAGCGGTTCGGGGCGGGGAAGACGGTGACCGTGACCGTGGCAGGCGAGATGCCCGACGTCTCGTCCTACGGCGAGGTCGTCGAGCGCGGGTCCTCCAAGGCCGTGCTCGACGTCTCCAAGGACACCGTGGCGGGCGTGGCCAGTCGACTGCTGGCCGATCTCGCCGTGGTCGACCTCAGCATCGAGGACCCGCCGATCGAGGACGTCATCGAATCGACGTTCGCCTCCGGCGACGCCGCCGCCGACGCCACGCAAGAGGCCCCCCGGACGTGAGGAACCTGGCACCGCTCTACTGGGCCGAGGCCAAGATGAGCATGCAGCAGCAGGCCCAGTACCGGGGCGTCGCGTTCATCAACGTGCTCGGCTTCCTCATCGAGCCGATCGTCTACCTGGTCGTCTGGCGGACCGTCGCCGAGCAGGCCGGGGCGATCAACGGGTATGGCGTCGACGAGTTCACTGCCTACTACATCGTTTGGACACTCGTCCGGGTGTTCAACCTCGCGCTCGCCCCCGGTGCGTGGGACTGGTGGGTGTCGTCGGGCCGAATCTCCAACGACCTCCTCCACCCGGTCTCGCCGTACCACCGAAACCTCTCCGGATTCGCCGGGGCCAAGATCGTCTGGATCGCCGTCTGGATCCCGGTGGCGATCTTTCTCGCTCTTCTCTTCCGTCCCGGCATCCAGCCGACCCTCTTCCAGGCAGGGATGCTCTTCGTCAGCGCATGGGCCGGATACGTGATCCGGTTCAACATCCTCTACGTGATGGGCCTGCTCAGCTTCTGGACGACGCGGGCCCAAGCCCTGATCGAGGTCGTCATCGCTCTCGAGCTGCTCTTGTCCGGCCGGTTGGTGCCCATGGCGGTCATGCCCCAATGGGTGCAGGACGTGTCGTCGTGGCTGCCGTTCAAGTGGACGTTCGAGTTCCCCATCGAGGTCTTCATCGGCCAACTCACCACCACCGAGATCTGGCAGGGCCTGGGCTACCAGGCCGGCTGGATCCTCATCACCAGCGCCGGCTACGTCCTCCTCTGGAAGCGCGCCATCAAGAAGTTCACCGCGGTGGGCAGCTGATGCTTGGTTCGCTCCGAGGATGGATCCTCCCGACAGGGGGGATGGGCCCCGCTGCCGGCGGCAGCGAGCGGGGTGTTCTCGAGTACTGGGTTCCGGGGGCGGGCCGATGAATCGCTTCCTCCATTCCGTGGGCGTGACCCTCATCCATTGGCGGCTGGCCGCCCAGTACGAGGTGCAGTACCGATTCAACTTCGTGCTCCAGATCATCCAGTCCGGGGTCCGACTCGTGACCGGTGTCGTCGCCATCCGCCTGGTGTTCGGCTACACGTCCGACCTCGGTGGATGGTCGGAAGCCGAGCTGCTGGCGGTCCTCGGCATCCACATCCTGCTCGGAGGCGTGCTCGGCACGTTCGTGATCCCGAACATGTTCACATTCATGTTCCAGGTCCGCGAGGGAGAGCTCGACTACGCCCTCGTCCGGCCGGTGGACGCGCAGATGTTCATCTCGACCCGCCAGATCCGGTTCTGGAACGTCGTCGACATCGCCACCGGTGCCATCGTGCTCGGCTGGGCGATGGCAGACCTGACAACCTCACTGTCCGCGCTGGACGTGCTGTGGTTCGCGGTCGGGCTCCTCTGTGGCCTGACCGTCCTCTACTGCGTGTGGATGGCATTCACGACGACATCGTTCTGGTTGATCAACACCGACGACATGGCCCAGCTCCTCAGTGGCCTGTACGACGCCGGCCGCTGGCCGATCAGGGTCTACCCGATGTGGCTGCAGGGCGTCCTGACGCTCATCGTCCCGATGGGCGTCGCCATCACGGTCCCAGCCGAGGCCCTGACGGACCGGCTCTCGCTCGGGGCCATGGCGCTGCTCATCGCCGTCACCATCGTCACGACGGTGCTCACCCGGGCCTTCTGGCTGTACGGCGTCCGCAACTACTCGGGTGCGTCTGCCTAGAAGCGGATCGTGCCCGGCTGCTTGAGCACGTCGGCCCAGGGATCGGCCGCGGCGGTGATCGGGCCGGGAGGTGTCGGCGCCTCGAAGAGAACCTGCTGTTCGATGCCGTCCAGCTCCTCGTCGAGGCGGGCGAGCACGTCGAGATCGATCAACGTGAACCGGCCGGGATCGGGTGAGGTCGGCAGCGAGAACAGAGCCATCTGGCTGCCGAGCTCGTCGACGGCCGACGGATCGATCGGAACGGTGCTGATCGGGGCGGGCTGGGCCTGTCGACGGGTGATCACCCAGCCGCCGAGGGCCAGGGCCGCGATCGCCGTGAGGGTCCAGAGCGCCGTGCGGCCGGCGGGGGCGGCGTCGGACGATTCGGCGACCCGGGAAGCGGCTTCGACCGCCGGGATGACCGGCGTGGTCGCCCGCTCATAGGACGCCCGCAGGGAACCGACCTCGGCGCCGTCGGCCACCAGCCCGTCCCGGTAGGCGAGGAACGCGAAGGCGGCGTCGATGCGGTCGCCGGCGAGCGTGAAGTTCCACTCGTCCATGGCGGTCCGGACGCCGATCGGGGGCATCCACCCGAGGGAGTCGTCGGCGAGGGCGGCGTAGCGCTCTCGCAGCGTGGCCCGGGTCGCGAGGAGAGGGGCATCGATGACCGGCGCGACCCGCGTACCGATGATCTCGTCGGCCGCCGTTGCGCCGTTGGCGTCGAGTACGTCGAGCACCCGCCGCCAATCGGCTGGGGTGTCGGTCACGGTGAAGCCTGGGCCTGCGTAGGCAGAACGCCGGCCGGCCAAGTCGGCGAGGGCCCCTCGCATGCCGTCGATCCCGATGTCGTCGACGAGGGCGTCCACCACCCACCAGGAGGCGGCGTAGGCGGCCCGCTCCATATCGACCGTCGTCTGGTCGATGAGCGTCGTGTGGTCCCACTCGGCGAGCCGGATCATCTCGGACGGCGGCTCCGACGGCTCACCGGGCGTCCGTCCCAGGGCTGGTTCGACGAGGGCGGTGTAGGCCTCGGCGAGTCCCTCGGCGAACCAGCGCTCGGACGTGATGGTGTCGTTGAACCAGGCATGGCTCGCCTCGTGCACGAGGACGTGGACGTCGGGGTCGGTCCCCACCTCGATGGTGTCGGTTGCCGCGACGTACCAACCGTCGAATCCGTTGCGTTGTGGATCCGTCGACTGGGCGACGACCAGCGGACGACCGATCGGGTCGTCGATCCCGGTCAGGTCGGCGAGCTCCGGGAGGGCGAGGTCGAGGAGCGAGCGCATGCGGGTGACCCAGGCGTCCTCACCCGGCCAGGAACGGATCACGTAGGTGAAGTCGTCGACTTGGGCGATCTCGGTGACGAGGGAGCCGTCCTTGCGTGCCGAGACCGTGACGTCCCAGCCGGCCGGGTCGGTGATCTCCCGGGCGGACATGACGGTCCAGCCGTCCACCTGCGCCGTCTCGAGCACGGCGCCGTCGACCTTGATCTGGAAGTCGGACGGCACCCGGATCTCGACGGAGGCCGCTCCCGGGTCCCCCCAGACCCAGGTCGGGAACCACACATACGCCGCATTGGCCTTGATGGTGTCTGCCGCGTCGGATGAGCTGTTCGGGAGGTCGAAGGCGACCACGAGGGCGCCGGGCTCGTCCACGCCGACCCCGATGGCCGAGGGGCCCTCGACGATGGTGGGCTCCACGGGCTCGCCGTCGATGGTGGCCGAGACGTTGGTGGCACCCGGTGGCAGGCTGATCGCGCCGGCGGCGGTCGAGACGGTCACGCGGACGATTCCCTCGTCCACCAGCGCCTCGTACACGGTCGACGTGTCGGCGGCGTGGGCGGGCAGGGGACCGGTCATCGTCAGTGCGAGACCGGTCAGAAGCGCCGTGGCCAGTCCACGGCGGATCCATCCGCTCATTCGTTTGCCCTCACTCAGCTACCGAAAACGGTACTGCCGAGTCAGCCGGGCCGCTTACTCAAAGTGGTGGAATTACCACAAGGCGTAAGCTCGGTTTTCGCGCGGCAATGCTGCCCTCCGAGCGTCGGGACAGGCGTGCTGCGTAAGTGCGCCCTACGCGACCACCAATCCGCCGTCTTCGACTCGGACCTCTGCGACCGAGTCCTCGGTGATGCGGCCCTCGAGGAGGGCCAGGGCCAGACGGTCGCCGATCTCCTTCTGGATGAGGCGCTTGAGCGGCCTGGCGCCGTAGGCGGTGTCGAACCCGTGCTCGGCCAGCCAGGTGACGGCCTCGTCGCCCACCTCGAGGGTGATCCGGCGCCCTGCCAGCCGGGCCCGCAGGTGGGTGAGCTGTATCGAGACGATCTGGGCCATGTCCTCGGGCCGCAGCCGGTCGAACACGATCATCTCATCGAGACGGTTCAGCAGCTCGGGACGGAACCGGGACCGGACGACGTCCAGCACCCGCTCCGCCACGACGTCGTCGGGGAGGTCGGCGATGATCTGCTCGGACCCGAGGTTGGAGGTCATGATGAAGACCGTGTTGGTGAAGTCGACCGTCCGGCCCTGCCCGTCGGTCAATCGGCCGTCGTCGAGCAGCTGCAGCAACACGTTGAAGACCTCTGGGTGGGCTTTCTCGACCTCGTCGAGCAGCACGACGGCGTACGGCCGGCGTCGGACGGCCTCGGTCAACTGCCCGCCCTGGTCGTAGCCCACGTACCCGGGAGGTGCCCCGATCAGCCGGCTCACGGCGTGCTTCTCCATGTACTCCGACATGTCGATGCGGACCATCGCCCGCTCGTCGTCGAAGAGGAACTCGGCGAGGGCCCTGCCGAGCTCGGTCTTGCCGACACCGGTGGGTCCGAGGAACAGGAACGAGCCGACGGGTCGATTCGGGTCCGACAGCCCGGCGCGCGACCGACGGATGGCGTTGGCGACGGCCCCGACGGCGGCGTCCTGACCGACGACCCGATCGTGCAGGTGGGACTCGAGCCTGACGAGCTTCTCGATCTCTCCCTCCATCAAACGGGTGACCGGGATGCCGGTCCAGCGCCCGACCACCTCGGCGACGTGGGTCTCGTCGACCTCTTCGGAGAGCATCCGCTGGTTGGCCTGGACCTTCTCCAACTGGTCACGTGCGGTGTCGATCTCGGACTCGATCGCCGGCATCGTCCCGTAGCGCAGCTCGGCTGCCCGGCTCAGGTCACCGGTCCGTTCGGCCCGCTCGGCGTCGTTGCGGGCTTCCTCGAGCCGCTCCTTGGCATCGCGGAGGGCGTCGATCGACTCCTTCTCCAGCGTCCAATGCGCCTCGAGCTTGTCTGCCTCCTCGCGGAGGTCGGCGGTCTCTGCCAGCACGGCCTCGAGGCGCTCTGCCGAGGCGGCGTCGGACTCCTTCTCGAGGGCGGCGCGCTCGATCTCGAGCTGGGTGATGCGTCGGCTGAGGGCGTCGATCTCGGCAGGCATGGAGTCGATCTCGATGCGGAGCTTGGAGGCTGCCTCATCGATCAGGTCGATGGCCTTGTCCGGGAGTTGGCGGGCCGGTAGGTAGCGATCCGAGAGGACGGCGGCGGCGACGAGGGCCGAGTCCTGGATACGGACCCCGTGGTGGACCTCGTAGCGCTCCTTGAGTCCACGCAGGATCCCGATGGCATCCGCCACGGACGGGGCCTCCACCAGCACGGGTTGGAATCGGCGCTCGAGGGCGGCGTCCTTCTCGATGTGCTTGCGGTACTCGTCGAGCGTGGTCGCCCCGACCATGCGGAGCTCGCCGCGGGCGAGCATCGGCTTGAGCATGTTGGAGGCGTCCATGGAGCCCTCGGAGGCACCCGCCCCGACCATGGTGTGGAGCTCGTCGAGGAACGTGATCACGTCGCCTTTGGCATCGCGGATCTCGTCGAGGACGGCCTTGAGCCGCTCCTCGAACTCTCCCCGGTACTTGGCCCCGGCGACCATCGATGCGAGGTCGATGGACACGAGACGCTTCCCCTTCAGGCTCTCGGGTACGTCCCCATCGGCGATGCGGCGGGCGAGTCCCTCGACGATGGCGGTCTTTCCGACGCCCGGCTCGCCGATCAGGACCGGGTTGTTCTTGGTGCGGCGGCTGAGGACCTGGATGACGCGGGAGATCTCCTCGTCCCGGCCGATGACCGGGTCGAGCTTCCCCGCCCGAGCCTCCTCGGTGAGGTCGCGGCCGTACTGGCCGAGCGCATCGAGCGTGGCCTCGGGATCCTCGGACGTGACCCGGCGGTTGCCGCGTAGATCGGGGAGGGCGGCGGCGATCGCCTCCCGGTCGAGCCCGACCTCGCGGAGCAGTTCGCCGGTGGGGTCGGAACCCGAGGCGAGGCCGAGCAGGAGGTGCTCCACCGACAGGTAGTCGTCCCCCATCGATTGACGGACGTCGTCTGCGGTGCGGAGGGATTCGGCCAGCGAGCGCGAGATCGAGACGTCGGTGGCGCCGTAGACGCGGGGGAGGGACTCGGCAGCCTCGGTGAGGCGACGCCGGAGGGAGGTCGGGTCGACGCCGAGCCGGTTCAGGATCGGGTACACCAAGCCGTCGGTCTCGCCCAGGAGGGCCAAGGCGGCGTGCGATGGCTCGACGTACTGGTGGTTTGCCGTCGAGGCGGTCTCCTGGGCCGATCCGAGCACTCGTCGGACGGCCGTTGTGAATCGGTTCGGGTCCATGGTCAATCCCCAAAATGTATGAAATCTAAGTCGAAGTATATCAGATCATGTTTCAACCGATCCTCGTTCAAATTGAAAGGGGTTGAATGTTCAAAGTAGTTGAACTTAGGCTTGCCCCATGACCGACACCTTCACCCGGGATGAGACCATCGAGTTCGACACGATCGAGGCCATGGATGTGATCGCCTCTCCGATCCGCCTCCGACTGCTCGATCGTTTTCGCGAGCCCGCCACCGTCAAACAGGTCGCCGAGCGGATGGGCGTCCCCGTCACGCGGCTCTACCACCACGTGAACCAGCTGGTCGACCACGGGTTCCTGGTCCTGGTCGAGGAACGGCCGAAGGGGGCGATGGTCGAGCGGGTCTTCTGTGCAGCGGCGAAGACGTTCCGACCCTCGAGAAGGTTCCTCGACACCTACGGGATCGACGGACTGGTCGAGATCAGCAAGCTCAGCTTCCGGACCGCCGAGGCGGAGTTCGTGACGGCGCTGCAGGATGCGCCGGAGCTCGGCGAGGACTCCGGTCGCCTCGCGATCGGACTGGCTCGCCTCCACCTCTCCGAGGAGCAGCTGCTCGAGCTGGTACAGACCGTCAACAGCCTCATTCGGAGCTATGCCGACGAGCCCGACGGCGACATCGAAGTCAGTTTCATGACCGCCGTCTTCCCGCTCGGAGCCTCTTGATGGGGACTCGAGAACTCCTCGCCAACGCCGACTTCCGCCGGCTCTGGATGGCTCAACTGGTCTCCTTCTTCGGCGACTCGCTGACCACGATGGGCCTGCTGTTCCTGGTGCAGCGGACCTACGGCGACGCCGGCTCGGTGGCGGGGATCCTGATCGCCAACACGCTGCCCTTCCTCCTCGTGGGGCTGGTGGCCGGCGTCTGGGTCGATCGGTGGAACCGCAAGGTGGTCATGGTCTGGACCGACCTGGTCCGGGCAGGTCTGGTCCTGCTGGTACCGGTGATCGGCGCCGATCACCTCTGGCTCCTCTACGCACTCATCTTCGTGCACGCCTCGGTGGGGACGTTCTTCGCCCCGGCCCGCATGGCACTCTTCCCCCGCGTCGTTCCGCCCGAGGGATTGGCCCAGGCCAACGGGTTGGGGGAGTCGACGCGACCCATCGCCATGGTCGCCGGGACGGCGACGGCCGGACTACTCGTCGGTCTCTTCGACGGCTTCGCGGCCGTCTTCTTCATCGACGCGCTCACGTTCGTCGCCTCCGCGATGCTCGTGCTCCGGGTTGCCACCTCCGGTGCCCCGGACAACGAGCCGACAGCCGGCGGCGCGAGAGCCGTACTCGGTGAGCTCCTCGCCGGGTTCGCTGCCATCCGGTCCTCCCGTCTCCTCGTGGGGATCGTGTTGGGTGGGGCTGTGGCGATGTTCGGCCTCGGGGCCGTCAACGCCGTGATGGTCCCGTTCGTGGTCGGCGAGCTCGGTCTCGCCGAGACCTGGTTCGGTGTCATCGAGGCTGCCCAGACGATCGGGATGGTGGCGGCGGGGATGTCCGTCGGTTGGCTCGCCGGACGATTCGGGCTTCCCCGGATGGTGATCGGCGGCATAGGCGCGACCGGTGTCCTGGTGGCGTCCCTCTCGCTCGTCGACGGGCTCGCGGGCATGGCGGTGGTCCTCTTCGCCATGGGCCTCACCATGGCCCCGCTGATGGCGGCGGTGTCCACGCTGCTGCAGACCGAGACGCCGCCTGAGAAGCTCGGGCGCGTCGCCTCGTCGCTCAACGCAGTCGTGACAGGGGCGAGTGTCGGCTCGATGGCGATCGCCGCTTCGCTCGCGGCCGTCATCGGCATTCGCGGCGTGTTCCTGGCAGCAGGAGCGTTGGCGATCGTCGCGGCCCTCATGACGGCTGTTCTCTTCGCCGGAGCGCCCGTGGCCGAACCGGAGGCTGCCGAGGTCCCTTGACCGGACTTTGTGAAACTCTTCACAGACCGAGCAAGAATGTGTATTATGTGAATGCGTTCACAAAAGATGTGAGCGCTACACATCAAGGGAAGGACATCTGATGGCCAAGCGCCTTCAAACCCTGGGAGTCATTCTGGCCCTCTTCGGGCTCGGCTTCTTCGCAGCCTCGGGCTACACGTTCCTGCAGACCTCTGCGGGCGCCGACTCGCTCCAGGCGTTCAGCGAAGCCCAGAACGTAACGCTCTCCTACAACGAGGACGGCCAACTGATCGACCGTGGCACCACGGAGGGTGCAGCGGCAATCACCGCACTGCTCGAGGACAAGTGGGGCTACCCCGTCAAGGCCTCTGAGCTGGACCCGAACGACCCGTTGGTCAACACCGGCTCCGAGTACATGTACCAGATGGCAACGATCGGTTTCCACGTGCTCCATGGCACGCAGACCATCGTCCTCGACGAGCCCGTCGAGTACGACGGTGAGACCTTCGAAGCCGGCACCTACGAGGTGGTCGTCAACGAGATCGGTAGCGCCGATCGCGTGGACGCCGGTCTCGGCGGCTACTGGACCGACTTCGACCGCTCCCATCCGCTCGAGGGCCCGGCACGCGCCGGTGCCTGGAGCGGCACGGCACACGGCCTGTTCGGAGAGCTCGGCGTCGGCGCCGTCACGGCCAACATGCTGACCGTCGGCTACGGCATCGC
Organism: bacterium; assembly: GCA_024639975.1. Taxonomy (GTDB): domain Bacteria; phylum Actinomycetota; class Acidimicrobiia; order Spongiisociales; family JAENVV01; genus JAHEFX01. The sequence continues at coordinate 51,884 of JAHEFX010000002.1, forward strand.
CGGCATCCTGGCCGGCCTCGGTGCGTTCGCACTGATCGCCGGTCTCGGACTCATGTGGGCCGTCAAGGGTGACGAGGACGTCGTCGTCACGAGGCCGACCCGCGAACCTGTCTCAGTCGGCTAGTCCTCACTGGCCGCGAGAACCACTCGGCCCGGCGCCACGAGCGCCGGGCCGAGTCGCGTCCGGGTCTCGTAGCCTGCGGCCGATGTTCCGGTTCACCGCAGACGCCTGGGAGTGGGGCGGCGAGGCCACCTGGGTGTTCCTCACGCTGCCGCACGACATCGCCGACGAGATCGAGGCCCGTGCGACGGCCAAGGGCTTCGGATCCGTCCCGGTCGACGTCGAGGTCGGCTCGTCGACCTGGCAGACGTCGCTCTTTCCCGACAAGCAGCGAGCGTCCTACGTCCTGCCGTTGAAAGCGGCGATCCGCAAGGCCGAATCGATCGAGACCGGCGACAGCGTCGAGGTCGGACTCCGACTGCGCTCCTGACCTTCCCCGGCCAACGGAAGCGGTTGGGTTCCCCTTCTCGGTACTCGCAGATCCCATAGCCTGCGGGCCATGTCCCACGTCATCCGCCCTGCCACCGCATCAGACCTCGATGCGATCGGCGAGGTGATCGCCGAGCAGCTCGAGCCCGAGGACGTCCCCGAGGCCGCCTACACCCTCGAGGGCCCGCTGGCACGCCCGGGGGACTGGCTGGTCGCCGAGGTGGACGGCGAGGTGGCTGCGTTCTGTCTTGGCTGCCCCTGCAGTGCCCGGGTCGGCTCCGTGACCATGCCTGCTCTGAACATCGAGTTCGTGGCCACGAAGAAGGGCTTCGAGGGCCGCGGTCTGCAGCGAGCCCTCTTCGCCGCCCTTTCCGAGGTGTTCCCCGATGCCCTTCTCCACATGATCACCGGGATCGCCTACTTCTACCGACGCCTCGGGTACGAGTACGCCATCCCCGTTCCCGACCGGTGGTCGTTGCCCACGTTCGGTGTCCCAGACGGTTGGTCGGTCAGGACGGCCGACGCCGGTGACATCGCCCAACTCATGGCCCTCCAGGCCCGGGTGCAGGACCGGGCCGACGTGGCCTTCACCCACACCGCCGACCAGTGGGCATGGCTCCTTCCGTCCCCCAACTACCGAACGGTCATCGCCGAAGGCCCCGACGGCCCGGCCATGGCGAGGGCCTACACGGCCGACGCCGATCGGGCCTGGGTCTTCGAGGTGAGTGCTCCGTCACCCGATGGCGCCAGGGCGGCGGTGGCCGGGGCGGCGGAAGGCTTCGAGCGGGTCGATGTCTATGAGCGCCCTGCCGACCGTGACGACATCGTGGGGACGCTCGGTGGCGATCGACACAAGAGCAGCTACGCCTACTACCTCAAGGTCCTCGACATCGCGGCCGTCCTCTCCGAGCTGGGGCCCGAGCTCACCCGACGGCTCGCCGCCTCTGGTATCGAGGCCCCCGAGTCACTGAAGCTCGACTTCTACACCTCGGCCTTCGAGATCCCGATCTCCGATGGGGAGTTCGGCGATCCGCAGGTGATCGACCACGCCACCTACGCCGCCGACCGGATCGCCGTGCCCCCCGACCTCGTGGCGCACCTGCTGCTCGGGCCCCTTGGTGCCGAGGTGCTCGACGAGCGGCATCCCGACATACGGACCCGGGAACGAGGCTCGCTGTTCCGAGCGCTGTTTCCGCCTCTCGTCGGCGATCTCCACAGCTGGATCGTTCCGTAGGCTCCGGGCCGTGGTTCGGCCCGACGACTTCTCCTTCGACACCCTCAGCCTGCACGCCGGGCAGAGACCCGACTCCGACTTCGGAGCGAGGGCGGTTCCGATCTACCAGACGACGTCCTACCTCTTCGACGACACGGACCACGCCGCGGCGCTCTTCAACCTCGAGCGCCCCGGTCACCTCTACAGCCGCATCTCGAACCCGACCGTCGCCGTCCTCGAGGAGCGGATGGCGGCCTTGGAAGGAGGCGTCGGCGGTGTCGCCACAGCATCGGGCATGGCGGCGCTCCACCTGGCAATCGCCACCCTCGGCTCGGCCGGGTCCCATGTGGTCGCGTCCCGCGCCGCATACGGCGGCACGGTCAACCTCCTCACCCACACGATGCGGCGATTCGGGATCGAGACGACCTGGGTGGACCCGCGGGACCTCGACGCCTGGGCGGCTGCCATCCGCCCCGAAACCGTGGTCGCCCTCACCGAGACCATCGGCAACCCGCTCGGTCAGGTGACCGACCTGCCGGCGCTCGCCGAGGTCGCCCACGCGGCAGGCATCCCGGTCATGGTCGACAACACCTTCGCGACGCCCTACCTGTTCCGTCCGCTGGAGCACGGTGCAGACATCGTCCACCACTCCGTCACGAAGTTCGTGGGCGGCCATGGTCTGGCAGTGGGTGGGATGCTCGTCGACGGGGGGACCTTCGACTGGGAAGCCCACGCCGAGCGCTTCCCGACCCTGACCGAGCCCTATGCCGGCTACCACGGGCTCGACTTCGTCGAGGAGTACGGGGTCGCCGCGCTCGGCGCCAGGGCCAGGGCGGAGGGCCTCCGCGACTTCGGGGCGGCGCTGTCGCCCCAGAACGCGTTCTACATCCTCCAGGGCCTCGAGACGCTCCCGGTGCGGATGGCCCGCCACGTGGAGAACGCCCGGGCCATCGCCGCATACCTCGACGGGCACGAGGCCGTGGAATGGTTGTCCTATCCCGGGCACCCCGGCCATCCCGACCACGAGCTGGCGACACGGCTGCTGCCGAAGGGCGCCGGGGCGATCATGTCGTTCGGGATCCGCGGTGGCCGAGCGGCCGGGCGGGACTTCATCGAGGAGCTCCGACTCTGGTCCCACCTCGCCAATGTGGGGGACGCCAAGTCGCTCGTGCTCCACCCGGCCAGCACCACCCACCAACAGATGTCGGCCGAGGAGCTGGACGCCGCCGGCGTCGGCGAGGACCTCGTGCGGTTGTCGGTCGGCCTCGAGGACACCGACGACCTCATCACGGACCTGGGCAAGGCGCTTCGGGCCTCCCAGCGCTGATGGACGTCGAGCTCGCCGACGGGCGTTCTCTCTACGCGAACACCGGAGGGACCGGATTCGACCGCTCCAAGCCGGTGGTGGTGCTCGTGCACGGAGCCGGCGCCGAACACACGCTCTGGCGGGGACAGACCCGCTACCTCTCCCACCACGGGTTCTCCCCACTCGCGATCGACCTCCCCGGACACGGTCGTTCGACAGGTGGGGCCGTCGAGTCGATCGAGGAGATGTCCGAAACGGTCCTGGCCCTTCTCGAGGGCCTCGGCGTCGAGGCAGCGGCACTGGTCGGGCACTCCATGGGGTCGCTCGTTGCGCTCGACCTGGCCGGACGCCACCCCGACCGGGCCTCCGGTCTCGTTCTCGTGGCGACCAGCCCGGTCATGGCAGTCCACCCCGACCTGCTCGATTCAGCCCGGGCCGAGGACGACCACTCGCTGGAGCTCGCCCGGGCCTGGATGCACGGTCGGCACGCAGGTGGTGACCCGGAGCCGGGTACGTGGCGCGCCGGATTCGACTGGCACCAGACCGCGGGCGTCGGCCTCGACGTCTACGCCAAGGACCTGGCTGCCTGCCGAGCCTTCGAGGTCGCCGGTGCCCGGGCGGATGCCGTCACCTGTCCCTCGCTCGTGGTGTCGGGGTCGGCGGACCGCATGACCGACCAGGCCGGTGGCGCCGTCCTTGCCCACATGCTCGGAGCGAAGCACGTCGTCCTAGACGCGGGCCACGTCATCCCGGGCGAGGCGCCCTGGGAGCTGACGAAGCTCCTGGTCGACTTCCTCTCGTTCAAGACTGCGGTCCCGGACTGAACGACGGGCCGTTCGGGTCTCTTCCCGGTGGCATTACCTTCGCCCCCATGGAATACGGAGTGCAGGTGGTCGGCGACTACGACCACATCGTCAGCATCGCCAGGATCTGCGAGGAGGCGGGCGTCGCCGCCGTCGCCCTCGCCGACCACTACCTCTACGGGAACAACCCCGATGAGTGGGCCTCGCCGGCCTACGACTCCCTCGTGCAGGCGGCCGCACTCGCCCGGGACACGGAGTCGGTCGAGATCGTCATGCTGGTCAGCCCCATCACGTTCCGTCACCCGGCGGTCTACGCCAAGACGATCACCACGATCGACGAGATCGCCGGCGGCCGCTTCGTGTTCGGTCTGGGCACCGGCTGGCACGACGGTGAGCACGAGGTGTTCGGCTTCGACTACCCCGACATGGGCACCCGCTTCGAGTGGCTCGAGGACGCCCTCGGTTACCTCCGGGTCTTCCTCGACGACCCGACCCGGGGCTACGACGGCAAGCACTGGTCGCTGGGGGCCCAGGACATCCAGCCGCGCGCCCGCGATGACCTCAGGCTGATGGTCGGCGGGGGAGGGGCCAAGAAGACCCCCTCGCTCGTCGGCCGCTACGCCGACGAGTTCAATCTGTACCACCACACGGACGAGGGCGTCGCGTCGCGCATGGAGGTCATGCGACGGTCCGCCGCAGAGGCCGGCCGGGACCCCGACACGATCCTCATCTCCACCTGCATGCCCACCATCGGCGGTGCCGACGGCGCAGAGATCGACGAGTTCCTCGGCGAGTGGGGGTCCCGATCCGGCCGCACACCTGCCGAGATGCGGGAGCGCTTCGAGGGTCGGATCCCGATCAGGACCTGGGACGAGCACGCCGAGCAGATCGCCGAGTTCGAGCGCCTCGGGATCACCCGCACCTACCTGCAGGTCGTCGGCAGCGTCGACTGGGCCGCCAAGAACGCCCTGGACGCCCTCGCCTGAGCCGTACCCGGGCCTCGGTGGTGCGGATTCGAGCCACTCGGCCCGCAGAAAGGTCCTGCACCCGGCCATCGGGCGATCTACGGTCGGGGCATGCAACTCGTTCCCTGGTCCGACCTCGCCCTGGTCGACATCCACGCCGTCGTCCGTGCCATCCAGATCTCGGATGGACACCCGTTCCCAGCCTCGTTGAGCGAGCTCGAAGAGGAGCAGGAGGAACCGCACTTCGATCCCTCCAAGGACGCAGTTGCAGCGGTCGATGGCGGAGGGATCGTCGGCTGGGCGAAGCTCTTCCACGAGCCTTCGGGAGAGCGCCAGGAGCGGGTGCTGGCGTCGGGCGGCACCGTGCCCGACCGGCGCGGCGAGGGGATCGGGTCACAGCTCGTCGAGTGGCAGGTCGGGCGTGCGCGCCAACTCGTGGCGGGATACGACCACGGCCTGGCTGCCTACCTGAGGACGTTCGAATACACCTCGCAGCCCGGATCGGCGCAGCTGTTCGAGGACCACGGGATGCGCCCGGTCCGGTGGTACCGGGAGTTGATCCGTGGCCTGTCGCCGGTCGTGGCCGACACCTCGGCCGAGATCGTCCCGTGGGATCCCGCCCGGGCGGAGGAAGCCCGCATGGCCCACAACGAGGCGTTCGCCGACCACTGGGGGTCGACCGTCGTGGATGCGACGGCGTGGGCCGCCTGGAACTCGATGCCCTCGACGAGGCATGACCTGTCGTGGATGGCGCTCGATGGGGGCGCGCTGGTCGGCTACACCCTCAACAGCTTCTATCCCGACGACGGGGCCACCACCGGAAGGCGTGACGGCTGGATCGGTTCACTCGGCGTCATGGCGTCCCATCGCAAGCAGGGCATCGCCTCGGCACTGATCGCCCGTTCGATCGACGCCTTTCGGGATTCCGGCATGACGCATGCCTTCCTTGGTGTCGACTCGGCGAACCAGACGGGCGCCCACGGTCTCTACGAGCGCCTGGGTTTCGAGCCGATCCACCAACTCGTCACGCACGAGATCCGGGTGGGGTAGCCCGTTTCAACCGCGGCCGGCGTCCTCGCAGTCGCCGGACGAACCGGGGGATCCGGGTCCCGGTCCGAGCGGGCCCCCAGGTGCTCGACCAGATGGCTCGGAATGTCCGGTCTTGGGCCGGTCCCTTGACGGCGACCCCGGCGGGATGACACACTCCCGCCCACTGACATAGCGCTCATCTCGAGTGGTGGAGGGACAGGCCCTTCGAAGCCACGGCAACCGACCGCAAGGAACCGGTGCCAATGCCTGAACGATGAGATCGCCGTCGGCGGGTCCGCCCGCTCGCGGTGCTCGGACGAGCGCACGAGACACTGGAGCCGACCATGACCGCCATCGTCAACGCACACCCACACCCCGATCCCTGCAAGGGCATGCCCGGCTCCCGGGCGGCCCGATGTCTGCACTGACGCACCGCACCGTCCGGGAGACCACCCACCAGCGGTGACGTCGCGCCTGCCGCTCGCAGGCACCCGTCCACACAGACAGCATTCAGGGAGACACCCATGTCCGAAGAGAAGACCTATCGCTACGAGACGCTCCAAGTCCATGCCGGACAGGAGCCGGCCGCCGGCACCAACAGCCGGGCGGTACCCATCCATCAGACGACGTCCTACACGTTCGACGACGCCGACCACGCCGCTCGCCTGTTCGGACTCCAGGAGTTCGGCAACATCTACACGAGGATCATGAATCCCACGACGGATGTGTTCGAGCAGCGGATCGCGGCGCTCGAAGGCGGCGTGGCCGCCGTGGCGACCTCGTCGGGGCAGGCAGCACAGCTGCTCGCCATCACGACGCTCGCCCAGGCCGGCGACGAGATCGTCTCGTCCTCGTACCTCTACGGCGGCACCTACAACCAGTTCAAGGTGGCGTTGCCCCGTCTGGGCATCGACGTGAAGTTCGTGGAGGGGGTCGAACCGGAGGAGTTCCGGTCGGCCATCGGGCCGAACACGAAGGCCTTGTACGTCGAGTCGATCGCCAACCCGGGGTTCGTCGTGCCGGACCTCCCGGCCCTCGCCGAAGTGGCGCACGAGGCGGGCATCCCGCTCGTCGTGGACAACACCTTCGGCGCCGCCGGGTTCCTCGTCCGCCCGATCGACCACGGAGCGGACATCGTCGTCGCCTCGGCCACGAAGTGGATCGGTGGACACGGCACGGCCATCGGGGGTGTGGTCGTCGACTCCGGCAACTTCGATTGGCGGAACGGCAACTTCCCGCTGTTCACGGATCCGGCCCCCGGCTACCACGGCCTCGTCTTCACCGACGTGTTCGGACCCGACGGGCCCTTCGGGAACATCGCCTTCGCCATCCGGGCACGGGTCGAGGGTCTGAGGGACTTCGGGGCGGCGCTTTCGCCGTTCAACTCGTTCCTCTTGCTGCAGGGCATCGAGACGCTCAGTCTGCGGGTCCAACGACACGTCGACAACGCGTTCGACCTGGCGCGCTGGCTGGAGCGTCACGAGCTCGTCGATTGGGTTCGGTACCCGGGCCTCGAGTCGCATGAGTCCAATGAGATCGCCCGCCGGCTGCTGACCAATGGCTTCGGGGCCGTGTTGACGTTCGGCATCAAGGGCGGCTACCGGGCGGCGAAGACCTTCATCGACTCCGTCGAGCTGGCCTCGCACCTGGCGAACGTCGGCGATGCCAAGACGCTGGTCATCCACCCGGCGAGCACCACGCACCAACAGCTCGACGACGGTGAGCAGACGACGTCGGGGGTCACACCCGACCTGATCCGGATCTCGGTCGGCATCGAGCATATCGACGACATCAAGGCCGACGTCGAGCAGGCCCTGCAGGCCGCCGTGGCGCCGGTACCCGCATGACGGAGCGATCGGGGGGCGGGGTACGCTCCGCCCCCCGACGTCCCCGAGGTCCCGTGGCAACCGAGCTCGCCACCACCGAGACCAAGTTCTTCGACCTGCCAGCCGAATGTCTCCCCTTCGAGACCTACCTCGGCGGGAGCCTCGAGCGTGTCACGCTCGCCTACGAGACGTTCGGCGAACTCAACGACGACGCCTCCAACGCGATCCTCGTCTACCACGCCCTCACCGGCAGCCAGCACCTCACCGGTTGGACCGGGGAGGTCGACGGCGTCCCCCTCTGGAACGACGAGTGCCGCCGGGGCTGGTGGTCGGAGTTCGTCGGTGCCGGCAAGGCGATCGACACCGACCGGTTCTTCGTCATCGGCGTCAACTACCTGGGCGGTTGCTACGGCACCACCGGCCCTTCATCGCTCGACCCGGCCACGGGTTCGCCCTACGGCTCGACCTTTCCCGAGGTGCGCTTCCGCGATGTCGTCGACAGCCAGATGGTCCTCCTCGACCACCTCGGCGTCGACCGACTCCACGCGGTCGTGGGCGCCTCGACCGGCGGGTTGGCCGCCCTGCTCACCGCCACCCGCTACCCCGACCGGGTCCGCAACGTCGTCCCGATCGCGACGGGAGCAGCCACCACGCGTCTCCAGTTCCTCCACAACTTCGAGCAGACGGCGGCGATCCTCAACGACCCGGACTTCGACGGCGGTGACTACTACGACGGGGCCCATCCCGACGCCGGCCTGACGCTGGCCAGGATGATCGGGCACAAGACCTTCGTGTCGCTCGACGCCATGGACGAACGAGCCCGGGGCCGGGTCGACGACTCCTGGGGTCAGCCGGCCGGATACACGATCACCCACCCGATGGAGAGCTACATCTGGGCGTCGGGCCGGCGGTTTCTCGAGCGCTTCGACGCCAACACCTACCTCCGCCTGATGTGGATGTGGCAGCACTTCGACCTGCTCGCCGAGTCGGGGAGTGACGCCGTGTCATTGGTCGACCTCTTCGACGAGTGCACCGACCAGAAGTACCTCGTGTTCTCGATCGACAGCGACGTCTGCTTCTACCCGTCCGAGCAGACGGAGCTCATTCGCATCCTCAAGGGAGCGGGCGTCGAGTCGATGCGAATCACCGTCCATTCCGAGAAGGGGCACGACGCGTTCCTGCTCGAACCCGAGCTGTTCGCTCCGCACCTCATCCAGGTCCTCGAAGGACCCTGACCGGAGAGGAATTCGTCCGTACTTGGGTGAATTGCGCCCGGTTTTACCCCCCGTTCACGTTGTAGCGATTCTGATGTACCAGTATCTGGGGTATGGCAGATACGCAGTATGTGGGACGGACTCCCCGCGGCGGGCGGAAGACTCGCCAGTACGGAGATGGACGTACCTGCACGGTGCCGGGATGCGACGTCAAACTCTCCCGGTACAACAAGCACGAGGTGTGCTCGACCCACCTCCCCGCGTTCTCCCGGACGAGGGGTCGCCTCTCGTTCGAAGACGTGGCCATCGATCCTCGCTGAGCCCTCCAACCGCTCACCGATGCCGGGTCGACGGCGGTCCCGGGACCGCCGCCTGTCTGTCACGCGCCGACCATCTGGTTGACTTCACCGGGTGATCCAACTCCCGAGTGCCCTCGCCGGGTCGCTCCCCCGGTTCGGAGCGAAGGGCGATGACTGGCGCCTTCGTCTTCCGGCGATGGTCGAGGCGGCCGCCACGCGCTGGGACCTCGAGATCGGTCCACCGTTCGAGCCCGGTGGTGTCACCTCGTGGGTCGCGCCCGCCTCCACGGTCTCAGGGGTGGATGTCGTCCTCAAGATCGTCGTCCCGCACGAGGAGGCTGCCGCCGAGGCCGCGGGTCTCACGGCTTGGGACGGCACGGGGGCGGTCCGTCTCCTCGGCCACGACGCCGACTCCTGGACGCTGCTCCTCGAACGGCTCGGTCCGGGGGACCTGGAGGCCGCCGGGCCGACGGTGTGGCTCCCGGCGATGTTGGACCTTCTGGCCGACCTGTGGTCCGCGCCCGTGCCCGACGGGGTGCCGTCGGTCGCCGATGTCGTCGCCCCTTGGCCGGGGTTGATGCGCTCCCGCTCGAAGGCCGCACACTGGGACGCCGCGGTGGTCGACCTGGCCATCGAGATCCTCGACGGCTGGCCCGGTGGGGTCACCGACCCGGTCCTGATGCACGGCGACCTCCACCCCGAGAACGTGATGGCCCGCGACGGCGAGTGGGTGAGCATCGACCCGAAGCCGATGGTCGGTGACCGTGCCTTTGACCTCCGGCAGGTAATCCGGGCCGTCGTCGACCCGAACGACCCCCGGCCGGCCGGCCCGCTGGCCGACATCGTTGCCGCCACCGGTGTGGACCGGGATCGCGCACTCGGCTGGACGTTGGCGGTCCAGGTCGAGAGTGCCATCTGGGCGTTGCCGCACGACCCGGCGGAGGCAGAAGAGGACTACCGGCTGGCGGCGGCCTGCGCCGACCTGCTCGGCTAGGCCATCGACCAGAAGTCGCCGGTCAGGCCGTATCGATCGAAGGTCGCCTCGGCGAGCTCGGGCCCGATCGGCATCCACGCCCGGTCCATCCGTCCCTGGTACCACTCGGCGCTCAGGTCGTACATCACCTGGACCGGCACCGTCTCGCCTCGCGGGTTGTCGGTGCGCGCCAGCCAATCCTCGAGCTCGGCTTCCGACCGGAAGCCCTGGATGGTGCCTCAGGTGAAGCCGATGTCCGTCCAGAACTCGCGGGGTGGAACCACGAAGTGGATGATCCCGTCCGGAGCGACCCTGCCGTCCTCCACCGTCCACGCGGCAACTCCGTCCTTGACCACCCGGCCGTCGCCGAGGAGGGCGAGGATGGCGAAGGCATCCCAGGCGCAGTTGGCATGGATCGTCTTGCCGGCGAGCACGGCGTCGTAGCCGGTCTCCACGGACGAGAACGGGTGGGCCATCCGGACATGGTCGGGTCGATCGAGCACGACTCGCTGCTCCGACCCGAGGTGCGTGAACGAGTCGACGACCACCTGCTCGGTGAGGGAGGTGCGCTCGGCGACGGCGGCGGCGGTCGGGTCGACCGTGTCCACGAAGCACTCGTAGATCGCGGATCGGACGGCCCTGTCGGTGTCGTTCACGCCATCGCTTCTTCGACCTCTGGCTTGGTGCGCGGGATCGGGGGCCCGAGCACCTCGGCACCGTCGACGGTGACCCGGACGACGTCCTCGATCCGAACCCCGCCGACGCCGACCCAATCCTCGAGACGCTCCCAGTCCCAGAAGCCGTCGAAGTCGCCGTCGGCCCGGAACCGTTCGATGAGGGGGCCGATCAGGTAGGCGCCCGGCTCGACGGTGATGACCATTCCCTCGCGGAGGGGCTTGCCGAACCGCAGGTTGGACGGGCCGAAGACGTCGGACCGGACGAACTCGGCGTCGTAGCCGACGAGGTCCTCGCCCAGGCCCTCCATGTCGTGCACCTCGATGCCGAGCAGGTGGCCCACCCCGTGGGGGAACACCAGTCCATACGCGCCGTCCTCGGCGGCGGCGTCGAGGTCCCCCCCGCACAGGCCCAGGTCGGCGAAGCCCTCCAGGATCTTCCGCCCGACGGCATGGTGGACGTCCCGCCAGGCGACACCCGGTCGCATCATTGCGAGGGCAAGGGCCTGGGCATCGAAGACGATGTCGTACAGCGCCTCGGCCCGCCCGTCGAAGGTGCCGGTGACCGGCATGGTGCGGGTGACGTCCGAGGCGTATCCGCCGTCGGAGGTGACGCCTCCGTCGTGGAGGAGTAGGTCGCCCGCCTCCATCCGGCCGGTCTGCCCGAACTGGTGGAGGACCTCACCGTGGGTGGTGAAGATCACCGGGTACGCCCATTCCCCACCGGTGCCGGCCACGACTTCCCCGAGGTGGCGGGCGACGGCGGCCACCTCGCAGCCGGGGGAGATGGCGGCCATGGCGGCGGCGTGTAGTCGGCGGGCGCGCTCGAGGGCCTGGTCGATCTCGGCGATCTCCTCTTCGTCCTTCACCTCCCGCAGCTGGGCAACGGCCCTGATCAGGTCGTGGGATGGTGCGACGTCACCCAGCAGGTCCTGGAGCTGGTCCCGTTGGCTCGGTCTCGGGGCGGGGAGGGTGAGTGGGGTGCGTCCGGCGAGGGCGCTCGGCAGGTCCGAGGCCGACCGATACGAGTCGGCCCCGGCGGTGGCCGCCCGCTCGGCGAGCGGTGGGCGGGGTCCGTGCCAGACGATGTCTTCCAGGTCCGGCTCCACGCCGAACAGCGTCGACTCGCCGGAGGCCGTGTCGACCAGGAGGGCGGCATCCGGCTCGTCCAATCCGGTGAAGTAGAGGAACGTGGCGTCCTGGCGGAACGGATGGTGGTCGGCCGGGTGGTCCCGGACGGTCGCCGTGTGCCCGAGCAGGAGCACCAGCGAGTCGGGCAGCAGTTGAGCGAGGCGGGAGCGGCGGCCGCGGTGGTCCATGGACGGAAGGGTAGGGGTCGGATGATGCCGGTTCGGCTGTCGAGGAATAGGTTGGGGACGTGCTCCACGAACTCCGATCAGAACGTATGGCGAAGACCCTGCTCGGCGCTGTCGTGGTGGTGCTCGGCGCCCAGTCGATGCGGTTCCTCTTCGGGTCATTGACCTGGTACCTCCGGGACACGGTCGGGATCGGTGTCCTCGACCTGGTACCCATCGCCCTCGCCCCGTTCGTCGCCGGCCTGGTCCTTCCCGTTCTCGCCCGGTTGCTGGGTGTGCGGACCACGCTCTGGGCGGGGCTCTGGATTCTCGTGCTGGCTCGCCTGCTGAACCAGGTGGTCGATGATCCGGGGATCGACCTGTGGGCCTCCGCCGTCGCCACAGCCACGTTCGTGGGTCTGCTGCCGCTCGTGTTGGCGATGGGTCGCACCGCCCTGGTCGGTGGCCTCCTCCTGGGCGTCGCCGTCGACGGCGCGATCAAGGGTGTCGGCCTGGGGCTCGACCTGGCCTACCAGCCCGGCGTGGTCCCCCTGCTCGCCGTCATCGTCCTCGGCGTGGGCGCGCTCGTGTTGCTCCGGACCATCTCGCTCCCCGACCGTGGCGGCGTCCCCTGGGGCGCGGGTGCTTCGCTCGTGGGCGTCGGCCCACTGCTGTTCTTCCAAAGCCTCGTATTCCAGAATCCCGGGTGGGTTTCGGAGGTGACGGGGATCGGCGGTCCCTCCGCCCAACTCCTGATGACCCTCCTGAACGTCCTGACCCTCTGGCTGGTCGTCGTCTGGGGTCGTCGTCGCCTTCCCGCCGCCATCGCGCTGGTAGTCGTGGTGGCGACCGCAGTCCTGGCCGAGAGCGGTCCGCTGCTCTTCGGAATCCTGAGCCTGATCGTGATCCCGGCCGCTGGCCTGGTGTGGTCGGCGATGGTCCCCGATGCCGACTCGGACCGTCTCGCTGCGTCCGGTACCTGGCTGGTCGTCGGGATGACGCTCTTCGTCGTGCTCGGGCTGGCCTACTACGTGCCCATCGACCTGGACATCGGGATGACCCAGGCCGAGGTGCGGGTTGCTGCGGCCGTCCTACTGGGCGTCCTGGGCTTGGTCGCGGTCGCCCACCGCCCGGCATCGACGGACGGGGCGCCC